>CANPWN010000021.1 GCA_947584415.1 uncultured Clostridia bacterium | reverse complement strand
AGACCCCTTGCTCCTCTTTCACCTTTGTCGCCCTTTGGCCCAATTTCACCCTTATCACCTTTGTCGCCTTTGTCACCTTTGTCACCTTTGTCACCTTTTGGACCTTGTGGACCCGTTGGGCCGACAAGCATTTGCGGTGGGATTTGCACATTATTCGGGCTTAATGATGTGGGCATAAGCAGAGGCTCTGGAAAATTGCTGCCAAAATAATCCTTCCAACTTTTCATATCCTTTATGTATGTTTAAAAATTCATTTTTGTTAAACCATGAAAATTTTGTTGTTTTTTATTTTCTTTTTTGTTATAATTTGATTGTGATTTTTTATGAACGAGGAGAACTTATGAAAAAAGTCATAGTTGTAACAGACTCAAATTCAGGCATAACTCAGGAAGAAGGAAAAAAGTTGGGCTGCTTTGTCATCCCAATGCCTTTCACAATAAATGACGAGGAATATCTTGAAGATATTAACATGACTCAAAAACATTTCTTTGAACTACTCGCACAAGACGCAGATGTTCATACCTCACAGCCTTCTCAAACTTACCTGGAAGAACTTTGGACAGACCTTCTCAAAGTTTACAATGAGATTGTTTATATCCCTATGACAAGCGGGCTTAGTGGCACTTGCGAAAATGCCAAAGAGTATGCAAAAAAGTTTGACGACAAAGTGCAGGTTGTGGACAATTTGAGAATTTCCATCTCTCAAAAAATGAGTGTTATGGAGGCACTTGAACTTGCAAAGATGGGCAAGAGTGCAAAAGAAATTAAGGAATATTTGGAAGAGACAAAGGACAAATGCTCAATTTATCTTGTTGTCAACCAATTAAAATATCTTAAAAAAGGCGGAAGAGTGACACCAACCGTTGCGGCGCTCGGTAACTTACTCAAACTCAAACCTATCCTCTCAACTCGTGGCGGGGCTTTTGAAAAATTTGCTATCACAATGTCCATGGGTCAAGCCAAGAAGAAAATAATTCAAAAACTGAAAAGCGAACTTGAAAACGAATTTAAAGATGAATATGAAAGCGGCAAAATGGTGCTTGCTCTCGCCCACACAAACATCCCTGAAGAAGCACAAAAGTGCAAAGAAGAAATTAGACAAGAAATACCTAACATCAAAATTGTTTTCTGCGACCCTCTTTCACTCAGCGTGGCTTGTCACACCGGTCCTGGAGCGCTTGGAATTGGAATTTTCATCAACAATTTTGTGGATATAAAAGAAGTTTAAAAAAAGCGGCATTAAGCCGTTTTTTTAAACTGACAAATCGTGTTTTTCCGCTTGATAAATACAGCGCCCTTCTTGATTTACTAACGGGCAGTTAAAGGTGTCTGCGCAAAATTGTGCAAGTTGAAGGCATTTTGCTTTTTCTTCCTCTGTTTCCGTGTGAATGCCGTCTTGATAATCGGTGTTTATAAAAACACCTACCACAAATTGCGGCGGAATTCCACCAACTATTGCTCTCCAATTAAATTGAGAATATGAGGTCTTATACAGCCCTTTTACAATTTCCTTCGCTTTCGGAGATAGACTTTCCACAAATTCAAAAATTCGTTTCTCTTCTTCTGTTTTTGGCTGCTTGCCATCTATGTAAGACAAAAATTCCAAAGACTCATCAGTAATTGACGGGTCTATTATAAATGATACTCTTCCCGTTTGGCTCAGCATCTCGTCCCAAAAATTATATTTTGGGTCTCCAATATAACGCTTGCCCAGTTTTGTTCCTTCCTTCAAGTCGTCACAATAACTCACTCCTACGCAAAAACGCATTTCTTCTGCGGACTCCCAGCAGCCAAACCTTTCAGTAGGCAAAATACCATATTTCGCACGACATTTAATGCTTTCCTTTGATGAAGTTACTGGAATTGTATGAAAATAATATCCACGTGATATGTCAACTTTTCCTTCTTCGTCAAATTGCAATTTTTTAACCGTTTTTTCACTTGATAAAGAAAATGTTTTGTCAATCAATGGCACAACTTGTTCGGCTTCTGGGCTGTCAATGTCAAGTTGTTTTAAACTTGAAGATAATGTTGGAAAAATCTCGCCAGTGTAAACTTCATTTATTCCTTCTAAAATCATCCTATCCTCCATTAACAATATTGCCGTTTTTTTCTACCAATGTAAATCCATTTTTAAGAAGATAACTTTCCAAATTTTCATTTTCATCTAAAATTATTTTTGGGTGCTTGTCGCTTTTAAGTGCGACAACATATTCTGTATAACCTCTGCAAACTTTTTCAATCCACTCATCACTGTTGCCACGTTCCTTATATAATTGTGCATAGTTTTCAAATGTCTTTTCCGAAGGATAACAAACTGAATAATTTATGTGATATTTTTCATATAGTGGCAACATTTCAAGTTTTAGCCAAATCAAAATAATGTCATATTTCTTTTTACTTTCAAGCAAAGCCTGTATGTAATTGTCGGGAAAATCTTTGTTTGGAATGCGATCTTTTTTGCCTTTCATCCTTTCATATTCTGTTTCTGGAACATTCGAGTAGTCATACACAAATTTGCTGCTTTCAAGGTCAATCACATTTTTATATTTTTTTGCAAGATATGTTTTTCCAATCCCTGCAAAACCTGCTATTATTATTTTTTTCATGGGGATTTTCCTCTTTGGTGCTGGTGGAGGGAGTCGAACCCTCACGGACTTTCATCCTCGGGATTTTAAGTTTTCTTGGCACAAGATTGTTTAGTGTTTTTCAGTGCCGTTTTTGCTTATTTCGTATCCTTAAACTTCCCTAAAATAAAGACAAATCGCCTTTTGCACCTGTCAGGTATTATCATTTTGTATTATATCATACTTTTTAAGTTTTTGCAATTTCTTTTTGCATTTTGCAACTTTTCGTTAGAAAAATTTAAAAACTCAGAAAATTTATGCTATAATGTAGAAATGAAAAAG
>CANPWN010000020.1 GCA_947584415.1 uncultured Clostridia bacterium | reverse complement strand
CACCAGGTACTCCGGCTGCCGCGCCGCGGCGCAGTCCGGGATGGAGAGAGTCTGGCGGGAGCCGTCGGGGGCCTCATAGTCGATGGTCTCAATCTCCCAGTTGAACAGACTGAAGGTGCCGCTGGCCGGGACCCATACCTGGTACTTGGGCAGAACCGTCAACTTTAAAAACACAATCATCATCATGACATCAAATGTCGGCGCAAGTGAAGTCAGCCAAAATAAAAAATTGGGCTTTGGTGATGATGAAGAAAATGTGACCACAAAAGAAATATATCTTCAGTCCCTCAAAAACCGCTTTAAGCCCGAATTTATCAACAGAATTGATGTTATCTGCGTCTTCGAACCACTGACAAAATCTCAACTTGTCAAAATTGCAAAATTGCTCATCTCTGGCATAAACAAAAGACTCAAAGAAAAGAACTTGTCCATAATGATAACCGAGGACGCCCTCAGCCATATTGTAAGCAAAGGCTCAAATTTGGAATATGGCGCGCGCCCGCTTAAAAGATATATCCAGCAGGAAATTGAGGACAGAATTGCCGAAAAAATACTCATGGGCGAACTTAAGAATAGCGGCGTCATTGAAATTGACTGCGAAAATGACGAATTGACCTTTGCATCAAGGAAATAAAATGCGAACAGACCTTTGCAAAGAACGAATTTACCTTTGCGTCTAGTAAACAAAAAAACGAAGACCCTTGCCTTCGTTTTTTATTTTTACTTTAAAACGCCACTTCAATTTTAAATTTGCTCGTCAGATAATTCTTGCTTTATAACTTTCTCGTTATCATCTTCTAACTTTAAAAATTCATTTTCAAGCAACTGGTTTTCAAAATATTCTTTTTCAGTGAGAAATTCCTCCTCACTGACACGACTGCCGAGATAGTTTAATGAACTAACTGTTTCGCCTTGCTCTTTAAAAGTTGTATACATAAATATATGTTTGCCGACAGAGTAAAATTTATAAACAGTGTTGTCCGTAAGCACGAAACGCAAGTCGTCTAATCTATGAATTACGCGTTGAAATGGGTCATTTTCAATAAATTGGTCATTATATCTTTGTGCCCAGAAAGTATTTCCTCGCCACGAATATAAGCAAGATTCGTGTTGATTATAATTTATAGAATACAAATTTTCATCACCCAAAGTTTCAATTTCGCCATTTCTCCAAAATATTTCCCAATTGCCAAATTTTTCTTGAAACTCGTTTATGGTGGGTTCTTTTTCTAACATTTCAAGATTAATGTTGTATCTCTTTGCGAGCATATCAAAGGAAAGATCATGCAGGGCAGACTTAATTTCTGCATCTGAAAGAATATTTTCTGGGTTTCTATAAAGGCAGTCCAAAATCATCAGGTCATTTTGTGAAATTGGTATAGAGAAGTTTATGGTAGACATAATTGTGTTAACAAAAGGCTCTTTTAACAAATAGTCATCATGCAGTCCAAGCAAATGCCCAAATTCATGCTGCATGACGCTTTTTAAAACTCTTGGCCTATGTAAAACTGTAGGGTCTAATTGTATACCTCTTGGCCTAGCAGAATTCAAATATGAGTTGTTTCGTGTAAGGTCTCTAAAAAGATAAGTCGTTCCCAAAATATTCCCGTCACGCTCGCTGATATTTACCGTCACACAGTGCAGATTGTTCATATCAAGTTTTGTGGGGCTAAAGTTAACTTTGAAATAATAGTTAGGGTTAATAATTGAAAAAATTTGGTTGTATTCATCAAACGCATCAGATATAGCCTTTCTCTGCTCCTCATCTGTTTCAAAATTGATGTTTATCAAATAATTTTTTCCTTCGGGAGGGGGAATAAGGCGCGCAATTCTGTCATTAAAAAGCGAATATCTTAAATCAACATCATATTCGTCTGCCTGCTGATAAAATTCGCTGACATTTGGAAGGGAAGTTGCAATGTAATTGGCAGCCGCAAGGCTATAAATACCATAGTCAATTCGGCGTGCAATAAGAGGAATTTGATAAGCGGTTTGGTAGGCAGAATAAAGCAGCAAAACAGCGGTTGTGCCATAAATCAATAGATTTCGGAAAAAACTAGGCAGTTTATAAGACCTGTGTTTTTTAAGTTCTTTTCTTTTGCCTTGCATAGATTCTTTAATTGTTCTGCGCTTAATTTCCATATAAAAATTATATCATGCCACGCCCGTGTTGTCAATATTGAAAAATACCTCTTTTTGTTTGGAGAAAAAAGATAAATTTGCTACAATATAAAGGACAAAAGGAGAGAAACATGAAAATAGAATTTGTTGAAAGAAATTACAAGATTTCAAAAAAACTCAAAGAGATTGCCACTGAAAAAATAGAGCGTCTTTCAAAGTATTTTGGTTCGGATGCCAGAGCAAAGGTTGTTTGCTCTGAGCAAAACAAAACTCAAAAACTTGAACTGACAATTGTCAATAAGGGCATGCTTTACAGGAGTGAAGTTGCAAGTGATGAAATGTTTAATAACATAGACCTCGCACTTCCAAAAATTGAGCGTCAAATCGTTCGTCATAAGGACAAAAATCTTGCAAAGTCCAGGGTTAAAGAAGTCAATGCTTTTGAATTCATCACCGAAACACCAGAAGAAAAACTTCCTGACATTTACAAGAAAAAGACCTTTGACCTTGACCCAATCACAGTTGAAGACGCAAAAGACTTTATTGAGCGTCTTGGTCACACCTTCTTCGTTTTCTTGAACGCGGAAACAGGCAAGGTTAATGTGCTTTACAAACGCGCCGACTCAAAATACGGCCTTATTGAAGTAAATTACTAAACCACAACATGTCCTGAGTATTATGTCATAATATCCACAAAATAAAGTATTGTTATCAATTTTGTTAACAATACTTTTTTTGCATCATCCTATGAAAGTGTTTAAAAAAACCTTGTTTTGTTGTCACGAAAAAAGTGTTTGCATGGGATTATCTAGAAGTGTTACTGCCCAAAGCCTTTTGCTGCCATAGAAAAGCAAGGTTATTTCCAGTCAATAGGCGTCATGCCATGTTTTTCCAAGAACTCGTTGCACTTTGAAAAATGTTTGCACCCAAAAAAACCGCGATATGCCGATAGTGGACTTGGATGTGGCGCTGTCAAAACAAGATGTTGTGGTTCAATTTGGCTTGCAAATTGACCGGCGTGCGAACCCCAAAGCATAAACACCATTGGCTCTTTTCTTTGCGACAAAAGTTTGATAATCTTGCTTGTAAATTCTTCCCAGCCTTTTCCTTGGTGACTCATTGCGGCGTGTTTGCGCACTGTTAGAGTGGTGTTTAATAACAGCACTCCTTGTTTTGCCCAGCGGCTCAAATCTCCACTTTGCAGAGGTTCAATTCCAAGGTCATTTTTAATTTCTTCGTAAATGTTGACAAGACTCGGTGGCAAGGGCGTAGGGTCAAGCACAGAAAAACTCAGTCCGTGAGCCTGATGCGGCTCATGATAAGGGTCTTGCCCAAGGATTACAACTTTAACTTTGTCATAAGGCACATAGTTGAGAGCATTAAAAACAAGGTCGTCTTCTGGATAAATATCATATCTTTCGCGTTCGCTCTTCAAGAATTCTTGCAGTTTAATAAAGTAGTCTTTTTCAACTTCGTCTTTCAAAAGTTCATACCAACTTCTTCTGATTTTCATTTTTCTCTCCACCTAAAGTTTATCACACCCACCCAAAAAAACAAAACCCTTTGAAAAATTTACAGAAAATGTTTGGTTTTTTAACTTAATTTGTGTATACTAATACTATTAAAAAGTTATCCACAAAAAGGAAAAAATGAAAATGAAAAAACTTTTTGTAACAAAATGTCACGGGGGGGGGGCAACCTTACTGCTTAACTAAAAATTGTCCACATTTTCAAAAT
>CANPWN010000019.1 GCA_947584415.1 uncultured Clostridia bacterium | reverse complement strand
CATTATTAAATTTTGCGTGTTTTTTACGGACTTTGCACCTGTCCAAAATCGGCTAAATTTTCCTTATCAGGGTGGTGCTCTAACCGGCTGAGCTACATCCCATCATGCGCAAATAGTTTTGCGACTTTGTAATTATACATTATATAAAATGCGTTTGTCAATTATTTTTCTAAAAATTTTAATTTAAGACAAAATTTTTTCGTGCGTAATTAAAAAACACCTCGATTTGAGGTGTTTTTTTAAAACAAGCCATAAAGTTTTCTCATATCAAAAAGTGCGCCAATAAAGGAAGGTATATAGGGGATAAAAATTCCATCTGCAATCATTTTCAAAATTTCATCTTTATCTGCCCATTTAACTTTTTGAACTTCATGGTCAGTGAAATGAACATCTTTTAATTTAGTGTTTAATTCAATCAAAAAGAAATCATCAAACCCATTTTCAAAGTTAATTGTAAGGTGAGGGCGCACATTAGAAAAATCAAAATCAAGCCCAAGTTCCTCTTTAAGTTCTCTGGTTGCGGCCTTGCGAGTGCTTTCGCCGCTGCGAACATTGCCGCCAAGCGTAATATCCCAAAGGTTAGGTCGTTTGCAAGTTGCACTGCGCTGTTGAATAAGCATTTGACCTTTTTTATTAAAAATGCAAATGTGCATGGTCATCCTGCAAAGTCCGTCAGGGCATTTTTCACCGCGAACCATAGTTTTTTTAGTTTTTACTCTATCCCAATCATACAAATCAAGTTTTTCCATACAAATCCTTACTCAAACAAATTTGTGTTTTCGAACTGAGGTTCGCAGGAGATGTAAATTCCCATGCGTTTTAAAGTGAGTTCGTCAGAAGAAGGGAGTATGTAAGTTGAGTGTGCTTCGCAACTTTGTAGCAAAGGAAGCGCCTTCATGCAAGCGGCGGCCTCTTCGTTATGCGCTGCGCAAATTGAAAGAGCAATAAGCACATCATCTAAGGATAATTTTGATGAAAGCGAGCCTAACACATTCGTCTTTAATTCAAGAATAGGCCTTAAAATTTCCTCGCTGATAAGAGGATGGTCATCAACGCCCGCCAAAGTTTTGAGTGCGTTAAGAACAACAGCACCAGCAGGGGAAATGATTGTTCTGCCTTTGCCCGTAACAATTTGTCCGTCACTAAGTTCCAAGGCAATGCAAGGCAACCCACAACTTTTGCTTGTGCGTTTTGCCTCTTTGACAACAGCAAGGTCATCAGGTGTGATTTCAAGTTCGTTCATGATAAGTTTCATGCGGTCGACAGTGTCATAAGTTGTCTGACCTTTTTTATATGCACAGGAGTATGCATAATAGCGGCGGATAATCTCGTGAATTGACGCCTCTTTTGTGACATCATCATCAACAATGGCAAAACCAACCATGTTCACGCCCATGTCGGTAGGCGAGAAGTAAATGTCCTTTCCGGTGATTTTTTTGATAATGTTTTTAAGCACTGGAAAGACCTCAATGTCGCGGTTGTAATTGACAGCAAGTTTGCCATATTTATTGAAGTGATATGGGTCAATCATGTTGACATCTTTGATGTCGGCCGTTGCGGCTTCATAGGCAACATTGACAGGGTGTTTTAATGGCAAGTTCCACACAGGGAAGGTTTCAAATTTAGCATAGCCGGCATTGACGCCGCGTTTGTATTCATGATAAAGTTGGCTAAGGCAAGTTCCAAGTTTTCCACTGTTAGGACCAGGGGCGGTAACAACGACGAGTGGCCTTGTTGTTTCAATAAAATCATTTGCGCCATATCCTTCATCTGAAACTATGAGGTCAACATCATTTGGATAGCCTTTTGTGTAGTGGTGGAAATAAACCTTTTCACCGCGGTTTTTGAGCAGTTGAGCAAATTTTTGAGCGCTAAGTTGACCTTTAAACAGGGTGATAACAATGGACGAAACATAAAGGCCAAGTTTTCTAAAACTGTCAATAAGCCTTAACACTTCGTTGTCATAACTAAGACCAAGGTCGGCGCGTATGCGGTTTTTTTCAATATCATTTGCGCTTATGCACATGATGATTTCCGCTTTGTCTTTCATGCTCTCCAAAAGTTTAATTTTAACATCAGGTTTAAAGCCAGGCAGCACTCTTGAAGCGTGCAAGTCATCAAAGAGTTTGCCCCCCATTTCCATGTAAAGTTTTCCTCCGAAAGATTTTATCCTTTCCATAATGTTCTTTTTTTGCAAGGAAAGGTATTTTTCATTGTCAAAACCTATTTTCATAAAACCTCCATACAAGTTATTTTACACTTTTTTGATAAAATTGCATAATCATTTGCAAAGATTTCAAAAATTTTGTAAAATGAATTTGTTTAGAGGAAGTATGAAGAAGTATTTAATTTTCACAATCACAGCGGGGAACGGACATAACTCTGCTGCAAATGCAGTCAAAGAAAGTCTTGAAAAGCAAGGCGCCGAGGTTAAAATTGTTGACATATTAAAACAATATTGCCAAAACAAAAACTTTAGATGGACACAGGAAAAGGGATATGCTTTGGCTGTGCAATATTTGAACCCAATTTATAATGTTTGCTTTAAACATTTTCAAAAAGCCGACCCAAACAAATATTACAAGTCGCCTGTCCAGGGTGGGCTTTTGACAATGTATGACGGACTATTAAAGGAGATATATGAGTTTAAGCCAGACGCTATTTTTTGCTCACACTTTTTGCCATGCGTGATGATAACAAACCTTAGAAAACTTTATAAAATTCCGTGCAAAGTTTATAGTTTTATATTTGACTATGTTGTCTGCCCATTTTGGGAGGCAGCAACGGGCATAGATTATCTTTTAATTCCAAACGAAACATTTGTTCCAACGCTTATCAAAAAAGGGTTTAAGGCGGAACAACTCTTGCCTTATGGGCTGGTTGTCAACGAAAAGTTTTCTCGTGCAATGGATAAGTCAAAAGCACGAGAAAGGTTGGGACTTAAAGATGGCGTTTTCACAATTTTGGTTATGTTTGGCGGAGGATTTTGGAGTGGGAATTATAAAATAGTCAAAAACATTGTCAAACATTGCAAATCACGCTCAATTCAAATCATAGTTGCAAATGGCAGAGATGAAAAAGGAAAGGCAAAAATAGACAAACTTAAAACTCCATCCAACATAAAAATTTTGAACTATGGCTTTTCAAAGGATGTTGCATTGTATATGTCCGCAGCAGACATAATTGTCGGCAAGGCGGGTGGTGTTTCAGTAACCGAAGCGCTCAACAAATTTCTTCCAATGGTGTGCTGTGGCAAATTACCAGAGCAGGAAAAATGCAATGTCAAAATGTTGACAAGTGAAGGCGCTGCAAAGCAGTATAAATCAGACAAAGAACTCATCTCCACTTTGAAAGAACTGGTCAATAACCCAAAGTCGCTGCTACAAATGAGGGAAAATGTCAAGCGTATCCGCCGCAGCGAAGGCACAAAACTTTTGGTGAAAGATATGCTGGAGTGCAGTGGAGAGTATCCAAACTTGGAAGGAATTGATTATTCGCTTATTAACAAAGAAATGAAAGCGCTCTTAAAACACAAAGGCGTTGTTTAAAATGCACATCATGTGCATTTTTTTATAGGTTTTGCAAAAAATTAAAACATGCAAAGCCTATATTTTTTAATTCCAACATTTTTTATTTTGCTTTTTTTAATGCCAATTTATCTTCAATTGAGGGTGTCCTTTAACGCGTTAGAAAACAGCGGAGTTTTTTGCCTTTACATTTTCAAAATAAAAATAGTTTATTATTTTTTCAGTTTCACAAACAATGACATAATCTTGAAAAACGAAAAACGAACAAAGGAAAAAAGTTATGACCTTGGCTCTCCAGAGGCTTTGTTTTTTAAGGCTTTAACCAAACAGATAAAGGATAAAACGCGGCTTAGATATCTTGAAATATATTATAACATTGGCGTTGGTGATGCGTTTTTAACAAGCATGTTATGTGGGTTTATCAACAGCATGATTTTAATCTTTTTCACCGCATTAAAAAACAAAAAACCATCAGCATCTTTAGGGCTATATGACAGTGTATGTTTCAACAAAACAAAGGTGGAGATAGCAAGCGGAGTGAGTTTGTCATTAAGTTTGTTTGACCTTGTATATTCTTTGCTAAATTCGGTAATGCTAACAAGAGTAAACAATTGATTTTGAACATATTGTGTGTGTTATGACATAATACGCACAATATTTAGGAGGTATTATGAAAATTTACACAGACAGCGAAACAATCAACGACTTTATTTCTTCATCTATGGAGAAGATAAAAACAATAGTTGATTCATCAACCATTGTTGGTGAAAAAGTCATCACGGACAGCGGGGTTACAATAATTCCAATAAGCAAAGTGACAGTGGGATATGTTGTTGGTGGCGGCGAATATGCTGACCTTAGTTCCCGCAGGGTTGCAAATCATTTTCCTATGGCAGGTGGTTCAAGCGGGGGTATGAGCGTGACGCCGGTTGGCTTTTTGGTTGAAAAAGATGGTGAGATTTCCTTTGTCAATGTTGAAAACAAGTCGCTTTATCAAACTGTGTTAAACATGTTCAATGCGATATTAAGCAAGGTGGAGAGCAAAGATGAAAAAGATAACGAAGAAAATGAAGGTTAAAGTCACACCCTTAATCATCATGTTTTTATCACTTTTTTTTGCACTTGTTTTGGCAGTAAGTTTTTGTTTTGCAGCAATAAGTTCAATTACAACAATGGTGAGGGCGGAAAGTTGCCCAGCCAAAGCCATGTGTTTGATGGAGGCAAACAGCGGCAGAGTTTTAAAAGAAAAAAATTCTTCCTCACATCTTGCCATGGCGTCAACAACCAAGATTATGACAGCAATAACGGCAATTGAGCATTGTGATGATTTGGACGAGTTTTTTGAAGTGTCACCCAAAGCGGTTGGAATTAGTGGGACAAGCCTTTATTTGAAAGAGGGCGAAACACACTCCATCCGCAATCTTTTATATGGGCTTATGTTAACATCTGGAAATGATGCGTCGGTTGCCATTGGGGAACGAATAGGCGGCAGAGTTGAGCATTTTGTTGACCTTATGAATTTCACTGCGCACAGGCTTGGCGCAAGCAACACCCATTTTGAAAACACTCACGGCCTTGATGAAAATGGACATTACACCAGTGCTGCAGACCTTGCAAAAATAACTTCCTATGCTTTAAAAAATCCAGTTTTTAGGGATATTGTTTCAACACAAAGCAAAAAGATAACAAGCGGCGAAGGAAAGGAGAGATATCTTTGCAATAAAAACAAACTTTTGCGCACTTTTGACGGAGCAATAGGCGTCAAAACGGGTTTTACTGACGACGCAGGAAGGTGTTTGGTGTCAGCAGCGGAAAGAGATGGCATGACACTTGTTTGTGTTGTGCTAAATTGCGGACCTATGTTTGAGGAGTGCGCAAAACAGATGGAAGAGGCATTTAAAACTTATCAAATGGAAGACTTGACAAAAATGGTAACCTTTCCAAAAACCATCATGGTTGAAGATGGCGAAAAAACCGAAGTATGTGTCGGCCATAAAGAGAAATTTTTGTATCCATTAAAGGAAGGAGAAAAACAAAAAATTCAAACTTCTGTAACGCTAGAGCCAAAATTAAAACCAGTCTTGGAGGAAGGTCAAAAGGTTGGCGGCTTTTCAATTTCCATGTCAAATTCCTTGCTATTTTCGGGAGAAATTGTTACAATGGAAAAAGTAAAGGCAAGAAGATTATCTCAAAGATTTTTTGACATAATCAAAGAGTGGTAAAATAATGAGGTTAAATAAATTTATTTCTTCTTCAGGCGTATGTTCAAGACGCAAAGCGGACGAACTTATTGAAAGCGGAAAAGTTTTGGTCAACGGAGTTGTTGCAAATGTAGGCACTCAAGTTGATGAAAGAAAAGACAAAGTTTTGGTCAATGGACAAGAGGTGAAACCCACCTCAAATCTTTTGTATTTCAAATTATTTAAGCCAAAGGGTTTCACATGCACTGCAAGTGACGAAAGGGGCAGAAGAACAATTTTTGAACTTGTTGATGTCAAAGAGCGCCTATTTTCAGTTGGCAGGCTTGATTACAACACCGAAGGGTTGATTATCCTCACAAATGACGGCGACTTTGCGCAAAAATTGGCACACCCATCTTATGAGATTGAAAAGGAATACATAGTCAAAATTGAAGGGAAAATTCTTGAAAGCGAACTTGCGGTTTTAAGAAAAGGTGTTGTCATTGATGGAGAAAGGCTGCCGCGTGCGGGAGTTAAACTTGTCAAAGTTGAGGGCGACAGAACAAGATTGAGCGTTGTTATCCATGAGGGGATAAATCATCAAGTGCGAAAGATGTTTGAGGCCATTGGCAAAGATATCATCTTGCTTAAAAGGGTGAGAATTGGCTCAGTCAAACTTGGTGGGTTAAAACGCGGAGAGTATAGGCCGCTTAAAGCCGAAGAAATCACAGCGCTAATGGAGGGTAAATGAAAG
>CANPWN010000018.1 GCA_947584415.1 uncultured Clostridia bacterium | reverse complement strand
AAAGGACAATATGTTGGCGGAAGAGTTGCTTTCGGATATTATGTCAAAGACAAAAAAGTGTATATACATGAACAAAACGCTGAAATTGTAAAGCAAGTGTTCGATGATTATCTTAGTGGCATGAAATTAAAAGATATTGCTGACAAGTTAAACAATATTGGCTTGCATAATGTGCTTGGCGGAAAATTTTGCGTAAACATTATTTCAAGAATGTTGAGAAACCCTATTTACACAGGAAAATTTTTTGCCAACGATACTGTCTATACAAATGTTTATCCGCAAATAATTGATGAAACAACTTTCGACAAAGTGAACAAAATGCTTTCTGTAGGTAAACACACAGGTGCACAAAAGAAAGCCGCCGTTCCTTTCATTTTAAGCGGAAAACTAATTTGCGGGAAATGCTATACTCAAATGACGGGTGACAGCGGAACGGGAAGAAACGGAATTCATTATTACTACAAATGTCACAATCGCAAAAAGAATAAGGCTTGCGACAAAAAGACCATAGAGAAAAACTATATTGAGAATTATGTAGTTCAAGCAACACAAGCATTTTTGAAAAATTGTAAAGAAATCAAACAAATCTCGGAAAAGGTTGCAGAAATTTTTAATAAAGCGGTTGAACAAGACAATCTATTAAACTCTTTAAATGCACAAGTTAAAGATATTGACAGACAACTCAACAATTTGGCTAACGCTATCGCAAATGGAATTTTTAGCAAAACAACGAACGAGAAGTTAAACTCTCTTGAAAAACAAAAAGAAGAATTGGAGATAAAAATCGCCGAACATTCTGTCAGAAAAACAAGACCTATTAAGGCCGAAAATGTTTACAAGTGGATTATGTCTTTTGCAGACATAGATACAACTGATTTAATGGCTTGTAAAAGACTTATTGATATGTTTGTCAACAAAATCATTTTACGAGATAATGACTTTGATATTATTTTTAGAATTTCAAATGATGACTCCCAGAACATAAAACTTAAAAATGCAGAAGACTATTCAAATCTTTGCGAAGAAATTTGCAATAAAAAAGAACAACCCTCTTCTGGTTCGGATTGCTCCTCTTTGGTGCGGATGACAGGAATCGAACCTGCACGGTTTCCCACAGGAACCTAAATCCTGCGCGTCTGCCAATTTCGCCACATCCGCATATTTAATATCAGTAAAGCCTTTCAAATTTTGCAAGATGAAATCTTGCACTTCAAAAAATGCTTGTCATTTTTTGAAAGAGGAGCAAACGAACGAGGTCGCAAGTGATTGTGACAGCAATCCGTCAGCCGAGTGAGATTTGCGACGAGGAACATATTGCTGCGGGCAAGAAAACTAAAGTTTTCAAAATTGTTGCTGCAATTTTAGGCTTTCAGCCTTTAGCCCTCGCAATGCTGCTGCGAGTTTGATGATCCTTGCAAGCAAATCCTCAAACTCTTGCAGTAAATCCTGCGCGTCTGCACTAGGAACGCATCGAGCCCAGCGAGATTATTTCGCCACATCCGCATACTTGTTTCAAATTCAAAATGCACATTTTTGAATTTGAAACAAGTATATCACAAATTCAAAATTTTTCAACACAATTTAAAGGCAATATTGTTTTTGAGTTGATAAATCAAACTTTAAAGTGATATAATGAGCTTGATGAAAAATGTAATTTGCAAAATTTTATTTATCATTTCATTTGTGCTGATGCTTTGGACGGTGTCAATTTCAATTCCAATTTACTGCCGTGAATTTTATTTTGCACAGATTGAAAGCTTGGAGATTGATAGTTATGCGACCAAGGACGAAGCGAAAGAAGCTTACAACGACATGATGGACTATTTGACTTTGCACAAAGATTTTTCACTTGGAAAGTTTTCTTACACTGAGCAAGGGGAGGCTCATTTCAAAGATTGTCAGCGGCTTTTTGACATCAATCTTTCACTTATGATAATCAGTGCTGTGATTGTCATAATTCTTGTCGCACTGGAACTTGCAAAAAAAATCTCCCTCAAAATGTGGGGAGGTTTTCATGCAAGTTTTTATGCCTCGCTGTTTGCGGTGGCAATTCCATTTGTGATTGCGGGGCTATGTGCAATCAACTTTGAGGGTGCGTTCAACATTTTTCACGCAATATTCTTTCCTGGCAAATCAAATTGGCAATTTGACACCAATACCGACCCTATAATCAACATTCTTCCAATGCAATTTTTTGCAAACTGTGCAATCCTCATCATCTGTGTGACGGGCTTTCTTGCTTTGGCAACAGTGACGACTTGCGGAATAATTAGGCACGTAACACACAAAAAAGCCAAAAAAAATGCGGTTTGACCGCATTTTTTTAATGAATATCCAAAACATCCAAAACTTCTTTTATTTTTTTCATGGCCTCGTCCATCTGTGCTTTGGTGTGAGTCGCCGTGTAACTTGTTCTAAGAAGTGCCATCCCAGGAGGGGTTGCAGGAGTGATAACAGGGTTAACATAAACGCCGCGTTCCAAAAGCATTTTGCAGGCCTTAAAGGATTTGAAGTCATCATAAACATAGATAGGGATGATAGGGGTTGTGCTGTCAATGATTTTAACCCCAAGTTTTTTGAGACCCTTTCTCATGTAGTCAGCAATGTCCAAAAGATTTTGAACGCGCTGAGGTTCTCTTTCCAAAATTTTGAGTGCAGCAAGTGCAGAAGCTGCAGCCGCTGGAGTTATGCTTGCAGAGAAGATGTATGGGCGAGAGGTGTGTTTAACAAAGTCCACAACTCTTTGGCTTGCCGCCATGTATCCGCCGAGTGATGCGAGCGACTTTGAAAATGTGCCCATGATGATGTCAACTTCTTTTTCGAGGCCGAAGTGATTTGCAGTTCCTCTTCCGCCTTTTCCAAGCACGCCAAGTCCGTGAGCGTCATCAACCATAACTCTAGCGCCATATTTTTTTGCGAGTTTGACAATCTCAGGCAGTTTGCAAATTTCACCGCTCATGGAGAAAACACCGTCTGTCACAATAAGAGTGCCAGCATCCTCTGGAACAGATTGAAGTTTTCTTTCAAGGTCAGCCATGTCGCTGTGATTGTATCTGAGCATCTTGCCATAACTAAGTTTGCAGCCATCATAGATTGATGCGTGGTTTTCTTTGTCGCAAAGAACATAGTCATTTCTGCCAACAATGGCGCTGATTATGCCGAGGTTACTTTGGAAACCTGTTGAAAAGGTCATAACGGCCTCTTTGTTCAAAAATTTGGCAAGTTCGTTTTCAAGTTCAATATGGATGTCGAGTGTGCCGTTCAAAAATCTTGAACCAGAGTTGCCTGAGCCATATTTTTTGATTGCTTCAACGCCTGCCTTAATCACTTCTGGGTGAGAGGTGAGTCCAAGATAGTTGTTTGAGCCAATCATAATGGTTTTGTGTCCTTCCATTTGGACAACTGTGTCCTGACCAGATGTAAGAGCGTGGAAGTAAGGATAAATTCCCGCTTCGCGCGCCTCGTCATAGTTATGAACACCTCTTGTTTTTTCAAAAATATCCATTTTTATATCTCCTTAACCATAAATTTTTCTAACAACGAAACTTAAAAACCTAAGTGGAACAATTCTTGTCAAGAACACCTCAAACTTACTCATACCCCCAACAGTTTTTCTTAGAGGAGGGCGTTTTGATTTGATTGCTTTGCAAATTGCCTTTGCAACTGTGTCAGGACTCTTGCCGTGTTGTTCGTCATGTTCCATTTTGCCAACGGAGCGTTTCATTCGTTTTGAATAGTCGGAATTTTTGTTTTCATCCACAACTCTTGCAGCGGTGAAACCTGTTTGTGTGTCGCCAGGGCAAATGGCTGTCACTTTGACACCGAAAGGTTTAACTTCAATGGCGAGCGCTCTTGAAAAGATTTCCACACCTGCCTTGCTTGCCGAGTAAGTTGCTTGGAAAGGCAGAGGAATAAGCCCGCCGACAGACGAAGTGTTGACAATTCTGCCGCATTTAGATTTTTTGATGTAAGGAAGTGCCAGTGATGCATTGACAATCATTGAGGTGAGGTTTGTGGAAATTTGCGCCTTTATATTTTCAGGCTTGCTATCCTCAATTGCCCCTGCAATTCCGAAACCTGCATTATTGACAAGCACATCAAGTTGACCTTCTTTGTCAAAAATTTCCTTAAAAAGTTCTTGCATGCGCGCTGTGTCGTTGACATCTGCTTGATATTCTGTAAAGCCGTGGTCCTCATTGAGTTTGAGTGAAATGCCATAAACTGTGCAGCCTTCGTTTAAACAACGCTTTGCAGTTGCCAGGCCGATGCCACTGCTTGCGCCAGTGATAACAACAACCTTTTTCATTTGTTCCTCCTATTTGACAACAAGTATTTTAGCACAATGATTAAAAAAAGCAAAGCAAAATTTGCATATTTTTAAAAAATGGCTATATCCCTTTATTTTAAAGGGAAAGCAGCGTTTTTTGAAAAAAATGACAAAAATAGCTATTCTACTTTATTTTACAGGAGAATAGCCATTTTTTTATAAAAAAAGTGAGCCATAAAAATTTGCTCACTTTTTGAGGATTTCATATCCGTCTTTTGTGTCCTTGATGTCAAAACCCATTTGAGAAATTTGATTTCTTATTTCGTCAGCCTTTGCATAGTCTTTGTTCTGTTTTGCCTGCCAGCGCTCTTTTGCCAATTTTTCAACCTCATCAGGTGCAACCTCATCTTCAAGGTTAAAGCCCAAAATTTGATTGAACTTGACGAAAAGGTCATATATTTGTTTATCTCTTGGCATCCTCAAAACTGTCCAAACAATGCCAAGCGCTTTTGGAAGGTTAAGGTCGTCATTGATGGCTTCAAGAAAATCTCTTTCAACATTTTTGATTTTGACTTTGGTTTTTTGAGCGCTTTCCTTATGCTCTTTTAAAATTGCTTTCAAACTTTTGAGTGCGTTCTTTGCACTTTCCATCCCATCCCATGTGAAGTTCTGTTGTTTTGAGTAATGCGCTGTGAAGAAGAAATATCTGTAATCTTCCGGAGAAAAGCCTTTCTTTTCAAGTGCATCCAAATTGTAAACATTGCCAAGGCTTTTACTCATCTTTCCACCGTCAATCAAAAGGTGCTCAAGATGCATCCAATTTTGAACAACTTGATGCCCAACATAAGCCTCGTCCTGCGCAATTTCATTTTCATGATGAACAGGCCTGTGTTCAACGCCTCCTGTGTGGATATCAATATGTTCACCAAGATATTTAATTCCAATTGTGCTGCACTCTATGTGCCAACCCGGATAGCCTTTTCCCCATGGGCTATCCCATTGCATGATGTGCTGCTTTGGTGCTTTAATCCAAAGAGCGAAGTCGGCAGGGTGGCGTTTTTCGCCATCAATGTCAATTCTTGCACCAGCAAGTTTGTCATCAAGACTGACGCCGCCAAGCCTTCCATAAGAAGGGAAGGTGGAGATGTCAAAATAAATGCCTTTGCTTGTCTCATAAGCGTAACCCTTTTCCAAAAGCGTTTTGACAAAGGTGATAATTTCAGGGATAACGCTTGTCGCTTTGCAAATGGTCTCAGGCATATCAATGTTCAACCTTTTTGCCTCATTTAAAAAGATGTTTGTGTAATAGTCGGCAATTTCCCAAGGTGATTTATGCTCACGCTTTGAGGCGACAATCATCTTGTCTTCGCCCTCATCAGCGTCACTGACAAGATGGCCGACATCAGTGATATTCATAACACCTTTAATCTTAAAACCATTATATTTCAAAACGCGCCTGAGCATATCCATGAAAAGATATGCCCTCATATTTCCAATGTGTGGATATGAGTAAACCGTTGGCCCGCAAGAATACATCCTCACTGTGTCCTTTTCATAAGGCACAAGTGTTTCTTTGCGTCTTGTTAAAGAGTTAAAAATTTTCATAAAAATTTATATCCTTTTGTTGAGATAATTGTTAAGTTTTTCAATTGCGTCTTCGCTTTCAAGGTCAATGTTTCCCAAACTTGCATCAACATTTTCAAAGTAATTGTCAAGTTCGTCTTTGCCTTTTTGTGTTAATTGCAAGGTGCGACAGCGCTTGTCTAAAGACGCGTGTTTTATCTCAAGCAGCCCCTCTTTTTCGAGTTGTGCAGCCAAAAGTGCAAAATTAGATTTTTTAACTCCAAGTTTTTCAATAATCATACTCACAGACAAATTCTCATAAACCGAAGCATAAGAAAGCACCTTGTATCTCAAAAGCCCATTTGAAGTGTGCTTTTTCAACAAGTTTTCAAGCAAAGTTTCAGTTTCCAAGAGATTTTGTGCTATTTTCATAACTAACATATATTATATACAAAATTTTTGATTGTTGCAACTGTTTCGCTTGTTTTTATTGATTGAGAGTGATAAAATTATCTTATGCAGATTGAAGGAAGTTTGGAACAGATAATTTTCCGTAATGACGACAATGGTTACACCGTTGCCGTTCTTTTGCAAAATGGAACGCCTGTCACAATTGTTGGAAGGCTTTTTTCTGCAAATGTCGGTGAAAATTTGAGCATGGAAGGCGAGTTTGTCCACAATAAAAAGTTTGGTTATCAATTTGCTTTTTCTTCTTATGAAGTTGTGCTTCCAAAAACGGTGGCAGGAATTGAAAAGTTCCTTTCGTCTGGTCTTATCAAAGGCGTTGGTCCGGTGACAGCAAAAAACATTGTTCGTGCGTTCAAACAAGACACCTTTGAAATTATAGAGTTCACGCCAGAAAGATTGGCAGAGGTCAAAGGCATATCCATGACAAAGGCCATGGAAATTGCTGGAAAGTTTATGGAACTTAAAAACATCCAAAATGCAGTCATGTTTTTGCAGCAATACAACATCACCATCAACATGGCACTTAAAATTTTTGACGCTTACGGTTCAAAAACGCGAGAGATTGTCAAACGCAACCCATACAAACTTGTTGAGGATATTGATGGCATAGGCTTTGCCACCGCTGATAAAATTGCTCAAAGCGTTGGAATTCCGCAAAATAGCCAATTCAGAGTGCGGGCGGGCATTGTCCACACGCTCAACAACTCAACAGAAAAAAATGGCAACACTTTTGTGCCAAAAGGCATGTTAATTTCGCAGGCTGCAGATTTGCTTGACCTAAGCGAAGTGGAGTGCGAAGACTTGTTTATTCAGGCAATAGATGACCTTATTGCCGACAAAACTGTGATGGACTTTTGGCATGGCAAAATGGAAGTTGTCATGCTGACGAAGTATTATAGATATGAATATTCCATAGCGCAAAAGCTTTGTCTTTTAAACAATTCTGTTCAACAAAAAAAACTTGATGTGACAAGAGAGATTGAAGAGTTTGAGTTAAGAAACAAAATCACCTTTCATGACGAACAGAAAAACGCAATTTGTCAAGCGGTCAACAGTGGAGTTTCTGTGATAACGGGTGGCCCCGGCACAGGCAAAACGACAATAGTCAAATGCATAATTGAAATACTCAGTCAAAACAAAGAAGAAGTTTTGCTGCTTGCGCCAACGGGCCGTGCAGCAAAAAGACTTTCGGACAGCACAGGGGCGGAGGCAAAAACCATTCATAGGGCGTTAGAGGTCACCGGCGGCAACACCAATGGAGGAAGGTTTGTCCACAACGAAAACAACACCTTAAAAGTTGGCGCTGTCATAGTTGATGAAGTCAGCATGGTGGATGTCATGCTCATGTCCAGCCTATTGAAAGCGCTGCCGCGTGATGCAAGAGTCGTTCTCGTGGGCGACAAAGACCAGTTGCCAAGCGTGGGGGCGGGCAATGTGCTTGCAGATATAATCAAAAGTGAAGTTTTTCCAGTCACAATGCTGACAAAAATTTACCGTCAAAGTGACGAAAGCCTTATCATTTCCAATGCCCACATGATAAACAGCGGCATAATGCCTGTTATTGACAATCACTCCAAAGATTTCTTCTTTGAGCAGAAGAGTGAACTTAATGACATCCACAAAACAATCATTGAAATGGTGACAAAGCGAATTCCGTCATTTACGGGGATGGACTTCAATCAAATTCAAGTGCTTGCGCCATTAAAGGCGGGAGTGTGTGGTATAGACAACTTAAACCGAACTTTGCAGGAGATTTTAAACCCGCCTGCTCAACATAAAAACGAACTTGTTGTTGGTTCAACAATTTTCCGTGAAGGCGATAAAGTTATGCAAACCTCAAATGACTACGAACTTGTTTGGCACAAACAAAACGGCTTTATAGAGGAAGAGGGCGAAGGCGTTTTCAACGGTGATATTGGTCAAATTGAGCAGATAGATTTTCAAACGGGAGAAACGGTTGTTGTGTTTGAAGATGGAAGGCGTTGCACTTATGCAAGAACGGATGTCGGCGAACTTTCGCTGGCATACGCTATCACAATTCATAAAAGCCAAGGTTCAGAATTTGATGTGGTTGTCATCCCAATCATTGCTGGCACAAGCCTCATATTGACGCGAAATTTGATTTACACTGCAGTGACGCGTGCAAAAAAAATGGTGGTGCTTGTTGGTGAAAAGAAAAATCTGAGGCGCATGGTTTCAAACTCTTACACTGTCAAACGCTTCACCTTGCTTGCAGAGTTAATCACGCAGCAGCAAAAAACAATACAAGAGTTGTTTGATTAAAGAAAAAAACTGAGCAAGTTTGCTCAGTTTTTGTTATTTGCTTACAACATTTTTTGTTTCGGAAAAGAAATTGCTTAAATCTGCAAAAGGAACATAAAGTTGTTCTTCATCTTTGTCTTGGCCAATCATTTTAAAGTATAATTTCTGTTCTTCCTCGCTCAAATCTTCAACCATATTTTGCCTCCATTTAAAAATTTTTACTGCCCAAATTTTTTTGCTTGCACATCATAACACTTTGAAACGAAAAAGTCAATACCCTAAACAAAAAAATTGTGTCGAAATTTGACGGAGAGGAATAAAAACCTATATATGTATGACCGCCAAAAGGCAATTTCTTATGCCGAAAAATATGCCTTCTCTCCAAACCCCAAATATTATTTTTTTGATGTGATAGGGGGTGATTGCACCAATTTTGTCAGCCAGTGCTTGTTTGCTGGCGGATTTGAGATGGTGTTTTCTGAATATGACGGGTGGTTTTATGTGAGCGCAAATCACCGTTCTGCAAGTTGGACGGCGGTTTATTATTTCCGAAGATTTCTGCTTAGCGGAAAATTTCCGCCAAAGGGCAAAATTGTTTCAAAGGAAGAGGTAACAGAAGGGGATATTGTGTTTCTGCATGATGGCGAAAGATTTTATCACACGCTGCTTATCACAAAAATCAAAGATGGCGAAATTTTCACTTCCTCGCACTCTTATCCGTCTTTCAACCGCCCGCTTAAAACCTATCCTTCAGAAAAGGAGTTTGTGTATATTGAGCAGTAGCACTTCAATGTGCCGAAGCATAAAACAAAATTAAATTGCTAAAGTAATAATACTTCAATACATTAAAGGGAAAGAATTATGAAGTTGACTGATGCAATTAAAATAAGATTAAAAAATATTATAACTGAAAGAAAATTGACGCAATACAAACTTTCATCAATAAGTGGTGTGCCGGAGTCAACGCTTAGCACAATTTTGTCTGGCAAAGTTAAAACTGTCAAACTTTCCACAATCTATGATATTTGCAGCAGTTTAAACATGGAATTAGGCGAATTTTTTGAAGATAAGATTTTCAAGATTGAGAATTTAGAAGATTAAATAGGTTGAAGATTTTTTCATTTCTTTTTTCCTATGTCCAAGCATAAGATAATTGGGTGAAAAAGGAAAAAAGCAACCTGCCTTTTTTTAACAAACTCACTTATGGCGTTGGTGGTTTAGGCTATAACAGTCTGGGGCAAACCATAGGCTCTTTTTTAATGTTTTTTTGCACTTCAATCATGGGACTGAGTGGCACTTTGGTTGGGCTTGCAATTGGGATTGCATCACTTTGGGATGGCGTAAGCGACCCTCTTGTTGGTCAGATTTCAGACAGGTCCAAAAATGGACGCATGGGCAAGCGGCTCAAATTTATGATTGTTGCCATATTTTGCATAGCAGTTTGCAATGTTCTTCTTTGGAGTATGCCAAAAAGCACACAATTTGGCATGTTTTTGTGGCTATTGTTCTTTCTTTTGCTGCTTGAAACAGCAAACACCTTTTGGGCGACACCATTTTCTGCACTTGCAATTGATATTGCGCCAGATTACAACGAGCAGTCAAAAATTCAATCATACAAAACAACCTTTAACATCATGGGCATGATACTTCCAAGCATACTCATGTTTTTCATCATGCCTTCCGTGTCGCTGGGCGAAAACGCTGCCGCAAATCAGAGCGGGTTTATCAAAATTGCACTCATAAACTCTTTGCTTGTGATTGCGTTTGGGCTTACCACAATATTGGGAAATCTGAGAAGGGTGCGAAAACATGTTTCTTATTCACCATCTCCACCAAAACAAACTCATGCTTTTCGCAAATTGATGCTTGGCTACTTTGAAGTGTTTAAACATAAAGGTTTTGCATCCATAATTTTAGGATATTCAATAGCACAAGTGGCGTCATCCTTTTTAACCTCAGTTGGCATGCACCTTTTCACTTACTGCTATCATTTTTCAACGGCACAGATTTCGGTTTTGTTGGTGTTATTATTTTTTGGGGCAATCATCTCACAACCTTTCTGGGTGGCACTGTCGAAAAGAATTGACAAAAAAGGCGCACTTATCTCCGCGCTGTCACTTTTGTTGCTGGGCATAGGCCTAACCCTAATATCCTTCCTCTTCCGCCAATATGTCCCGCTCAAAAATTTATATTATTTTGTCCTCCTGTGCATTTTTGTCTGCGGACTTGGACTTGGGGCAATGCAGTCACTTCCAATTTCCATGTATGCAGATGTGGTGACGCTTGAAAGATACCGAACTGGCGAAAACAAAGCGGGGGCGTATCTTGGCTATTACTCTTTCACTTACAATCTTTCAAACTCCGTCTCTCTTCTTGTCATAGGTGTGCTTTTGGACATGATAAAGTTCAATTCCTCCGAGCCTGTTCAAGCCTTAAGTGTGCAAAATGGGCTTGGCATGATAGTTTTCTGTGGCTGCTCAATAGCGCTTGCAACATCAATCTTAATCTTTTCATGTTATAAAATTAAGCGTGCAGATGTTTTAAAGGCTCAACTGAAAATTTCAGAAAATGAGCAACAAAACGAAGAAAATTAGCAAAAAAACAGCAAATTTTGGCAAAAAATTGATAAATTTAGCATTTTTAAGCAAACTAAACCCAAAGGAGAAATCATGAAAAAAGGTTTGGTTTGTTTGTGCCTAATTATGCTTTCAGTTTGTTTTATCTGTGGTTGCGGCAGAGAATATTCTTATGGAAAAATTGAAAGGGACGCGTCGCTTACGGGCGGGGACTTAAGTTTTAGTTATGACTCTTCTTCGCACACGGCAACTTTTGGAGGGAAAGGCGAAGTTGTGAGTTTTTATTCTGAAGATGAGTTTGGCAACCCTGCAGGGAACAAAATTGGTTTCAAAGTTTTTGCCCCATGTGACATTAAAGACTTTTCAAAAGCAAAACTTTCGTTCCAAGGCACTGATTACACCGCCGGAAGTTTTATGCAAACGGTCTATGAGCAGCAGACAAACTATTTTGTCCTCACGCCTTATGTCAATAAGGACACAACCCAGTTTGATGTTAAGGTGACATGGGCACAGGGTGCAAAAGAGCAAGTTTATCACATCAAAATTGCCGAAGGCACAAGGTTTGCAAACGCATAACAGCATGTTTTAAAATTGCCTTTTCCAAAGGGAAATATTATAAAATTTCCGAAAAATGCTTAATTTTTTCAAATTTTTTTAACAATTTTGCTTATTTTCTTTTAATTCTTTGAGTTTTTTCAAAATTATTAACATTTTAAAATTTTAAAAAATTCCTAACCATTTTGCAACTTTTATATTATTTT
>CANPWN010000017.1 GCA_947584415.1 uncultured Clostridia bacterium | reverse complement strand
CAATATATTAAAAATGTTGTTAAATTGTTTATAGAGAAAGAAAAGCGAAGTTTTGAAACGAGATATAAGTCGTGGTCAACTTGCCATAAATATTTTTTAGAACTACATGATAAATATGGTGGCAAAAAATTTAAAGATTTAAATAAAACAGAGCAATCTCTTTCTCTTTTAAATTTAAGTTTTTATCTTGCTAGTTGGGGTATGTATCGTGGAAGTTCGTTTGTTTTACAATATGACAACACTATATTCACAAAAGTTATAGACATTGTTTTAGACAAAAAATATAACTTGTTGTGGGACATTGATTACAAAACTATAATTGACGAAAGGGAACAAGTCAAAAAATTGCTTATTGACATAAGGGACAACATAAATAAAGCCTTAATTGATTATAGAGTGTTTTACAACAACAAAAGCATATTAAAAGCAAAGTATAAAGATGAAGCGATTATAAGTCAAACTTTAACAACTAAAATATTGCTAGGCACATTATGTTGTTGCCCAGCGTATGATACATATTTCTCAAGTAGCATAAGCGGAACATTTAGCGACTTTAACGACAATAAAAAAATTGATAATTTATTAGAATTAATTTCAAGGAATAAAGTGTTCGCCCAGTTAAGCAAAGAAACAAAATATCCATTGATGAAGATTGTTGATATGGCATATTTCAACATGGGTATGGAAAAAGATTTTAAAGAAAAATATTATGAAAATTATATAAAAACACTTAAAGCACCGGCTAATGAAGAAGAATGGAAAAAAGTAGTTAAAAGTATTAAGCAGTTTTATTATAAAATGAATGATAAGGAAGATTATAAAATTCATGTAGGATTTGACTGCGATAAAAAACAAGTTGATAAATTTATTGACAAATACAAAACGAAGATAGAAAGCACACTATTAAGTTTAAGAGATGATAAATAAATTTTTTTGGGGCTCATGAGGGTTCGAGTCCCACTAGAATAAAAAAACGACACCCTAAAGGTGTCGCTCTGGTGCGTCTGCCGGGACTCGAACCCAGAATAACGGTTCCGTAGACCGTCGTGATATCCATTTCACCACAAACGCATTTTTGTTAGCGTCTATATTTTATCAAACTTTTAAAAAAAAGTAAATATATTTTAAGCAAAAGTTTTTAAAAGTCAATTTATTTTGCGAAAAGCCGTTGATTTTTGCGTCATTTTGTGATAAAAATAAATATGAAATAAAAAGGAGGGGCTTATGAAAAAATCACGCAAAATTTTGACAACATTTCTTTGTGGCCTGGCGGCTGTTTGTGTTTCGACTGGTGTTTTGTGCGGAGTGCTGCTTGGAAAAGGTGAAGGAAAAGACCCTCTTGTTAATGTTGCATATTCAAACGATTATCAAACAAAGACCAAAGTTGGCTTTGAAGAGGAAGTTTTGGGCGAGGTTAAAAGAGGCAAGCCGGAGATAAAAGACGGCAGACTTGAAACCGGCTATCCTAAATATGGTGAAACGCTGAAAATGGACGAAAGCCAGCGAAGTGAACTTATCAAAGAAAATTTGCTTTATTGCGGCGTTGCCACAACTAACACAGGCGGCACTTTTGACAAGATGGATGAATGGGGAAATCTTTATCTCAACGGAAAAGTCCTGACTGAGAAAGACGGCTCTTACAGAAAACTTTTCAAGCATACAGCGTCAATAGGCATGTATGGTGGAGATGTTGCTGAAAACGAGCCAGCAATAAGCAAAAAACTGACTTACAAAAAGCGCGGATACTCAGGTTATGGCGTGACTGGGATGTATGCACCTGCTGGTGAAATCATAAAGGTCAAAATTTACAAGGATGACATGGATGCGACAAATGGCATCACAATACATATTGGTCAAGCACTTTACAATGGCCAGGCGAACAACATTTGGTCTGCGAGAGATATGAACCGCATGCCTGTCATTTTGAACACTATGGAAGTCAATAAGGACACCGCAACGCTTGGCAGTGATGGATATTACACAGCGTATGTTGGCTCATTTTTTGGCGGCCCAATATATGTGAGAAATGAAGATGTCACTTTTTCGGTTATTATTTCCGGCGGTGTGAGATATTCACATTTCATTTTGGGTTATACAACGCCTGAAGAATTCGAAATTAACAGCCGCTCTTCCGCCCCTTACTTTGATTTGGAAGTTTGGGAAAACGGTGTGCTACACAGCGGCCCAAAGCAATATGCAGAGGGGTTTACCTATGACGACCTTTACAAAGTTGCAGTTTATTGGGATAAAGTTGCGCTTGTTTCCACAAAAGTTTCGTCAAACGGTGTTGTTTTTATGTATGACCCGTTTGTTGCAGCCGGTGCAGCGGTTGCTTTTCCGGGGAGATGTTCGGTCAACTGTCCAGACTCATGGATGAGGGCTTCACTCAACTATGAAGGACTTGTGACGACCGGTGCCTGGGGAAATATGCACGAATACAATCACAACTTCCAAAGCGGTTGGGGTCGAGGTGACGGTGGCGAAGTCACAAACAACGCGCTTAATCTTGTTGAATACAGCCTTTTCACAAAAATTTCATCAGCAAGACAGATTGATAACTATGGCGCAGCCGGACTTTCCGACTGGAACAGATACACAAGTGCAACTTGGGCTATCAATCAAGCGCTGCTTCCAAACAGAGAAAATGACCTTAGCCAATATGCTGCAATTTTGCATAGTTTTGGGCAGGATATGTTTATAAAGGCAATTGAAAGGCAAAAGAGCCAAAGATATAACACGACCGTTTCTGGTTGGGCAAAGGCGCTGAGCGAAGTAACTCATTATGACATGAGATACTTCCTCGGTTCAATAGTTTACAAAAACGCAATAGACGCCGAAACAGACGCCTATATTGAGAAGTTGGGATATCCAAAATTTGTGCCAGTGGCATCTGTTTATCAGACGGGCAGAAGTTTCAAATATAATGGCGAAGATGTTTACATCACAACACAAAAACCTTATCAAATCCCTTATGGCAGAGATTTTAATGTTGACCTTAGGCCTTACACGGCGCAAGGAGGTTGCCATGTGTTTGGCAGCGTGATTTTGCCAAGTGACTATAACTTTGAAATTGCCTATGTCAACACGGATAACTTAAATGGAACTTTGCAGCAAACGGAAACAAATGGCGTTTACAAATTCACGCCGAACAATCAAAAAAACAGCGGCAAAATCATTGTTACGCTCAAACTTATTTCATCTTCAAATGAGGAAAGTTATGTTGACCTCGTGCTTGAATTTGAGCAGACGAGGGGACTTAACAAAAATGTTGTTGAAAGAACTACCTATTATTATGAAGATGGCAAAGGCTACAAAAGCGCGACTGAGGCTTATCAAAATGAATATGCCGGCTTCTATAAAAAGGATGAGGGGAACAACATCAACACCGTTCAAAACGGCAATGCGGAACTTTGGTATACAGAAGACGAATTTAAGTATGAAACAACAAACAAGGTCGTTGAAATCAAAGGCAAAATGTATGTTGAAGAGACGGCGAAATACAGAATGGCAATCAGGGGAAGATATAATGTTGCTTTGTATATTTCAATAAACAGCGAGGATGATTTTGACCTTGCGGCAACTTACACTGACAATACGGCTGCCGATTTTCGTTTCTCAAACAAAGAAGAGACATATGTTGACCTTGAATTAAATGCGGGCGACTGGGTTTATTTCAAAGAGGTCATGATTAGCGAAAGACTATATGGCAAGCCAATAAGTTTTGTTGGTCTTGGCTGGGGCAAGTTTACGCCTCCTGTTCCAGAATTTGATGCGAAAGGCAATGTTATTGGTGAAAAAACCACTGAAAGCGTGCAAGTTGCTTATGCGAGTGCTTACAGAAATGAATACGAACTTGAATACACCGACTTTGAAACACCTTATTTTTACACAAATGAATACAAATTTAGTTTTAGTGATAGACCAGTTAAATCCAAAGTCATTGACTCAAACTATAGGCCTTGGACTGATGACACGGCAGAAAAATTTGACCTAAGTCATGTTGCAGATGGAGACCCGACCACAAATATTCACTCAAAGCAGGGCGTAGAAAATTATATCTCTGAAACAAATCCTTTCCATTTGACATTTGACCTTGGCAGTGAGAGGAAAATCAACAAAATCACAATTGGCACTTACACAGAGGGGAAAAGTCATGGCAACATGGGTATGCCAACGGACTTTGTCTTCTCGGGAAGTTTGGACAATCAAACATATTTTGAAATATGCAGTTTTGTCGGCAAGGACTACTCAGGCAATAAAATGGTTCTTACATTTGAAGACACAAAATTAAGATATGTCAAAATCACTGTCACAAAGACGGACAATGGAAGATATTTTGCAACGAACGGAATAGATTTTGATTTAGATATAATTGACACAACACAGATTGCCCCTGATGACAAAATGCTTTCTTACACGGGCGGTTGGACTTTAAAGGGAGGGTTGTCGTCGTTTGGTCATGTGCTTATTGGAAAAAAGGACTATGTTCTTAAGTTTTCTTTCACTGGCACTTTGCTTGGCGTTCTTTCTTCAAATTCCTATCAAAACAATTTTGATGTCTACATTGATGGTGAAAAGGTCGAATCAAAACTTGAACCTTTAAAAGCCCGCGAATATGTGATAACATATTTCAATAATGCTCTGAAAGACAAAACTCACCATGTTGAAATAAGATGCACTGGGCAGGCAAGCATAGATTCCATATTTGTAAAATAAAGGCACGGTTTTGTGCCTTTTTTTTGTCACTTTGAATTTGTAAAACATAACTTGTAAATGAACAAAGGAGAAAAAATGTTTTTACATAATCAAAGTGCAAAAGGTTGTGAAAATTATTATCCAGAGGATATTGTTGTTTCAAATGGCGGGGCAACAATAATGATTGTGCCAAAACAGCAAAGCGGCATGCCAGACAGAGTTAATAATTTGCAGGCGGTGCAAATAGGCCCAACAGGGCCGCAAGGGCCGAAGGGTGACAAAGGCGAGATGGGAATAACGCCAACAATAGTTGTCGGACAGACCCGCACAGTGCCATTTGGAGAGCCGGCGGAGGTTATAGATGAGCAGGTTGGAAATGAGCATAGGCTTAGTTTTGTTATTCCGCAAGGTCCACAGGGTGAAAGCAAAAGCGTTGTCAAATTGATACAAAGCGTCAAAGCAAGGGAGATTTCAGGCAATAATTACACCAAACTGATTTCATATATCATTTTGCCGGGTGATGCTGAAGATTTGGCTGTCAACACAAATTCTATCACTATCAATACGCCGGGGATATATCAGGTTGAAATTCAAGGCTATGTTGACGCGACTGCCGCAGTCAGTGATGTCATTATTGTGCAACTTGAAATTGATGGCAACCCACTTGAAACAACTGCTGTCAATGTTTTAAAGGGCGGGTTTGATAATTTTCATCACACAGTGTTTTTAAATCTCTCCACGGGTGATAATATTCGAATTTTGCATGAAGGCACTGATGGTGGAGGAACGACCTCTGATGTGGAATTGATTTTCACTCGGCTGGAGTTTTAACTTTATCCAAAAATAAAAAATTTCATAATATGAAGATGAGGAGGAAATATGAAACAGGTCCTTGACATTATTCCTTTAATAGTTTCACTCCTCATGTCTTTAGTGGGATTGATATCTGCAATTGTAAAAGTTGTAAAAGCCAAAAATTGGAACGCTGTGAAGGCGGCTTTGTGTGACTTTATGGTCAAGGCCGAAAGCAGCGCAGAGACAGGTGAGGGCAAAAAACAACTTGTGCTTGAGTGGGTCAAAGATTTTTGTCAGCAACAAGGTTACAAATTTGACGAGCAGCAGGTGTCATCTGCCATAGAAAAATTGATTGACTTTTCAAAAAGGGTCAACCCTCGTGAAAAAGACACTTTAGCGAGTTGAAATTATTAAAAAAAGAGTGGTTTTTCCACTCTTTTTGATTATTTTGTTATTATTCCAAACAACTGTCAGTGAAATTTGCACCGTAAAGGGTTCTATAATAGGAGTGGTCTGTTCGGTTTGCGCCTTCAAAATTGAATTTTTCAAGTTCATCCAAACAACCTTGGACCCTTTCTTTTCCATAGTCAGTCAGCATGCTTGGACTGAGCATAATAAATCTTGGGCCTTCTTCACTTAACATTGAACTTAAAAAAGACATCATCATCATGTGGTCTTCATGCAGCACAGGTTCGTGATACTTGAACCTTTCTGCAAGTTTTTCAGAGTAATCACAATATGCTGGCAACAATTTTTTGACAACCTTTTTGTATTCTTTTCCGCAGATAGTCGTTGATGTTAAATGCAAGTGCAGTAAATCTTCAATTTTTCCAATTACTGGCTTAAAGATTGGGTCAGCCAAAAGTTCATCTCCAAAGAAAGGTTGAGGGTATTCGGCAAAATAACGCTTATCTTCTTGTGCGGCACGCCAAACAACTCTTTCTGAAAGATTGCATGCAATTTCAAGTTTTTCTTGCCTTAGCATTCTGCAGCATAGTTCTGTCATATTCTCATTTGACAGCACTGAAGCCAGGCACTCAATTCCCGCTGGATAATAGGTGGCAGAGTGGCAGTCATTTGTGCAAAGAAAATCAACAACTCTTTTTTCAAATTTTTCTCGCTCGGACTTGTCTATTTTTTTGTCTAAAATCATGCTTATTATTTGATTTGCGTTAACGCTGCCTTGCTTTAAATTGAATAGGAAAATGTTTTCAAGTTCTGGAACGGACTTGTCGGCAAATGTCAGTTGAACAGCCTTCATTAAAGAGTGAAGTTTTTGCTGAGAATAAGGGTCTTTTGCCGCACCATGTTTTGCAAGTATTTTTTCAATTTCACTGAAATCTCCAGCTTTCAATCTGCCCAAGGCTTCTTGCATTTGAGATGCGTATTCATACATTGTTCGGCTGTTCGCTTCGTTTTGTTGAAGGTGTGGCAATCTTGTGAGCATGTCTGACAAAAAGATGGAGCAAGTGGACAGGCAATTTTTGTTTTTGAGCAATTTTATGCATGTCTGTCGAACAAAATCTTTTCCTGCCCAGCGCGCATCCTCTTCGTCCTTCTTTTTAAAATAATATGAAAATGCTACAACGTTAAAATAACTGTCCTGTTCTTCCTTACTTAAATGCTCAAACGAGCGGTCCAACATCTCCGGCATTGTCTGTTTGATAAAGTCATAAATTGCACTGATGTCATCATCACTTAGCGACATGTTAAGGTCAAGTTCCTCTTGAATGTCTGCTTCGGTTGGGGTATATGACGGATCGTTTGCAAGTTTCATGCGGGTAATATTTTGCTCATGGTGGCGGCACTCATGCCCAAGAGTGTCAAGAAAGTTTATGAAAGCGGAAGGGTCTTTGAGTGTCCTTTCCAGCATGTCATAAGAAAGCAAAACCCTCTGCTCATCAATGAGATATTCGCCGTGAGTGTTAGGTGGCAATTTTGCAATGTCAATTCTTGGTGGATAAATTCCTCTTTTTGATTTGCAGTCAAGCAGGGTGAGTTTTTCGGCCAAAGTGATAAGGTCGCCCATTGTGCAGCGCCCAATAAGATAGAGGTGTATTATATCAATACAGTCATTTTCCAAAGATTTTTTTGTTGTTAAAAGTTTTTTTGTTTCCATAAAAATATTATAACATTTATCACTTCTTCTGTCAAGATTTGGCAAAAAAGGAAAGGCAAACATAGAAAAATATGGGAGGAAAAATGGAAAAAGTAAACAAAAACATATTAAATTATATATTAAAGTCACTTCCGCAGGCGGAGGCAGAGATTTCGGGAGGCGAAAAATATCCGGCCATAAGCGGCAGTGTCGAATTCTATCCTTATCAAAATAGTGCGCTTGTTGTGGCGCAAATTTCGGGCTTGCCAAAGACGGAGAGCAATATTTTTGCTTTTCATATTCACGCGGGAGAAAGCTGTGGAAATGATTTTAAGGACACGGAAGGACATTATAGCCCAAAGGACAAAATTCATCCACTTCATGCAGGGGATATGCCTCCACTGTTTTCAAATGACGGCAATGCGTTTTTGGTCTTTTACACCGACCGCTTTACCATTAAAGAGATTTTGGGAAAAGTTGTTGTCATCCATGAAAATGTTGATGACTTCACCTCGCAGCCGGCCGGCAACTCTGGGGAAAAGATTGCTTGCGGCGAAATTAGGCCTGTGCAGAGGATAAATTCTTTTTGGCTAAGAAAATAATCATAAAAATTTTTAAAACAAACAAACTAGGCTTATGCAAGCATTAAAAAATTTATTGCTTTATATAAGCGCCTTTATGCCCATGTATTTTCTGGTGCTTTTGAAACTTGTGGTTGAACTCATCAACCACAACCTTTCTTTCAATGTTCTTAACACAATTAATCTTGTCACGCTGCTATTATTACTCGCGGCAAGCATTTTGGGACTTCTTTGGAACATCAAATTCAACAATGATGTATCAAAAGAAATCACAATACTTTCAAAGCAAAATATCACCGACCAACATTTTTTGGGCTACTTTTCACTCTTCGTCTTTTTTGCAATTCCGCTTGACCTGTCGCTAGTGTCGGCGTTTTGCATTTATGTCGCAATTTTGATTATGATTGGAATTGTATATATCAACAATTCGCTCTATTACATCAATCCGTTTTTGAATTTACTTGGATACAACTTCTATGACATTACTTATGTCGAGCCGGGTTCAAATGAAAAACGAAACGCAAAAATTTTTTACAAAGGCGACCTTGTGATAGAAAACAAAACTTATTTTGTAAAACTAAAAAACGAAAATTTCAGTTTTGTTGACAAGAAAAAGACGAAAAAACAATGAAAAAACACGAAAAATCACAATTTGTGGCGAAAAAGAGCGTTTATTTTGGTTTTGAAGTGGTGGAGTGGGTCGCGTCAATCTTTTCACTTTCCTTTCTCTTGCCATACATGGTCTATTTCTTTGAAAAATGGAGAATTGAAAACAGTTTTATTGATGGTCACGCTCTTCACTTTCTTGGCAAACTTTGGCAGGCGTATGTCATCTATGCTGTCTATCTCGTGTTCTTTGCCGGCTTTTCGGCGGTCGGGAACATTGTGCTTTATTATCTCAATCTGCTTTTGCCAAGCGAACTTGCATTTTGGGTTTTCAACGGCATATCACTTCTTCTTAGCACAATTCTTTTGCAGGGACAATACCGCCGTTGGGTGAGAAGAAAACTCAGTTTTGATGGCACGCTCGCTCCGACAATCATAAAGCCCGCCACTTTTGACAAATTTAAAATTTATTTAAAAGCCTGGCTTATCACTTTCTTTTCGCTCAAACTTGCATCTCCCCATGCGCACGAACTTAAAATGAAATATTTTGCCTCGCTGACAAAAATCAATGACCTTCCACTCCGTTTTGTGGGGACAAAGGAAGAGATGTATCACTTCTGGTGGGGCGTGCTTGCGCTTTGTTTTGTCACGCTGGGTCTTTATATCCCAATTTTACATTACAAGATTTACAAGTGGCGGGTCGAAGGTCTGTCTCTCGCTGCATAGAAGGGGGCTAAAAGCCCCTTTTTGCGTTTTGTCGACAAAGTGTGCGGTTTATTTTAAAAAATGGCGCAAAATGCTTGTTTTTATTTATATAATAATATATAATATATTATATATATAAGGGGTAACTATGCAAGAATTAACTGAAGAGCAGGAACTAGCAAAATCCGTCAAATATGATGCAAGTGATATTCAGGTGCTTGAGGGGTTGGACCCAGTCAGAAAAAGGCCGGGCATGTATATTGGTTCAACTGACGAGCACGGACTTCATCATCTTGTGACTGAGGTGGTGGACAACTCTATTGACGAGGCGCTTGCCGGCTACTGCACGGAGATAAATGTGACAATCAACGAGGACGGCTCATGCTCTGTCGCTGACAATGGCCGTGGTATTCCAACGGGCATCATTGAAAAAGAGGGCAAGAGTGCGGTTGAAGTTGTTTTGACAAAACTTCATGCCGGCGGAAAATTTGGCGGCGAGGGATATAAAATCTCGGGCGGACTTCACGGCGTGGGCGTAAGTTGCGTTAACGCGCTTTCATCAAAGATGGTGGCGGAGGTCTATCAAAATGGTCTTTATCATATCATTGAATTTTCTCGCGGCAAGGCGCTTTATCCACTCAAAATAGTCGGCAAAACAGAAAAGCGCGGCACAACAATCACCTTCTGGCCAGATGACGAAATTTTTGAGACGACTGTTTTCAACTATGAAACAATGAAAAGCCGTTTCCGTGAAATAGCGTTTTTAAACAAAGGGCTTGTCATTTCGCTGGAGGACAAGCGAGAAGGTCGTGAAAGGAAGGAAGTTTTTGAATTTAAGGGCGGCATTGTTGAGTTTGTCGACTTCTTGAACAAAAACCGTGAAACGCTTTTCCCAAATCCTGTTTATTTCAACAAATTCAATCGCAACACAAATGGCGAAATTGAAAACGAAATTGAAGTTTGTTTCCAGTTTAATGATGGTTACAATGAAATCATAAACGCTTATGCAAACAACATCAACACCGAAGAGGGCGGCACGCATCTTGACGGCTTTAAAAATGGCCTGACAAAAGTCATCAATGACTATGCGGTCAAGAACAGAATCATCAAAGAGACCGAAAAACTTTCCGGCGAGGACTGCCGCGAGGGCATCACTGCGGTTATCAGTGTCAAACTTAAAAACCCTCAATTTGAAGGCCAGACAAAGACCAAACTTGGCAACAGCGAAATGAGAACAATTGTTTACAAAGCCATGGTTGACGCATTTGGCGACTTCTTGGAAGAACATCCTGTTGAGGCGAAAAATCTTATTCTCAAATCAATCAACGCTCAGCGTGCGCGTGACGCAGCAAGAAACGCAAGAGAATTGACAAGAAGAAAGAGCGTGCTTGAAAACACAACTCTTCCTGGCAAACTTGCGGACTGCTCTGAGAAAAACGCAGAACACTGCGAAATTTACATTGTTGAGGGAGACTCTGCGGGCGGCAGTGCAAAGCAAGGCCGTGACAGAAGATTCCAAGCAATTCTTCCGCTTAGGGGGAAAATTTTAAATGTTGAAAAAGCAAGGCTTCACAAAATTCTCGAAAACGCAGAAATCAAAAACATGATAACTGCCTTTGGTGCAGGAATTGGCAACGAGTTTGACGAAAGCAAACTTCGTTATCACAAAATCATCTCCATGACCGATGCTGATGTTGACGGAGCGCACATCAGAATTTTGTTTTTGACATTCCTGTTTAGATACATGAGGCCTCTGCTTGAAAAGGGCTATGTTTATTCTGCAAAGCCACCGCTTTACAAAGTTGCGAGAGGAAAGGACGAAAAGTATTTCTATTCGGATGATGAACTTAATGCCGAACTTGAAGCAAATGGCCGAAAGGGAATTACAATTCAAAGATACAAAGGTCTTGGTGAGATGAATCCAGAACAACTTTGGGAAACAACCATGAACCCTGAAAAAAGAACTCTCATCCAAATCACTATGGACGATGCTATTGAGGCTGACAAGATGTTCAATCAACTTATGGGCGAAGACCCAGAACTTAGGCGTCAGTTTATTGAAGAAAATGCAACTTTGGTCACAGACCTTGATATTTAAGAGGGGATAAAACATGAAAGAAGAAAAAAAATCTTTGCCGGAACTTCTCCAAAACACAAAGATTGAAAAAGTTGATGCCGTGGGCGAACTTAAGCGTTCGTTCATCTCTTATGCCATGGCGGTCAATGTTTCGCGTGCTATTCCAGATGTTCGTGACGGACTCAAGCCTGTTCACAGAAGAATTTTGTATGCAATGGGCGAACTCGGAAACACCTATGACAAACCATTTAAAAAGTGCGCAAGAATTGTCGGTGAGGTGCTTGGAAAATATCACCCACACGGTGACAGTTCCGTGTATGACGCACTCGTTCGTTTGGCGCAAGACTTTTCAATCCGTTGCCCACTGATTGATGGACACGGCAACTTTGGCTCGGTGGACGGCGACCCACCAGCGGCTATGCGTTACACTGAGGCAAGACTTTCAAAAATTGCGGCACTCATGCTTGAAGATATTGACAAGGACACTGTGCCATTTTATCCAAACTTTGACGAAACTCTCATGCAGCCGACCGTGCTGCCATCAAAATTCCCAAATTTGCTGGTAAATGGTGCTGACGGAATTGCTGTTGGCATGGCAACAAACATTCCACCACATAATTTGGGCGAGGTAATTTCCGGTGTTCAGGCGCTTATTGACAACCCTGAGATTGACATAGATGAGCTTATCAAAATCATTCCTGCGCCTGATTATCCAACTGGCGGCATAATCATGGGCAGAGCGGCCATTAAGCACGCTTACAGGACAGGCAAAGGCGGAATTGTTGTGCGTGGCAAGGCTGAAATTGATGAAACCTCAACGGGCAGACAAAGAATTGTCATCACCGAACTTCCATATCAGGTCAACAAGGCAAAATTTATTATCCAAGTTGCCGACATGGTCAAATCCAAGCGTATTGAAGGCATAAGCGACATAAAGGAAGAGTCCGACCGCTCTGGCATGCGAATTGTTATTGAAATCAAAAAGGACGCAAACGCACAGGTCGTTTTGAATATGCTTTACAAACACACCTTACTTCAACAGGGTGGCGGCATAATCATGCTTGCGCTTGTTGACGGCACACCAAGAATTCTCAATTTGAAGGAGATTTTGGAGTGCTATCTCAATCACCAAATTGAAGTTTTGACTCGCAAGACCAAATTTGACCTTGACAGAGCAAAGGAGAGAGAGCATATTGTCCGCGGTCTTGTCACAGCGCTTGCAAACATAGATGAAGTTATTGCAATCATCAAAGGCTCTGATGATAAGCAGGACGCTATGGTCAAACTGACACAGAACTTTGAACTTGACGAAATTCAAGCCAATGCAATTTTGGAAATGAAACTCTCAAGATTGACAAGTTTGGAAGTTGAAAAACTCAACGAAGAACTTAAAGAACTCAACCTTAGAATTGCGGACTTGGAGGATATTCTTGCAAAACCAGAGCGAGTTAAGAAGATTATTCGTGACAATCTTGAACAGATTAAATCAGACTTTGCAGAGCCACGCCGCACAGAAATCAGCATGGATATGGGCGGAATTGACATTGCAGACCTCATTGAAAAAGAGGATGTTGTCATCTCAATGACGCATCTTGGCTACATCAAGCGCATGTCAACAAGCGAATATAAAGCGCAAAAGCGTGGCGGCGTTGGAATAACAGCACACAAAACGAAGGATGAGGACTATGTTGAGCAGATGTTTATCACTTCATCACATGATGATTTGTTGTTCTTCACAAACAAAGGCAAGGTTTATGCAATAAAGGCGTATGAAGTTCCTGAGGCACAGCGCACAGCAAAGGGCAGGAGTATTGTCAATCTTATTGCGCTTGACGGAGATGAAAAAGTCACAACAATCATCCCGCGTGGTGAAAATGCAACAGGAAATCTCATTATGGCAACAAAGAACGGACTTATCAAAAAGACCGACCTTAAAGAATTCGAGCGCATAAACAAAAACGGCAAAATTGCAATAACTTTGGTTGATGACGATATTTTGATTGGCACAGAAATGTCAAATGGCGAAAATGAAATTCTCATTGCGTCAAGCGAAGGCAAGTGCATCCGTTTCTCAGAAAAAGATGTGCGTGCAACAGGAAGAGGCTCGCAAGGTGTTAAATCAATGACACTTGCTGATGGTGATAAAATTATTGACATGACCATTGTTCGCGAAGGCTCACAGATTGTCACAATCACTGAAAATGGTTATGGCAAGCGTTCAAGCGTTGATGAATACCGTTTGCAAGGCAGAGCCGGCATGGGCATTAAGGCGGGCGTGTTCAATGAAAAGACGGGCAAACTTGTCGCATTAAAGCAAACAAATGGCGATGAGGACATCTTGATGATTGCCGACAATGGCGTTATCATCCGCACAGCAGTCGACTCCATCAGCCAGTTCTCGCGTGTCAGCCAGGGCGTCAAAGTCATGAAACTTAAAGGTGACGCAAAGATTGTCAGCGTTGCACTTGCGGCAAAGGAAGAGGAAGAACCGCAAACCGCAGAGGGCGAAGAGGAGACGGAAGAAGTGGAAACAGAAGAATAAAAAGAGGGCGGCGATGCCGCCTTTTTTGTTGACAATTTAATTGCGAGCGGTTAAAATATTTGAGTGAATTTTTAAGGAGAAAATTATGCCAGAATTTGTTAGACCAAGACCTCAATTTCCAAAACGCGCGGTTGTCACCGGCGGTATGCCAAATGGCGGAAAACATTTGACATTTGCTCATGTTGGACTTATGCTTCGCACAGACACTTTTGCAAGGTTTTTGCGAGATAGAATAGGCAAAGAAAATGTTATTTTTGTCTCAGGAACAGACTGCTATGGTTCACCCCCAATGGAAAAATACAGAGCACTTAAAGAAGGTGGCAAAATTCCAGAAAATTTGAATTTGCACGATTTTAGTGAAAAGATATATCACGAACACAAAAAAGTGTTTGAAGATGCTGGCATTTCCTTCAACCTATATGGAGCATCAGCATTTGGCGACACGAAAGCGATGCATGAACAAGTAAGCCGCGAATTTGTTATGCGCCTTAAAGATGTTGGCATGGTTGAAAAGCAATCATCATATATGTTCTATGATGAAAAAGCAAAGGTCATTTTAAATGGCAGGCAGGTTGTCGGCAAATGTCCTGTGGCAGGTTGTCAAGGAGAGCATGGTTATGCGGAAACATGCGACCTTGGTCACCAATATTTGCCACAAGATTTAATAGACCCTATCAGCAGTTTGACCGGCACAAAGCCAACACTAGTCAAAATAGACAACCTTTATTTCAAACTTGACGAATGTATTGACCTTTTGACCGATTGGATTAATGAGGTTGAAAAAAGGCCTGACACTCCATCATTTATGGTCAAAGAACTCAAAGAATTTCTTAAAAAACCAGAAATTTATGTCAAAAGAGAATATGAAAGCCTTGTAAAAAGTTTAAATCTTCCAAATTATAAGATTGAAGGGAAGGACACTGCTCCAAGTTTTACAATGGTTTTTGAAAAACTAAAAGACCGCGAAAAGGCGTGTGAAATAATGTCCGCCCAGGGCGTGCGATATAGAACAGGCAAAACGCTCACGCCATTCAGACTCACCGGTGACCTTGAGTGGGGTGTGCCATGCCCAGAAGTTTGTGGCATAAAAGGTGCAACTTTTTATGTGTGGCCAGAAAGCCTTTGGGCTCCAATCAGTTTCACTAGAACTTATTTAAAAAATAAGGGTTTTGATGACAATGAGTGGAAAAAATTCTGGTGCAGTGATGACAGTGAAATTTATCAATTTATTGGCGAAGACAACCTTTATTTTTATGGCCCAGCACAACAGGCGATGTGGCTTTATATGCAGGGCAAAAACCCAAAATTGAAAGCGCCAGAAGGTCAATTACATTTTACAAGACTTGTGCCAATCAAAACTTTATTGTTGCAAGGTTTAAAGGCTGGCAGCAGCGGAAGTATCAGAGCACCGCTTGCGGATGAAATCTTGCAGTATTACACCTCTGACCAATACCGCATGCATTTTATGGGCATGAATTTGGGCAACAATTCAGTTGCTTTTTGCCCAAAGCCATTTAATCCTGACGCTAAGCCGGAGGAACAAGACCCTGTGCTTAAAGAGGGGAATCTGCTTACAAATGTTTACAACCGCGTGCTTAGGACATTATTTTATTCAACTCAAAAGCGCTTTAATGGCACTTTGCCAACAAAACCTGTTTCGCAAGCAGTCATGGATGAGTGCGAAAAGGCACTGTTAAACTATGAAAGATATATGTATGAAAAAAAGTTCCACCAAGTTGTCAATGTTGTTGATGTGTTTGTGCGCAATATGAACAAAATGTGGGCAAACAAGCCAAGCGATATGGATGAGGAAGGTCTCAAAACATTGACCGTGGACACAGTGCAGATGATAAAAGCGGCAAACCTTATGCTCCATCCATTTTCTCCAAATGGAACAGAAAAGGTGAGAGAATACATGGGCTTTGACGAGCGAACTTTTGACTGGAACTACGCGTTTGATGAATATACAAAATTTAAAACTTCCAACACAATTAAGTTTTTGGAAGAAAAAGAGGACTTTTTCAAAAAGCACCCATCCCAACTTGTTTAAGCACCTCTCGTTTAAAACATTCCAATAAAAAAAACTGCCATTAGGCAGTTTTTTTGGTTATTTAGGTTTGTTTAAACATTTAGTTCGTGGCCGTTAACAACAACTTTTCCGTCGGAAAAGTCAATCGAATCTTTGCCGTACACAGTGATTGATGGCTTGTTGCCAATGGTTGTTGTAGATACACTTGAAGATATCAGTTGAAACGGAAAAGTGTAATGTAACAATTTTTTTGGCACTTTTTGACCGTCAATGTATATATTTTGTTTCAAAAATCCTGGTCTAATTTTTAAATCATGTCCGCTTGAATTATCATCTACAAAAAGCATAGCAACCTCCAACTTCTTTCCATTATAATTATACCACACTTTTAAGTAAAAGTCAATATTCTTTTTTATTGTTTGTTTTTTGAACCTTACATGACTTTACATTCGCTAACGCTCCGTGGCGTTCGCACTGCGTGCTCTGCAAGTGAGCTTTCCGACTCGCGCTCGTCGGGCTCTTTTGACTGTTTTTAAAACGCAGAGTATTTTGAAGATGCTTCGAAGCATTTCTTTCGCCGTAACTCGAAAAAACGGTTCTCGTTTTTTCGAAAAAGCGAAAAAACAAACGACACCCGAGCGATTGCATTCAGCAATCCGAGCTCAAGTGCCGTTTTTTCGCTGGTTGCGGGAGTTGGATTTGAACCAACGACCTTCGGGTTATGAGCCCGACGAGCTTCCGGACTGCTCTATCCCGCGATGTGATTTTATTATATGCCAACAGGACAGAATTGTCAACATTTTTTCAAAAATTTTGCTTAAAACGCTTACAAAATTGTTTTTATTTGTGACAATTTTTTCTTAATTCGGGAGAGGGCGTTGTCAACACTCTTTTTTGATTGATTGATTTTGGCTGCAATTTGCTCGTAGGACAGCCCTTCAAGATAAAACTTCAACACCACATATTCGCTAGGAGATAGAAGTTTTTTGAGGTGTGCCACAATTTCTTCGTTCGTTTGCTTGGTGATAAGCACTTCGTCAGGACTTTTTCCACCAATGATTGAAAAAACGCCATAGGTGTCATCATCTTCGTCAACTATTGGCACGGCAGATGAGAGGAGGATATTTTTTTGCGTGGATGCGTTTCTGACGGCGGACTGAATTTGTCTGTGCACGCACAAAGTTGCGAAGGTTTGAAAAGATGTGTTTTTTGATGAAGAGTAACTTCTGATGGCTTTATACAGTCCTATCATACCTTCTTGCACGAGGTCTTCGACATCTCCGCCAATCAAAAAGTAACCTCTGCAACATTTTTTGACCAGAGGTCGAAACTTATTTAAAAGTTCAATTTCTGCATCATGATTGTCTTGCTGTGCGAGTTCGACCAATTCTTCATCTGTCATTTAATTTCCTCTTTGTCTAAGAATTTCAAAAATAACAATGCCGCAGGCGACAGAGGCGTTGAGCGAGTTGACTTTACCTTTGAGTGGCAGTGTGATTATGCCGTCACAATAAGTGCGGAGTGACTGCTTGACGCCCTTACCCTCCGAGCCAATGACAACAGCAATAGGGCCTGTGAGGTTTTTGGAATAAATGTTTTCGCCGCCCGTTTCGGCAACATAGACCCAAACGCCAGCCGCTTTGAGTTTGTCTATTGCCTCTTTGAGATTTGTGACCATTGAAATCTTCATGTTTGCAATAGCGCCTGTGCTT
>CANPWN010000016.1 GCA_947584415.1 uncultured Clostridia bacterium | reverse complement strand
AAAGCAACAACAAAACAAAAAGGAGAAGGCATAAGCCTTCTCTTTTTCTTGTTTTATCTTATAATTTGTGTTATAATCATATAGTGACATGAATGATTATAAATCCTATGCCAACTAAAATTTCGTGGTTCGGATTTGATATTGTTTGTCGCACCAAATAGAAAAAGTTGAAAGAATTTGTTTTTTTCAAAATAACATTGGAAGGACTTGAACGGGCAGAATAGCAAAGGCAATGTTATTGCGTTTGCCTGCCCCGGCGTGATAGCAAGCCCATGGCAATGGGCGGTCGCGAAGCGATGCGGAGCAAGTCCCACCACTCGCACCAGAAAAAAAACGGCAAAAGCCGCTTTTTTTGTTATAATTTGAAGGGACTTGAACCCGTAAGGGTATCCCAAAAAATTTACGATTTTTTGGGAAAAGGAGAAAGAGAGCGATAAGGCGTGGCTTTTGCGAAAGCAAAACAAGCAAAGAGCGATACTTTCGACGCAGTCCCACCTCTCGCACCAGAAAGAAAAAAGTTGAAAGAATTTGTTTTTTTCAAAATAACATTGGAAGGACTTGAACGGGCAGAAAAGCAAAGGCATTGTTATTGCGTTTGCCTGCCCCGGCGTGATAGCAAGCCCATGGCAATGGGCGGTCGCGAAGCGATGCGGAGCAAGTCCCACCACTCGCACCAGAAAAAAGCGGCAAAAGCCGCTTTTTTTTGTTATAAATTGAAAAACAAATTCTAAGAATTTAATAAGTTGTTATGAAAGAAAACGGCAAAAGCCGTTTTTTTGTTATAAAAGTTTTACTTTTTTGAAAAATATGTTAAACTATTTTTAATAATGGAGAAAAACATGGATTTAAAACTGATTTTGCCAACAAAAAAGTATTATGATCAGATTGCAAAATACAAGCAAGATTTTTTAATGCAGGTTCAAGCTTTGACGGGACAAATACTTTGAAAAATGACGACATTGATGTGTGGCTTAAAAAGTGCAATGACCACCGACATGGGAAAAACCTGCCAAAGGGATTTGTCCCTGCAACGCAATATATATGCGTCAGAAAATCAGATGACAAACTTGTGGGTATGCTTCAAATTAGGCATGAACTCAATGATTTTTTGCTAAACTACGGTGGGCATATTGGCGACGGCATTGCCATTGACGAACGCGGCAAAGGCTATGGCAAAGAGATACTGAGGCTGGGACTAGAAAAATGCAAAAAGATGGGAATGAAAAGGGTCTTGATAACTTGCAAAGACACCAATACTGCTTCCCGCAAATGTATTTTGGCTAATGGCGGAAAGTTTGAGGACAAAAGGCAATTAAACGATCCGCAAAATAAAGATAATGGCGTTGTGCTGGAAAGATATTGGATTGAATTATGAAATACGAAATGTTCAGATACAAAAGCCCCGATTTCGAGGAGCTAAAAAAATATGGATTCAAGGACGAAAATGGCGTTTTCAAGTTTCAGACGACCATTTTGGACAAAGAGTTCACATTTTTTGTGTATGTCAACAAATCTGGCGAAGTGTCCACCCACCTTGTCGACAACAGCCTGCAAGAGGAATATGTGCTGCACCTAAATGAAAGCGCTGTGGGAAGCTTTGTGGGCAAAATCAGAGAGGAAATTGAAAAGATCCTCATGGATATAAGTCAAAAGTGCTTTTTTGAGGACGTTTTTAAGTCCAAACAAGCAAAAGAGGTCATCTTTTACATAACTCAAAAATATGGCGACCGACTTGAATTTTTGTGGGACAACTCCCCTGATGTTGCCATTTGGCGAAGAAAGGAAACGCAAAAGTGGTATGGCGTGATTTTTGCTCTTGACAAATTTAAACTTGATAAAGTTCGCCATGAGGCTGTGGACATCATTGATTTACATTTGGATGAAGAAGAAATTAACGCACTTGTTAACGGCAAAACTTGTTTTCGCGCTTACCACATGAACAAGAAACACTGGATGACAATCTGTTTGGACGGCGGAATGAAAAGCGAGGAAATTTTCAAACTTATTGACGAGAGTTATTCTCTTGCAAAAAAGTGAGAAAAATGTTTTACAAATTTTTTTGATTGAGTTATAATCAAACAGTAACGAGGTGAAAAAATGATAGATTGGGCAGGAATTTGGGAAACAATCAAAAACTTCTTCATCAGTAAAGGCTGGAACATCTTGGGCTTTTTTGCGGCTTTGATACTTGGCTTTATTGTTGTCAAAGTTTTGATTAAGATAATTAGAAAACTTTTTGCAAAGACAAAACTTGAAAAGATTGCTCAAAAATTTCTTTTAAGCATTATAAAGTTCCTATTGTGGCTTGTTTACATAATTATGTTGCTTTCAATTTTGGGCGTTTCAATCACTGGAATTATTGCAGCCCTATCCGCTGCTGTGCTGGCTGTTGGCTTGGCTCTTCAATCAAGCCTCTCCCATCTTGCGAACGGAATTATCATTGTTTCGGGCAAGATGTTTAAAGAGGGCGACTATGTCAATGTTAATGGTGTTGAAGGCAAAGTTAAAAACATCAACTTGCTTGCAACAACAATTTTGACAAACGACAATAAGACCATCACAATTCCAAACTCAAATGTTGTCAATAACCCACTGACAAACTACACCGCTGAAAAGAAACGCCGCGTTGATTTGCAATTTGATGTTTCTTATGATAGCGACATTTTGAAAGCGAAGAAAATCATATTTGATGTTGTTAAAAGTGACGGAAGAATTTATCTTGACCCAGAGCCATTTTGCAAAGTTGACAGTTTGAAGGAAAGCTCTGTTTCACTCACCTTGCGTGCATGGTGCGACACTGAAGACTACTGGGATGTTTACTTCTATCTTCTTGAAAACATCTTTAACGAGTTTAAACGCAACAAAATCTCCATCCCATTCAATCAACTTGAAGTGCGTGTTTTGAAAGAACAAACAAAAGCGGCTTTTGACAAAACTCCTCTTCCAAAGCGTGTTGAAAAAGTGAGAAAAGAAGAAGAAAAACATGGCCTTTCCGCACTTGCTGAAAACTTGATACACAGCAAGAAAAATGAAAAAAAGGCAAACAAAAAACTTGAAAAACTAGAAAAAGAAAACGCCAAAAAGGCTGCAAAAGAAAAGAAGGAAAAACCTGAAAAACAGCCAAAGAAAAAGAAAGAGAAAAACCAGTGAAAATTCACTGGTTTTTTTGTGGGATAAACCCCAAATTTTTAACTCGCTCTGCATTAAATTCAACCATAAATTTAATCTCTTTCCCCTCTTTTTTATACCGCACTTTAACATTGGAGGAAAGCACAACATAACTTTTGACAGCATATTTTATTTCGCTTTCCAAAAGAGATAGCATTTGCTCGCTGACATATTGCTTGTCAAGTTCAAGGATTTGCTCTAACCTTTGCATTTTTACACCTTCTTTTTTAAATTCCTGCGGATATATCCCATAAAACCCCTATATTTCATCTCACAATCATAAATTTTTTTTGTGCCGTTATGGATGTTTTCGCATAGCAGTGTGAAAGCGCGTGTGGAATCCAAAGAATTGAGATAGCCGCCGACTGAACAGGCACTTGATATTGCATCATCTTCGGGGATTACGCCCAAAAGAGGCAGATGAAGCGAGCGGACAACATCCTCAACCCTAAGCATTTCGCCATTTGCAAGCAAATCTCCCCTCATCCTGTTTATGACAAGTCCTTTGGACTGCAAATTGTATTCGTCCAAAAGCGTTATTACTTTGTTGGCGTCACGCAGTGATGAAAGATGCGGCGTGACAACAATTATTGCCTCGTTGGCAGAAAACACCGCTCTGTGAAAGCCAGCATCAACACCTGCCGGGCAATCAATCAAAATATAATCATAACTGCTGTCAAGCATATTTATGACGCTTCTGACATGCTCACCCAGTATTTTCCCTTTACCATTATAGTGTGATGACGGCAACAGAAAAAGATTTGGAAAACGGATGTCCTCAACAAGTGCTTGTTTTGCCCTGCATTTGCCCATTATAACATCAGTGATGTCAAACACAACATTTTTTTCAAGTCCCATGACAACATCCAAATTGTTAAGCCCCATGTCAACATCAACAAGCACAGTCCTAAAACCCATGCTTGCAAGATTAACGCCTAGGTTTGCGGTTATTGTGGTTTTGCCAACGCCACCTTTGCCGCTTGTTAACACTATTTTCCTTGCCATACTCTTCCTTTTAACAAACAAATTTTAGCAATAAAACATAAAAAAAGAAAGAAAAATTTTGGCATAAACTTTTCTTTCTTGTCGCAATTTTGTTTTTCTTTTATGCAAGCACTTTTTGAAGCATAGCCTCGTCGTTAAGCAATCTGCCAGCGCCCACCATGGCAAGATTTGCAGCGTCATCACTTATCACAAAGTTATAGGACAAATTGTTTTTCAAATATTCTTCCAAACCGGTAAGTTGGCTGACGCCACCAGTGAAGATAACCCCACTTTTTATTATATCCGCTGAAATTTCTGGTGGAAGAGTGTTGATTGTCACATTGATTGTGCGGACAATTTCATCCATATACGCTTCCAAGACATGTTTGATGTCGCCAGATGAAATTATTTTTGTTTTTGGGACAAATGTGGCTGAATCCATCCCCATAACCTCAAGATTAAGTTTGTCATTTTTATACAAACTGCCAATTTCATTTTTAACCTTTTCGGCTGTTGGCAGGCCAATTAAAATGCCATCTTTTGCAATTGCAAGCGCATTTGAAATGGCAATATCCATGCCTTTGCCACCAATCCCAAGTGTCACGCCTTTGAAGATTGAACCTAAGTTGACAACTGCAATGTCTGTTGTCGCTCCACCAATATCAACCACCATTGACGCTTTGGATGAAAGCACATTGACGCCATAGCCCACAAGTGAACAAATAACTGTTGGCAATAACGACACTTCATTGCAACCCAATTTTTCAAAAAGCGAAAAATAAAGGGCCTTTTCTTCTTCTCTTAAACCTGATGGGATAAGCACAAGCACATTGGAAGAACGCTTGAATTTTATTTTTTTGAAAAAGTCGGACAAAAGAACTTCCGCATATTCAAAATTTTCTATTACACCATTTGCAATAGGATTGAAAACTTCCACTTCATCCTGTGTTTTCCACACAAGTTTTTTTGCTTCTTCGCCAACCGCTTTGATTTTGTAGCCTTCCACAGTTGTTTCAACCGCAACCAAAGTTGGCTCTTTTAAAACAAAGCCTTGCCCTTTTGAAAATATGGTTGTGAACGCACCACCAATTTCTATTGCATATTTATAGTGCATGGAATCTCCTTTTAAATGAGTTGCAGGTTTTTCTTAAAGAAAATTCTGTAATCTTTTGCCACTTTCATCCCCTGCATAATCTCATAACTAGGGTCACTGCTAACAATCAATTTCATGATTATTGAATCACCCAAAATGTCGCACAAAACATCTGTGACAACCATTTTTTGTGAGCCGTTTAATGCCACCGCAAGTTTGACAATAACACCAAGTTTTCTCACAGCATTAAGGTCCTCATCTGTGAGAAGGTCCTTATATTTCATCCACTGCGACAGGCTGAAATTGTCCGCTGTTTGACATACGCAAATGAACGCACCAAGCAAAAGGTCCTTTTGACTTACACCACAAAGACCGCTGTTTAAAATAACATCAAACCCATGTTTTTCATAGTCATCAAAATTTACGCACTTGCCACAATCATACATATAGGCAGCCACGCGCATTGGTTTGACATAGGCTCTTGGGAGTTTGTGCATAACTTTGAGTTGTTTAAACAAAATGCCAGCCATATTGACAACCCTGATGTTGTTGCTGAATTCCGTTTTTGTAAATTCATGGATATTGTCAAAGGAACTGCCCAAAAGGTCGGAAAAACGCTCTTGAATTTCTGCTGAAATTGAGCCGGCAATAACACCATCTCTGATTGATGCGGTTGAAATTGCAAGTTCTTTGATTTGATAATATTCATAAATTGCACTTGTGATTGCAAGTCCGCTCAAAAGCACATCAGTTCTATCTTCCATAAGACCTTTGACTTTTTTCATCTTTTCAATGTCAAGAGTTCTGACAAAATTTGTCACTTTTTTTTGAAGGGAATTTGAAACAACATAATTGTTATCAATCTCCAAAGGATAATGCTCAATCTTCTTTGCTATTCTGCCAAGATTGATAAAGGCATTTCCAACTCCGACAAAAGGCTCTCCCCCTTCCAAAGCAAAATTTTTCGCTTTGAGTTTTTCAAGAAATAACGCCTTCATCTGTTCAAAATCTTTGCCTTCATTGATTATGTTTTCATAACCATAAGGCACAACTGTGTAACCCAAAGTGGTTCTGCGGTTGTATTTGATAAGATATGTGCATGAAGGGCTGACATAGGCAATTGAACCTTTAGAATTGTCAATTTTGTTTGAAACAGAAGTGTAAATGTGTTTTACAACTTCGTCCTCAGAAAGATATGTGAACCCAAGACCTGTGTTGTTGTAAACCTCTTCAAAAAAGCCGCGTTGATTGCGCGCGTGCAAGATTGGACCAGAGGAAAGCGCTATGATTTTTTTCACGCCGCTCTCTTCAACAATTGACCTGTAAAGTTTTAAAATTCCAACAACATCTGATATTGTTTTTGGCTTTAAAAGTTTTTCTTCTTTGATATCATTTGCTATATCAACATTGTCCTCTTCATGTCTGATGAGTTTATATCTGCCATTTTGTGTTTGATATATTGACAATTTTGTTGAGGTGTCAGCAATTTCAATTATTGCAACCTTTTCCATCTGAACTCCTTTTAATCATCACTGATTGCACTTACAGGACAACTTGCCATGCATGCGCCACATCTAATACACTTTTTTTTGTCTATGCTTGCCTTTCCGTTTTTATCAAAGGAAATTGCCTCAACTGGACATATTGCAACACATGTTCCACATGAGATACATTTTTTTGGGTTTACTATCATTTGACTATACTCCTCATGCCCGCATTATAGCATAATCAACCACTTTTTGTCTACCTTTTTTATCTTTTTTTTAATGGTTTTTAGGTTTTTTAAAAACTTTGACAAAGCCATCTATTGCAAGCACACATAAAAAAGCACCAAACAGCCTTTTTAAAATCACACCACTGAGCATTGTGGCAAAAAGCGAGCCAATTATTGTGGACAAAATGCCGCCAAAAATGATATAGGCAATTCCCTTAGTTTCAATCAAATTGTTGCGCGAGTGGATGGCAAGAGAAAAAATTGCCATGACCAAAAAAGTGATAAGATTTATGCCCTGACTTAGTTTTTGGTCAAAGCCCAAAAATATTGTGATAAGCGGAATTAAAAGTGTGCCTCCGCCCATCCCTAAACCGCCAAATATTCCACCTATAAAGCCAAAAAAAACCTGCAAAAATATGTTCATAAAATCATCCTCACTCCACCCACAAACATTAAAATTGCAAAGACAAAAGCAACAATTTTTTCAGGCAAAAACTTGAGAAGAACTGAGCCAAGCAGCCCACCAAAAATCACTCCGAGTCCAACCGTGAGAAGAGGTAAAGATGAAATGACGCCTTTTACAACATATATTGTGCCGCTCAAGACCGACAAAGGAAAGATAACCGCTATTGCTGTGGCATGTGCCTTTTTGCTTGGCAGCTTAAGTCCCTTCTCCAAAGTAGGCACGCAAACCATACCTCCTCCGCCACCAAAAAAGCCATTTAAAAACCCAACTATTCCACCTAAGAAAATGAGCAATATTTTTCGCTTTAATGTTAAAGATTGAGCCGTTTTTTCCTTCTTCATAAAAAATATTATTTATATATTTATAAAAATTATTGATTATTATTTGATTATTATTTGATTTTGTTGTATACTATCTATTGAATTTTATCTAAAGGTGCTTAATTTATGACAAAACTTAAACTTTTACCAAAAATTTTAATTTCGGCATTTGCTCTCATTATGCCTACTCTTGCGGCTTTTCTTGTTCCTGCAAATTCATTTGTTTCATCCGCAGACAGCTTTGACCTGAACCCTATAACCATCGAAAACGGAACTTTTGAAAACATTTCCTATGACCACTCTTCTGGCTCTGTTAACGGATGGAGTACTTTTGACGGAAGCACGGGCGCAACCATGATGATTTTGGATGTTGAAGAAAACTTTGACAGAAATTTTGCCACAACTTACTTCCTTAAAGCAGACACTTTAAAAGCACCTAAAAAACAAGGTAATGACAACAAAATTTTGATGATTAACTCTGCAAACACCAACCCAAATGATGAATCAACTTTTGCTCCTAGTCAAAAAAAGGACGCATATATTTCAAATCCTATAAGTTTGCAGCCATATTCTTATTATTCCTTCAGCGTTTCACTTAAAACCGCTTCTTTCAACAATGACTTGGCTAGTGGTTCAATCTATCTTTCAACCTCAGGCACAGACGAAAAAATGCACTCAACAATTCTTGCACAAGAAGGTTTGACCCCTAAACAATGGACAACCTATTACTTCTTCTTATCCACCGGCTCAAAGGCAGAAAACATCACAATTGACCTTTGGCTTGGCACAAAAAATATCTCCTCGCCTGGCGTTGTTTTCTTTGACTCGGTTGTTGGATACAAAATTTCACAAAATTACTACGAAACCTATTACAACAAAATTGCTAAAAACAACAAAAATGTTGTTAAAGCAGATGATGTGTTTGACCGCGTGCTTGTGAACACTGATGGCATGAATTTTGATTTTGAAAATAACAATTCTCTTTCAACGCTCGTTGGATGGGAAAAGGAAGGAAATGTTGAAAACGCTAACGCAAAAATCATTGCAATGAACGAAGACACATTCACAAATGAAACAAAACTTGCTTATGACGGCAAAACAATTTCATCTCTTACCTTCCCTGGTGACGACTTTTCATTAAACAACAAAAAATCACTTGTGATGTATGCAAATGATGGATATGTTTCTGTTAAATCTCAGCCAATTGAAATCAAACAATTTGCTGTTTACAAAATCACTGCTCGCGTTAAGCCAACTGATTTGAAAAATGGCGGCTTCACCATAACCCTTCGCGAAACAGATGATATGAAAAAAGAATTTGATTTGAACCACTACACTCCTGACTCTCAGACGCTTGCAACCCCTATCACAGCAGAAGGGACTGATTCAACAATCAACTATTATAACGAAGTGTCAATGTTCATCAAAGGGCAAAACCGCTATGACAGCAAATTTGAAATCATTTTGAATTTCGGCTCTAAGGATGAACCTGCAAATGGCGGCGTTGTTGTTGACAACATCACGATTGAATATGTCAACTCAGATGAGTGCTCTTCAACTGACACCTTGACACTTACAACTTTAAACCCTCCAGAAGCAGAAATTCTTAATGGCGCATTTAACAATGCTGACAAAATTCAAAAGAACTTCTCTCTTCCTGTTGCCCCTGCGTCATTTACTTTGTCACAATCAAACTCTCAATCTGGAATAATCAATGTTTACAAAAAATACTTTGATTCTTACAGTGCTAATTATGGCTATGAATTTGCAAAGGGAATTGATAACCCTGGTGCTCCTGATGGCTTCCCTGTTAGCACCTACGCAAACAATGTCTTCATGTTCTTTAATAAAGAAGCAGATTATCAATCCCTCACATCTTCAACCTTTAAAGTTGAAAAAGATGTTTACAGAAAATTGTCTTTCAAGCTTAAAACTCTTGAAGAAAAGGCTACAATTAATGTTAAACTGATTGATAGTGATGGATATGTGCTTTTCAACAATATTGGCGTTTCATCACCAAGTTGGTCGACCTATGAGTGCCTTATTAGAGGTGGAGAGTCCACAACAACAATCACTCTTGTCATTGAATTTGGTGACGAAAACAATCCTGTTATGGGTCATGCTTTCCTTGATGACATATTCATTAAAACTTTGGGCGACAGCGAACTGACAGATTATATGAAAGGGCATGTTGACGTTGACCTTTCAAACCTTAGAATTAACCTTGACCCTAACGGCGAAGTTTCTCACAACATTTCATCTTCAACTTCCTTCACAGGTTCTCAAGACTCGGGAGCTAGTGAAATGTCAGATGGCGGAATTATTGACGGCAATGGAAATGACATCTTCCAATACAGAGATAAAAATGGCGAAGTTAAATTTATTGGTGACGAAACCACTTTTACAGACAAAGTTTTGGTCATTTACACAAGTGGCAAAGCCGGATATTCCCTGACTTCAGTTTCCTCACTCTCAACCACAGATGAAAGTTATTACGCTTTGAAATTTAGACTCCTCACTTCCTTCCCTGGCTATAATGGCAAGCATCAGCACACAAATAGTGATGGCGAAGAAGAGGATGTTCCATTTGGTTTGAAAGTTGAAATTGATGGCTTTGAAGCCGTTGAAAATTTGCAGTCAAATGAAGGCTGGCAACAGTTTACAATCATATTTAACAGCGCAACCGCACAAACGGACAAAAAACTCAAATTTTCACTTGCGAGCGACTGCTTGACAAGTGCTGGTTATGTTTATATCACCGACATCAGCTGGGAAATTTCAGACAAAGACGCTTTTGAGAGTGCTTCAAAAGAAACTAACTCCTTTACCTCAGTTATTGCAAACGAAGATGATGAACAAGATGTGCCAAGTGATGATGACGCTGAACAAACCACTGACAACGGCGGAATTGATGACTCAATGTGGCTGCTCATCCCTTCAATCATAATGGCTGTTGCAGTTATTGTTGCGGTTGTTGGCTTCTCAATCAGACACATCAAAGTTAAGAAAATTGATAAGAAACGCAAAGAGGAATATGACCGCACAGACACACTTCTTGAAAATGAAATTGCAAATGAAGCAAAGAAAATTCAACAGGCTGAAATTGAGGCTGTTAATAAAGACATTGCTTCCCTTCAAGAAGAACTTAAAACCCTTGAAGAAGAAAACAAACTCACAACCAAAAAATCAAGAGAGGAAGGCAAAGTCACAAAAGAAATTGAAAGGCAATTTAAATCTTATGCTCAAAAGAGTGCAAAACTTCAAAAAAGCATTGATGAGCTCAATGAACATAAGGCGCTTATCAGTTCACCTGACTACTTGCTCAGCGTTGAAAAGCGTGTGAGAGCGCAAAGAAATTCTGAAAAGAAATAACAAAAAAACACCTTGAATTTAAGGTGTTTTTTTAATGTTATTCATCGTCATCATCATCTTCTTCTTCGTCTTCGTCATCTTCATCGTCATCGTCGTCAAAATCAAGTTCTTCGTCCATATCCTCATCAATTTCAAGGTCATCTGCAAGGTCATCATCAAAATCATCATCAAAGTCACCATTTAAGATGTCACCTTCATCAAGGTCTGTCACTGATGCCATTTCGCTTGCTTCGTCATCAGAGGTGTCATAATCATCATCCTCATCCCTGTCCACAAACTTGGTCCAATCAGTGTTAACTTCGCCGTCCTCAGTTTGATGTTCCTTCAAGCAATTTGAACACATGATTTCATCAGGCTGGATGTAATTTGTTTTACATATAGGGCAAAGTTCAAGGTCAAGGTCATCAACATAGTCATCCTTATTGGACAATTCCGCTTGACACACTGAACACAATTTTTCATTTTTTTTGATAAAGTTTAATTCACACCTTGGGCAACGCTTATACTCAGGTTTTTTCATATTACCTCCTTTAGGTCAACAATATGAGTATACTTATATGGATTAATAAAGTAAACTAATTTTAAGTGTTTTTTCAATATTTTTTAATCTTTTTCTTCGGCCTGTGAACGCCTTATATATTTTATTGAAATATCTTTGGCGCTTATAAGTTTTTTTTCTTTTTCTTCCATAAGGGCTTTAGATAATAATGTTTCCGGCTTTATGGTTATGCCATAAGGTAAAAAGCCCTCCTCCGCAAGGCAAAATTTGAAATCTTTGCCTTTAATCATATCCGCCGCCGTGATAAGATGCTCATCAACAATCTTTTCACCCTTTTTATTATATGTGGCAGCATAAAACATACCGCTTTGAGCATTCATATAACATGAAAAGTCACGCTTTGGCTTTACATCAGCAACAATTTGCATTGCCATCAAATCAAGCGTTGGAATTGGAACAACCTTTTTGTTTGGAAGAGCAGCACAAAAACCTTTGATAAGCGCGCTGCCTATTCTTAGCCCAGTGAATGAGCCTGGGCCAATGACAACAGCAAAGTTGCCAACATCTTCAAGTTCCAAATTCTGTTTTACAAGCATTTTGTGAATTTCTTGCATTATTTTTTCACTTTGCCTGCAATCAGCATCAAGGCTGGCATAAAAGTTCTTTGAGCCGACATTTAAACCAATATATGCTGTTTTTGTTGCTGTGGATATGGCTAGCATTTTTCACCTCTTTTTTCTATTGTAATTTTTCGCTCATTTTCATCACCATCTTTGATGATTGTGACCTTATAGTCCCACTCGCTCGTCAGTCCTTTTGCTTTTTCCGGCCACTCAACAAGTGACACGCCTTTCAAAGTTTTTTTGTCAAAATACTCGTCAAAACCAAGATTTTCAAGTTCCTCCGGGCTATTTATTCTGTAAAGGTCAAAGTGATAAATGTCACACTTCTTGCCTTCATACATGTTCATAAGCGTGAAAGTCGGGCTTGTGACCATATTTTTGCATTTTAAGCCTTCCGCAAAGCCTTTGACAAAATGCGTCTTCCCTGCCCCTAAATCGCCCTCTAAAAGTATGATTGCAGGCTTTTCAACCAACTTTGCCATCCTCTTTGCAAAGGTTATTGTGTCATTTTCGCTTTTGGAATAATACTCTTGCATTTTTCCCCTTCTTTTGATAAAAATAAATTCCTAAAAATGATATTATTGTGCCAATAACAAGTCCAACCACTAAGTCTGACAGATAATGCATGCCAAGATACAATCTTGATAAACATGTCAGCACAACCAAAATTATACTCATTATTATTGCCATTATTCTTGCCCAATCTTTTTGCGTGAGTTTAAAGACGAAATAACACAAAAAGATGGCTATCATTATGCTGCACATGGCGTGTGAGGAAGGCATGCTTTCGCCAAGAGTGTTTGTTAAATTTAATATTTCAGGGTTGTTAACAAATGGGCGCGGACGGTCAATAAGGTGTTTTAAAATGTAATTGCCGACAACTCCGCCAAAAAAACATCCGCCAAACACATAGGCAAGACGCCTTGATAAAAAGAACATGACAATAAACATCACGACAAAGCCAACATAACTGCCAAGCCATGACATAGCCTTAAAAAAGTTTGTCAAGCCATCACTTGCCACTGTTTGCAACCCAACAATTATGTTCACTTCAAATTGCATACTTGTATTGTATCAAATTTCAACAAAAAAACCAAATTTTTTTCATGTTGTTGTAACTATGGTCAAAATCATTGGTCTACGCTTCGTGCGTTTGAAGATAAAGTTTGACAAATTGCGCCTTAAAGTGTTTTTAACAACGCTTGGCTCAACCCCACGCAAATCTTGTTCTTTAAGTGATGCTATGATTGCCGCTTTGGCGTCTTGCACAAAAGCGTCCATTTCATCTTGATAAACAACACCACGCGTGATGATAAATGGCTCGGTTGAAACTTCGCCTGAAATTGTATCTATGCCAACCACAACAACGCAAATTCCGTCCTCTGAGAGTTGTTTGCGCTCTCTTAAAACATTTGAGTCCATGTCGCCAATTCCAATTCCATCAACAAGCCTTTGCCCTGCTGTGACAAAGCCACTTTGTTTGATTGAATTCGCACCAAGTTCAACTTGCATGCCAAGTGATGGAAGGATGATGTTCCTCTCCGCCATGCCAAGTTGTTGCGCAATTTGCGAGTGCATCCTAAGATGCCTGTATTCACCATGAATTGGGATGAAAAACTCGGGGTGCGTCAAAGAGTGAATTGTTTTGATTTCCTCCTGACATGCATGTCCAGAAACATGGACATCAGCAAGTTCATCATATATGACATCTGCACCAAGTTTGAAGAGAGCGTTTATAACATTATAAACATACTTTTCATTCCCCGGAATTGGAGATGCTGAAAAGATGACAAGGTCATTTTCGCGAAGTTTGATTTTTTTGAACTCACCTGCAGCCATCCTTGTGAGTGCGCTCATTGGCTCACCCTGGCTGCCCGTTGTGACAATTAAAAGTTCCTCATCTGCATATTTGTCCACTTTATCAATATCAATGATGTTGTCTTTGTTATATCTAAGTTCACCAACTTTCATGGCAACTTCGCTGACATTTATCATGCTTCTGCCAGAAAAAGCAACTTTACGCTTGTATTTTTCTGCCAAATCTAAAATTTGTTGAAGCCTGTGAATATTGGAAGCAAAAGTTGCAACAAAAAGCCTTTTCTTTGCGTTTTTTTCAAATATTGTGTCAAGCGTTCTTCCAACTGAGCGCTCACTCATTGAATAGCCCTTTCTGCACACATTTGTGCTTTCGCAAAGCAACAATTTTATTCCCCTCTTGCCAAGTTCGCCAATTCGTGCCAAATCTGTCATTGTGCCATCTATTGGCTCAAAATCAATTTTAAAGTCGCCTGTGTGAAAAATATTGCCCACAGGAGTTGTGATGCAGAGTGCAAGAGAGCCTGCAATTGAATGGCTGACTTTGACAAACTCAATTGTAAACGAGCCAAGTTTAAGCACATTTTTTGGCTTTACAGAAATTGCTTTGTATTTGACATTTTCAAATTCCTTCATCTTGTTTTCAACAAGCGCAAGCGTCAATCTTGAGCCATAAATTGGGACATTAAGCTCCTTTAACACAAAAGGCAAAGCACCAATATGGTCCTCATGGCCGTGTGTTAAAATTATCGCTTTAACTTTTTCGCGGTTTGCTGTTAAATAACTAATGTCAGGGATGACAATATCAACGCCCGGAAGTTCCTCGCCTGGAAATGTCAGTCCTGCGTCAACAACAATAATTTCGTCCCCATATTCAAAGGCGGTCATATTTTTGCCTATTTCACCCACTCCGCCTAAAAAGGTGATTTTTACTTTGTTATTCATGTTGTCCTTTTATTATATTAAAAATTTAATTTGTGAAATTGTGTCCTGTTCTTCAAGTTTTTTTGATGAAAGAACATGGTCCTTATCTGTGTAATATCTCATGCCATGGCAGGCAAAAAAGTGCATTGTTTCATACATTGCTGAGCAGATTGCGCATACAGGCATGATTACAGCGACAGAAATAACACCAAAGCCAAGCACAAGCAATATGCCAACAAAAACAATAAGCACGCTGAACAAAAGGCTTTTCCCAAAGCAGCGCATTGTTGCTTTTAAGCCGAGGTTATATGATTTTGCAACATTTTCGCCGCTGACAACCATTGCTGGTGCCCAACCCATAAGAAGAAGTTGCTTCCAAGTCAATATAAAAGTCGCTGATGCCAAGAAAGCAAAAGGCATTAAAATTAAATTTGCACCCCAATTTGCTTGCAACAAAAGATAAAATACTCCGCCAGTTAAAAATATGAAAGGAAGTGCAAACAGTGCCCTCAAAATTGCATAAGAGGTTGATTTTTTCAGCGTTCTGACCATGGTTGAGCAAAAACCATGTTTTGACTGGCTGGACATATAGCCATAGGTTGTTTCACTGACAACATATCTGCCAATATTCATCAAAAATGGTCGAACAAGGAACAGAACAACTGCTAGATAAATGCCCGCGGCCAAATGTTGTGTGAAAAGGCTTGTCAGCAAGGTTATTACAACTTGCGTAACTTTGGCAAAGGTGACTGTTAAGGTGCTGCCATAAAAGAGTCCAGCAAGGGCAAGTTCTTTGAAAAGTTCCAAATTCCACGCATCTAAAACAAGGCTTCTGATGAGTGAATAAAATGGAGCCATAAGTGCAAACACCACTCCCCAAACGATAATGCGATATAGCAAAAATTTCCACGCACTTGCATAGTTTGATATGGAGATTTTTATATAGTTTTTAAAATTCATTAACTTTCAACCCTTTTGCCTTGTTTAATTATAGCAAAATTAACTTTTTATAGCAAGAAAAATTAAACAGTTATGGACAAAATTTTGTATCTAACTTCTCCATTTGGAGTGTTAACAACCACCATTGTGCCAACATTGTTTCCAATAAGCGCTGAACCCACTGGTGACTCGTTTGAAATAAGGCCTTTTTTAGGGTCACTTTCATCTGAGCCAACAATTTTGTATTCAACTTCTTCGTCAAATTCTTCATCATAAAGTTTAACAGTTGTTCCAACACTGACTTTGGATGTGTCAATGCTTGACTTCTTGACAACAACTGCGTTTAACAAAGTGTTTTCTATTTCGGCAATTTGTCCTTCTATCACCGCTTGCTCATCTTTCGCTGCGTCATATTCAGAGTTTTCTGACAAATCACCAAATTCTCTTGCAAGTCCAATCTTCTTCACTACTTCAGGACGCTTTACTGTTTTGAGGTATTGGAGTTTATCTTCAAGTTGTTTTTTCCCTTCTGGTGTTAAATATTTTGCTGTCGGCATGTTTTCCTCCTTATTCTTGTGGGCCAATCTTCAATTCCCCGCAAATAGTGAAAAATTACAAATGGCTTCGTTTTTGGCTGAGCCACTTGTAAAATTTATCACAGACTATGATATTTTATGCAATTGATTGCAAAAAGTCAATCATTTTTAATAATTTTTCCTTTTGCGAATTTTTCATACCTTTTTTCACATAATACCTTCAAGGAGGGATTATGCTCACTTTTATTGCTTTTGTTTTAACCATTGCAGGTTGCGTGAACTGGCTGCTCATAGGCCTTTTGCAATATGATTTTGTGGCTGGCATCTTTGGATATCAGGGCAGCGTCTTTTCAAGACTTGTTTATATTGTTATTGGTGTGGCCGCAGCATTTTTGGTTGTCAAACTTTTCATAGACAAAGGCTCAATTCATGTTTGGGGGGCAAAGAAAAAGAAAATGCTTGCAAAAAAACTTGAGCGCGAGGCATATTCCAACGTTGAGGCATCCAAAGAAGAACGCAGGCGCAGAGAAAGCGGCTATGATGAGCGACCAAGATATGATGACTACTATTATGGCGAAAAAAGGCTTGAACGCGACCGCCATGACCATCATGATAATCCAAGTTTATTTGACGACTAAAAAAACAAGGCCAAACACCTTGTTTTTTTATATATTATGTTGCAGCAGTAAATCCTTTATTTTTCAAATAGGTTTCAACTGAGGTTGATGTAAAATTATCCCCCAAAAGCACATTATATCTGTGTGCTGGCAAGCCACCATTAAAGGTGCTGTGGCAAAACCAAAGAGAATCAGTGAAACCTGTGACATATATCTTTTTATTTGATGTGGTGTCATATAGATATACTCCTTGATATATATAACCAGCACTGTTTCCTATATGATTTCCAAACTTATCTATTTCACCTGCGAAATTAAATTTTCCTATATTAAAACAATCTGTTATTGTTGTCCATCCTACAACATTTATCCCAAGATAAAGAAATGAATAATTTTTCCCTTCAAGTCCAGTAGAAACCAATCCGCAATTTTTTATTTCTAGTTTGACCTGTGGAGTGGGAGACATATAAATATATCCTGATGCTCCGCCGGTTCCTATTGTTGCCCCTTCGCGATAAACATTTTCTAATGTGCATGAATTAGCTATTACTTGTATTAAACATGCTACATTTCCTTTAAAATTCACATTTATGAAATTAATATTTTTTAATGTTGAATCTTGCATAACACCAATAAAAGTACTTGAACCATCTGTTTCCACAGGAGTCAAATTGGCAATGGAATGGCCCTGACCATCAAATGTGCTTCTGTAAAGGTTGATATGCCTAAAATTTTTTCCTGTACAGTCAATGTCTTTGTCAAGGAAGACATCTCCACTGAAATTTTCACCCGCCTCTGTGTAGTCTGACATGGCTTGAAGGCCTGTGAAGTCTGTAATGTGATAACCATCTGATTTTTTTGTTATGCCAGGATATGATTTAATTCCTTCGTCGAATGGCGTGAGATTTTTTATCGTAAGTTCCATGGATAAACGAACACCAATAGCCCCTGGATAAGAGCCACCAAGAAGGGTGCCATTGTATTCATATAAACTTGGCGACTCATTAGAATTGCTTTGATAGAGTATGCGTAATTTTCCATCGCTTGTTTTTTCTCTCGTATAACAATATTTAAAAATTGTTCCATTTAGACATCCATTTGCAATTGCGAAGTCTGATAATTTGACATTTCCCTGACCAAATGTTTCCAGTTTGGTAAATTGTTCTTCCGAAATAACATTAAACATTGGTCCACAAAACAGAAAGTCATCAGAAAACTCAGGATAATATTCATTCACATAGTCGTCAAAAAACATATGGCTCACGATATCCCTACCAAAACAGACATGTAAATAAGAAGACTCGAAATCAGGGAATGGTGGCACATCACCTACTGACCATGGAATTCCACCTAACAAAGTAAAATCTGTCACAGCCGTAACTGTAAAATCTGTGTAAGGGTCTCCTTCAACAATCCACCACTTGATTGGCTCAACTTTAAACCAACCTATACTGCCATCTTCTGGTTCAGGTCGTGAATATCCATCATCCGGAATTGTCCAAGCACCATTATTATATTTAAAAAGGTTTTGAGTTCCTCTGGCATAGTAAGTGTAATCATCACTTTGACTTTGACAAATTTCCCAAGAGTTGTCTCCATTTTGTATATACGTAAGGTCACTATCAATCATCCCATCATTATATTTCTGTTCTAATTCATCATTTAATGTAATCCCAACATATGATTGCGGAAACATTCCTGCATAAAAATAATAAGCCCCATTTTGTTGTCCTAAACCTGGTAAATCGACACTAATTGTCGGCCAGCCGGCTGCGGTTATTGTGGATGGAGATGAAGGCGTTGCAAAAAGATTTGAGATGTTTGGAAAACAAAATAGTGACAAAACAAAAGCCAAGGCTAATGAAAAAGTTGTTTTCAAAA
>CANPWN010000015.1 GCA_947584415.1 uncultured Clostridia bacterium | reverse complement strand
AAAAGGGTGAGAATTGGCTCAGTCAAACTTGGTGGGTTAAAACGCGGAGAGTATAGGCCGCTTAAAGCCGAAGAAACCACAGCGCTAATGGAGGGTAAATGAAAGTTGCCATAATTGGTGGCGGTGCTTCAGGTATGTTTGCGGGTGGACTAATAGCAAACAAAGGGCATAAGGTCGTCATTTTTGATGGAAATGAAAAATGCGGCAAAAAACTTTATATCACCGGCAAAGGCAGGTGTAATTTCACAAATCTATGTGACACGCAGACTTTTTTAGAGAATGTTGTCCGAGGAAGAAAGTTTATTCAAAGTGCTTTGACCAAATTTTCTCCACAGGACTGCGTTGATTTTTTTGAAGCACAGGGCGTGAAAACAAAGGTTGAGCGTGGCAGACGCGTTTTTCCTAAGTCGGATAAGTCAAGTGACATAATAAAAGCGCTTGAAAGGTTTTGCTCAAAGGCGGAGGTAAGACTCAATCACAAAGTGAAAGCCATATCTTTGCAGGAAGGCAAATTTAAGGTTGACAATGAAATTTTTGACTGCGTTATTATTGCAACAGGCGGAAAGAGTTATGAAGGCACAGGGTCAACGGGAGATGGATATAACTTTGCAAAGCGGTTTGGACACACAATAGTGCCGTTAAAGAGTGCTTTGTGTGCAATAGAATTAAAGGACAATCTTTCATCTTTGCAGGGCGTGTCACTTAAAAATGTTTCGCTCAATGCAGTTATAGAAGGCGGAGGCAAACTTAGTCAATTTGGGGAAATGCTCTTCACAGACAAAGGCATCTCTGGCCCATGCGTGCTGACAATGTCAAGTTTGATTAACCGAAGCACAGTGAAACAACTTTTCATTGACTTCAAACCCGCTCTCACTCTTGAACAAATTGATAACAGGCTTTTGAGGGAATTTGACAATGCGAAAAACAAAAACTTGTCACACATTGTTGAAAACTTGCTTCCAAAAAGTTTAGTTGCAGTTTTCTTGGAAAAACTTGGCTTAGACGGACACAAAAAAGTTAATTCAGTGACCCAACAGGAGCGCAAAATACTCAAAGAAGGGTTAAAATGCTGGACAGTTGAGTATAAAATGTTGTATCCTTTATCAAGTGGTGTCATCACAAGTGGTGGGGTTGATTTGAAAGAAGTTGACCCACGCACAATGCAAAGCAAACTTGTAAAAGGGCTGTATTTTATTGGAGAAGTGCTGGATATTGACGCACTTACAGGTGGTTATAACTTGCAAATTGCATTTTCGACAGCCTATGCGCTCAGCACTCAGTTTTAAGGAGGAGAGATGTATCATTTCATGCAGGCGGCATTTTATTTGCCAATAAAGATAATTTATCCTGCAAAGTTTTATGGCAGAAAAAACATGCCAAAAGGCAGAGCAGTGATAACATCAAATCACACTTCCAATCTTGACCCAATTCAATTTGTTATAAACACCTATGAAAAAAAGTATTTTATTGCAAAGAAGGAACTTTTTGAAAAAGCATCTTCAAAATGGCTTGTCAAAGCAATGGACTGCATAAAAGTGGACAGAAGTTCAGCCGACCTTACCGCAATCAAAAGGTCGCTGGAAGTTTTGAAAAAGGATAAAAAACTTGTTATCTATCCGGAAGGCACTCGTTCAAAGGAGGAGGACAGCGGACTTGGAGAGGTTAAAAATGGTGCCGCCATGCTTGCAATAAAGTCACGCTCACCAATTGTTCCTGTTTGGATATATAACAAGCCAAAAGTTTTCAAAATGACCAAAGTGATGATTGGCAAGCCTTATGAACTTGACCAGTTTTACGGTCAAAAGTTGACGGAAGAAGTGCTTGAAAAAGCCAGCCAAATCATCAGCGACAAACTTAACGAATTAAAAGAAGAGTGCGAAGAAAAATTTAAGAAGAAGAAAAGGAAAAACAAATGACAGAATTTAATATTGATGAAGTTGAAAAAACTTTCACCTCATATAAAAAAGGCGAACTTCACAGCGGCGTTGTTGTTATCAAAAAACCTGATGGCGTTATTTTTAACATTGGTGGCAAAAAAGATGCTTTTATCCCATCTGATGACTTTGCAGATTTTGACCAAGTCATGATTGGCGACAGATTTAAAGTGTGCATATTAGGCACAAACGAAGAGGGCATGATTCTCGCGTCAAAATCACAAGCAGATGAGATTATAATTGGCACACAAAATGCGCAAAAACTCAAACTTGGCAGCCGCTTTACCTTTGTTGCAACATCTTTTGAAGGCGGCTTGAAATCAAAGATGGGCGACTATGAAATTTTTATCCCGAAAGAAGAAATTTCCACAAGATATATTGATTTTAAATCTCTTATTGGCAAACAGCAAGAGGCGGTCATCACAGAGATTGACAGAGAAAATAAAAAAATTGTTGCCTCAATAAAACTTCTTTCAGAGCAAATTCTTGCTCAAGCGGAAGAACTTTTTTGGAAGTCAATCTTCATCAATAAAATTGTGCTTGGCACTGTTAAAAAAATCATGCCTTATGGCGCGTTTGTTGAAGTTGATGGGGTAGATTGTTTCGTGCATATTTCCGACCTTTCATTTTCACGCATCTCTTCACCAAGCGAAGTTATTTCCGAAGGTGAAAAACTCAATTTTAAAGTTTTGGAAGTGGACAGAGAAAACAAAAAAGTCAAACTTGGGCTTAAACAAATTTTACCAGACCCACAAGTAAAATTGATTGATGAACTTGAAGTTAATGGCATATATAATGGTGAGGTTGTAAAACTTCTTTCATTTGGTGCAATCATCAAACTTGAAAACGGCGTTAGCGGTCTTTTGCACATTTCCGCTGTTACAGACAGAAGGGACGCAAACATTTATGAGTTTGTCAAACTTGGGCAAAGGTTGGATGTTGAGGTTTTATCAAAGGATAGTGCCGCAAAACGCGTTAGTTTTGGTTTGCACAAACAGGGGTGACAGATGAAAAAAATAAAGGCAATTATTGACACAGACCCGGGCATTGATGACGCAAATGCCATTGTTTATGCACTTCTTGACGAAAGATTTGATATCAAATTGTTCACAACATCAAATGGCAATGTTCCGCTCAGAAATGCAACGCGAAACCTCTGTCATATTTTAGATTTGTTTGAAAAGGATATTCCGGTTGTTGAGGGCTATCAAAAAAGGCTTGGCAATAACACCGAGGACGCCACATTTTTGCATACAAAACAGGGGCTTGGCGGATATAACCCTCCGCAAAAAACCATACGAAAGCCAATTCAAAAAGATTGTGCAGACGCCATGTATGAGGTTATCAAAGCAAACCCTAATCAAATAACTTTGTTTATCTTTGGCCCACACTCAAATGTTGCAAGGCTTTTCACAAAATATCCAGATGCTGCAAAATTGCTCAAAAATATCATTATGATGGGTGGCGCGCCTGTTGGCTTAAAAACAAACCCAAACCATAACTCTTTCAACATCCGCACTGACGCCCCAGCGTTTCAAATCACAATTGACACAAAAGTTCCAATAGTAATGGTCCCTTCATCAATAGGGAGAGATGGGGCATATTTCACAGAGAAACAAGTTGAAATGTTGAAAAACACAAATGATATTGGCAAATTTTTGGCAACTATGTTTGAAACATATTGGGAGCCAGACTATAAGGATAAAAGAATTGCCGGAAATGATATAACAACTCTTTATTATCCTATTTATCCGCGTTTTTATCACACCAAGAAGGCGGACATCAAACTTGACGCCGAAACGGGGAAAACTACACCAGTATTTCATAAAGATGGACAGTTTAAAATTGTCATGTCAATAAACAGGGAAGAGTATATCAGCAAAATGTTTGAATTATTGAAAAAATACAATAATTTGCACCCAAAATTCACATTTTTGCAATAAAATTAAAAAAAATATAAATATTTTTTTGCAAGCATATCAAATTGCTTGACTTTTTTTATATGCAAAATTATATTAAGGGTGTCAAGATTTAACAAAGGAGGGTGAAAATTATGGCAACAACAAAAACAACAGCAAAGGTAGCGCCAGCAAAAAAGGTAGCGCCAGCAAAGAAAGCTCCTGCTAAGACTGCTGCAAAACCTGCAACAAAAACAGCTGCTAAGCCAGCCGCTAAAACAACTGCAAAAGCTCCAGCTAAGAAAGCAGCGCCTGCAAAGAAAGCTGCTCCAGCAAAAGCTCCTGCTAAAAAGCCAGCAGCAAAGAAGAAATAATTGCGAGCAAAAAAAATCCTTAGGTTCACCTAAGGTTTTTTTTATGATTTTTTGATTTCATTGCTGTCATCAATATCAAAATTTCTATTTAGTGGTGGATATTCAAAATGACAGTCAGTTGAAATGATTTTATATGGATGTTGTTTTCGATATTCTATTCTTTTTGACTCTTCCAATTGTATGAGTTCTTTTGCTCTATCCATGTGAAAAATCCCTTCCAAGTGGTCGAGTTCATGTGAGATAACAGTGCAAACAAAACCTTTAAAAGTTTGTCTATGCTTTTTGGCGTTTATGTCAAAATAGTTTAAGTCGATGCTATAAGGTCGTTCAACAAGCCCAAAGTTTGTCATTCCGCTTTTGCAGGCTTCCCAAAATTCAGTTTTCCCGCACTGATTGACAATTTCAGGATTTATTAAAACAAGCCAATCTTTTTCTTCATTTGGCGTGCAGTCACTTGATGTCGATTTGATTACAACAATTCTTTTTGGAATTCCCAGTTGCACGGACGCCATGGCAAAGCAGTTGTGGGTTCTTAAATAATCTTTGACGACTTCAACCTCAGCAAGCAGTTGCTTGTCAGGGAAACGCACTTCTCGTGAAACTTGCCTTAAAAATTTTTCATCATCTGCTATTGTTATTGCTTCCATATTTTCTCCATAAAATTTAATGTTTTAAAATTTTTATTTTGTCATATATTGCTTTCAATTTTTCAGATTGCACAGCATTATAAAAATCTTCTTTTGTGAGCCTTGTCAAAATTTCCACAACTTCTTGATTTAAGGCAGGGGAAAAATTTACTTTTTTGCCAACAATTTTGTAACCTACTTTTTCTTGCATGTGTTTTGAGCGATTGTTGAATTCAAAGTAGCCGTTTTCAATCTCATTTGCCTTCAAAACTTCAAACGCAAATTTTGCTCTTGCAAGCCAAACTTCTGTGCCATAGCCTTTGCCTGTGTATGTTTCATTGAGCCATATTCCGCCGTGATATTGCCCATCTCGAAGGTCTAAACTTGTCCCACCAATGACTTTGCCTGTGCCTTTCAATTCGACCGCAAACGCATAACTTTCAGCACTGTTTTTGAGATGTTTTGTGATATACGCGATTGAGTTTTCCTTAGTGTAGGGGAAAGGAACGACAAGGTTTTTTGCGGTCTCAAAATTGCCCAAACCTTCAACTTGATATGGCACATCTTTCAGTGTCCACTCTCTTAAAATCAACCTTTCTGTTTCTATGTATTTCATTTTTTCTCCGAATCACTGTCAACGACTTTTATTTTTAATGTTTTGTATTCTTTCATTTTGTCATATTCTTCTTTTGTTATCTCGCAATCAATGGCAGCTGCGGGCTTGCCTGTTTCATACCAAATGACGCTGTCTTTTGTCGTTTGAAATGGTTTTAACCCGCATTTTGCTTGCACTTTTCCGCTGGCTATATTTGGCTCGAAATAACCAGCGGTGATGACCTTTAAGCCCAAATCATCAAACCCATATTTGATGATTGCTTTCATAGCCTCTGTCATTATGCCTTGTCCCCAAAATTTTTCGTTTAATAGATAACCGATTTCCTTTGTTTCGTTAAACAACAAATTAAATTTTTCAAGCATTCCATCTCTTGTTGGTTTTAGTGATATTGAGCCAACAACCTTGTTATTATTTTTTAATAAAATTGCAAATTGAAAAGGTCTTTCAATTTCACGTTTTAACTGTTCAATTGCTTTTTTCTTTTCGGTGTATGCTGGCCAGCCACTGCGTGGATAGACATTTGGCTGACTTGCATATTCCCAGTAATCATCAAAATCGGATTCTTTATAATTTCTCAAGATCAACCTTTCTGTCTCAATATATTTCATTTTCCCTCCGAATAAATCCATCTATTTACCGCCAAAAAGTCGACTTAAATTAAAATTTAACTTTAAATGTCACGAATTCTGCCACATTTTTTAACATTTCTTCTTTTGATATTTCCAGAACTTTTATTTCTTTGTCAAATTCACCTGGCAACCCAAAAATCTTTTTGCTCAAATCCGTTGAAATAACTTCGCTTAAAACGATATGTGCTTCATAATTGACATCAAAAGACTTGCCTTTGTAATGCCAAGTATGAACATAATGTATTACATCAAGTTCTTTAATAAATTTCACTCGCACATTAAGTTCTTCCAAAATTTCTCGCTTGGTCGCTGTTTCAATATCTTCACCTTCTTCGACACCGCCACCTGCAAGGCTATATTTAAAGTTTTTCTTATTAGAATTTTCTAAGACCAAAAATTTGTCATCTTTTTGCACAATGCTATAAACTTTTAAAAAAGGTTTATTCTCACAAAAAAGTTTCCAAGCATATTCGGCTTTTTGTTCATAATATTTTTTCTTTAATTCATTTTTCAAAAATTTCTATTCCCCCCAAAAATTCCTCGTTTTTATATGTCTTTCCGCCAAAAAGTCAACTTTTTATTGTTCAATTTTTTTCTTTTTGCGCACAACACAATTAAAAATATTTGCGAACAGCCCTGTGAACAAACCAACAATAAATGGTCCATAATGTTGAGGCCCCAATATAGAATTGCAAAAATCAAGTCCCACTCCGTTCATGCCAACGCCAGACCAAGTCCAAGACATCATAATCAAAATAATTGCAATCACAACAAGAGGGAATATCCATCTAAATTTACCCACAAAATATCTTTTAAAATTGAAAACAAGCAGCCAGAAGATATTTGCATACCAAAAGTATTCCACACATGAAAACCCGCCTAAATCCCAAGAGTTACATAAAGCAAAGCAAGCAAGATTTGCAATTGGAATACATGCAAACAACAAAATGGCAAATTTAATTGAGCCGAAATGTCTTTCTGTAAACACACCAAATGTAATTAACCCCATAATATTGCCAAGTAAATGATAATTGCCACCATTATACCAAAATGAACATAAAATCATGTTCCAGCGCATGTCTTGGTCTAATAAATTATGAATGGATTTCGCAAACAAAAAGTTGCACATAAGCATAATGCAAATCATCAAAATGGTCGTGATATAGCAAAAGTTGCAATTAAACCAATTTAGTTCTTTGTCCTTTATATTAATAACCGACCTAAAAAATTTTTTCATATTCTCCTCCTAGAAGAAAAGTTAGCAACCTTAAGCCGCACTTTGTTTGCTCCACTTTCAAAAAATAAAAGCATTTTTTGAAGTAAACTTTGAAGACTTGCCTTCGCTATTCTCGAAAGCAGGTCGCGTTCACTTCATCTGGAGCTACTGGCGGGACTCGGACCCGCGACCTGCTGCAGCCGAGCGCCAGCGAACGCCACGAAGCGAAGCGAAGTCTAACGAATCGATTCGTAATCTGCAGTCGCGTTCACTTCATCTGGAGCTACTGGCGGGACTCGGACCCGCGACCTGCTGATTACGAATCAGCTGCTCTACCAACTGAGCCACAGTAGCACATGCGACAATAGTATAACATAAAATTAAATTAAAACAACAATTTTTTTTGACTTTTTTCAAATATGTGCTAAAATACTTCTCAGGAGCGAATATGATAAACATTGCAATAGATGGCACAACATCATCAGGAAAAAGCACATTGGCGGTCGAACTTGCCAAAAGGTTGAACTTTAAAAGGCTCGACACCGGTGCAATTTACAGGGGAGTGACGTGTGCGTTTATGCGCAAGGGACTCAAGAAGGTCAGCCCAAGAAATATTGCCATTCTTGTAAAAGATTTAAATGTGCAGGTAAAATTCATCAAATCTGTTCAGCACGTTTATGTCAATGGCTTTGACGAAACTCCAAACTTAAGAACAGAGCACGTAAGTTTGCTGACAAGCGAAATTGCGCCTTACAAGATAGTGCGTGATAAAGTGCTTGACATACAACGCAATTTTGCTAAAAAACACAATTGTGTTATGGAGGGCAGAGATATCACAACAACAGTTCTTCCAAATGCTGATGTAAAATTTTACATCACCGCAACGCCAGAAGAAAGGGCGCACCGCCGTTTTTTGCAGTTTGAAGGCAAAGAGGGAACGCCGAGTTATGAGGAGGTTTTAAAGGACCTCAAACTCCGCGACGAGAGAGATGAAAATCGTCAGCATGGCAAATTGCAAGTGGCAAAAGATGCCATTGTTGTGGACACGACGGGCAAAAATATTGATGATGTTGCAACATTTTGTGAAAGTGAAATAAGAAAAAAGATAAAATTGCTTGAAAAATAAAAGTGTTTGTGCTAAAATACAATCACATGCCGAAGTGGCGGATATCAAGGCTTCAAGCACTTGTTTGCAGGTGTGGTGGAATGGCAGACGCGAAGGACTCAAAATCCTTTGTTGGCAACAACGTGTGGGTTCAAGTCCCACCACCTGCACCAAATTATTTTTTGCCTTGATGCGTGCCTAGTGCAGACGCGACGGACTCAAAATCCGTTGAGGGCAACTTCATGAGGGTTTAAGCCACTGTGGCTTAAACGGGCGGAAAAGCAAAGGCAATGTTATTGCATTTGCCCGCCCCGGCGTGATAGCGAGTCCACGGCAGTGGACGGTCACATAGTGACGCGGAGCGACCCCCTCCTTCGGCACCAAAAAAATGTGTGGCGGAATATCACCTAGCCTGCGAAGATGGGGTGGTGATGCGAAAACTTTCAGTTTTCTAGTGCAGACGCGAAGGACTCAACGGGGTCCCCAAAAATCCATGGATTTTTGGGGAAAGGAGAAAGGGAGCGTTAGAGCGTGGCTTTTGCGTAAGCAAAACAAGCAAGAGCGACACTTTCGACGCAGTCCCACCACCTGCACCAACGAAAAAACGGCACTTGAGCTCAGATTGCTTAACGCAATCTCTCGGGGGTCGTTTGTTTTTTCGTCATTTCGAAAAAATGATGAACATTTTTTCGAGGAAAGCGAGGAAGAAACTTCGAAGTTGCTTTGAAATATGATTGTCAACTTTTGCCTTAATGTATCCCTAGTGCAGACGAGAATTGTAAATGTTGTTGAAATCTATGATTTACCCAACTTTGGGTATTTTTTTTATTCTTTACAAAATTCGGACTATTTTTGTAAGGATTGCCGTCATTATTTCGCCATAGCGCCGTCACAATTTCGTCAAATTTCGACAAAATTATAAAAAAGTGATAAAAATGTTCAAAATTTTGGCATTTAAGATTGACTATTAAAATGGTGTGTTTTACAATTTTGTTGAGATTAAACAAAGGGAGAAATATTATAAAATGCAAACGCAGATATGGGCAAAAACATTGTTGTCATCTTACAGATTTTTGGATAGATTTGCAGGAGCAATTGACAAAATCATTGAAAAGAAAGCGTTGTCGGGGAGTTCTTTATATCACATGGCAGATGACACATTAAATCTTGCTCAGCAGATTATTGACCTGTCAGAAAGAAAGGTAAAATTGATAAACATCAAAGTTTTGATTGAAAAATCATTAAAAGCAATGCCGTCTTTGGAAGCAAGGCTGTTGATAAAAAGGGACATTGAAAAAGAGCCGGTTGAAAATGTATTGCAAGAATTTCAATTTGCAAAGCGCACATTTTTTAGAAAAATCACTGCGGCGGAAACAATGTTTATGTCCAAATGTGTTGAGCAGGGTTTTAGTGTAAACCGCTTGGAAGAATATTTAAAGGGCGAAAACATTATTCAAGAAATTAAAAAGAGTGTTGAAAAAGAGGATTACAAATCATCCTCATTGAGCTCATAATAATCTTTACCTCTTTTGACTTTGATTTTTTTCTCGCTCCTTTGCACTTTGTGGCGTTTGCCAGGACTTAGCAGCAAGTATAAAATCACCAAACATGGCAGACACACGCAAAGCACAATAATTGCAACGGTTGTGTCGCTAAGACCATTTGTTTGATTTTTTGGTGGCGAAAAGTCAAGAGGAGTTGTTATTGCTTCAAAAGTTTCGTTGTTTATTCCTGGGGTTATGACTTCATCACATAGGTATGAAAATGCGTAACCTCTCACAACCCTTCCTTCAAAAAATGTTGAACAGTAAAACCAAGTTCTTGTGCTATTGGGAATAACCATTGTGCCTGACATTGTTCCATACAGGGTGACTTTTTCTTGCAAATAATCAAGCCTGCCAACAGGCTCTGCTTCTGTGGTTGGAGAGGAATACATGACAAGTCCATTTTCGTTAAGCACACGAAAAGAAGTGTCGGGATATTCTTGCAAAGGTTTGTTTTTGACGGGAGTGACATCAGAAATTTTAACATAGCCGCTGACATCTCTGAAAGTTGCTTTATAAAAATCATTTTCAATTCCTGAAAGAAGAACAAAAAAAGTGGAAGGCAGAACAAAAAGTTTGCTTTGTTCATAAGGGGAGGAATAAAAATAACGCTCGCCATCTTCATTTATTCTTGCATAATAAGTCGTCTCGCTGGCGGCATAAGCAGTTTGAATTTTTGTCGGCGACAAAACAATAATTAACGAAAAAATCAATAAAAATGCTTTCATAACTGCATTTTAACGCAAAAAAATGCAAAATTGAAGCAAAAAAGTGTCAAAAAGGGGGGATGTATGTCGCAATTAGAAGAAATGCTTTTGCTTATTGAAAATGAGATTAAGAGAAGAAAAAAATTTAATCATCTTGCTGCATATAACACCGGCAAAATTGTCCACCAAAAGCAACTTGACTTTCATAAATGTCCAAAGCGTAACCGCTGGGTGTTTGGAGGAAACAGAAGTGGCAAAAGTGAGTGCGGTGCGGTTGAAGTTGTTTATATGGCACGCGGAGTGCATCCTTTCAGAGAAAACAAAAAGGACACAATTGGTTGGGTTGTCTCACTTTCACGGCAGGTTCAAAGAGATGTTGCACAGCAAAAAATTTTGCATTATCTTCAGCCTTCTTGGATAGAAAAAATTGTCATGTCATCTGGCAGAGCGGACAGCCCAGAGAGCGGGATAATTGACTTCATATTGGTCAAGAACATTTTTGGCGGGCTAAGCAAAATTGGGTTTAAATCTTGCGACCAAGGGCGTGATAAATTTCAAGGTGCGTCACTTGACTATGTTTGGTTTGATGAAGAGCCGCCCTTTGATATTTACCGCGAGTGCCAAATGCGAGTGTTTGACAGACAGGGCGACATATTTGGAACAATGACGCCGCTAAAGGGCCTGACTTGGGTTTATGATGAGATATATTTGAATTCCCATCACTCTCAAGAAGTCTGGTGCGAGCATATAAGTTGGGAGGACAATCCATATCTTAGCAAAAGCGAGATTGAATTTCTTTCATCAACCATGTCTGAAGAGGAACTTGAGTCGCGAAAATATGGTTTGTTTACTGCGCTTGGCGGACTTGTTTATCCTGAATTTGATGAAAATGTCCATGTTATTGAGCCTTTTGATGTGCCTGAAGAGTGGCAGGATACCATTTCCATAGACCCCGGACTAAACAACCCACTTTCAGCACATTGGTATGCGGTTGATTATGATGGAAATGTTTATGTTGTGGCTGAGCATTTTGAAGCAAAGAAGGATGTTGAATATCATGCAAATCGCATAAAAGAAATTTCCGACCGCTTAAATTGGCACAGACAGTCAAACGGTATGCTTGGCGCACTTATTGACAGCGCCGCACAGCAAAGAACGCTTGCGTCATCAAAGAGTGTTGTTGAACTTTTTTATGACAACGGCATTTTGACAAATCCCAAAGTTAATAAGGATATGTTCAGTGGAATTTCAACAGTCAAAAGATATTTAAAAGATGGAGAAGGGAAAGCGCATCTTTTTATTTTTAAAAATTGCTCAAATTTGATTAGAGAGTTAAAAGCATATTGGTGGTCAGACCAAGACAGCCCAATAAAAAAAGATGACCACTCACTTGACGAAATGCGTTATTACCTCATGTCAAAGCCGTCAAACAAAAAGGCGAAGGAAGAAAAAGGGATAATAGAAAAGGATAAAGAGCGTTTGATAAGAAGATTAAGAACACAAAAACGCAAATTTTGAAATATTTTTTGCAAATGTTTGGAAAAATAAAAGTAATGTGGTAATCTAATATTGATGAAAAAGTTTTTTTCCATGATTTTAATATTGTGTTTTACTTTGGCGGTTGGCCTAACATTTTCATTTAAGGAAAGTGAAAGTTCTTTGCACGCAGCGGAAAGCGTCAAAGAAATTGGCTCTGCAGCAGAACTCACAGCGCTTGCAAGCCATGTCAATAATGGCCAGTTTGAAGCCGTGTATAATGTTCAAACAATAAGACTTAATTCAAATATAAATTTAACTGATGTGGACTGGACACCAATAGGCACAGAAACAAACCCTTTCAAATGGAACTTTGATGGAAATGGGTTTGTAATATTTGACCTTAAAATCAAATGCAAGCCAGATGCTGGCACATATCAAGGACTTTTTGGCAAAACTGACGGGGCAGTGATTGAAAATTTGCAAATCAATGGCTTTGAGTGTGAGGAGTGGACAAATCCAAATGAGGCATGCATAGGCCTTATTGTTGGTTATGCGACAAACGGCACAAAAATAAGGAATTGTGAAATAATAAATGACACTGAGGACACCAAACAATTTGTTATATCACGCAAAGTGACCTTTGGCGGCATGGCAGGTTGGCTTGAAAACAGCACAGTAACAAATTGCGCTTTATATTATGATTTAAGCGTAAAATTCTCACTCATAAATGGTTACACAATCAAAATTGGCTCAGTTGCAGGCATTTTTGACGCAAGCCAAATCAACAACACGGCAGCATTTACATCCATAACCATTAGTGGTGGAGATGACACAACTGCCGAGGGACTTTTGCTTGTCGGCGGTCTTGTTGGGGAAATCACTAACGAAGGGAATATTAAAGATTGTGTTTTCAGCGGAAGAATAAGTTATGATAACAGCGTCAGCGGTTTGCAAGCGGGAAAAGTCGCAGGCGAAGAGAAAAATGCAACCGGCCTTCGTTCAATTGCTTATGTTGTTTTTGACAGAGAAAACATAACAAAAGCCTATGGCGGACAAACAATTGAAACAAACAATGTTATGGCAGTTCCAGAAAATCTTGTAAAACAAAAATCCTTCTATGAAAATAATGCATCTTCGTTCAATGCATCAAATCAAACAAAAATATTTGAGTGGACAAAAGATGGGCAGCGTTGGAACTTTAATGAAACATGGATAATTGTTGGTGAAACGGCTGAAAGCCCAAGCCAGTTAAGATTGCAACTCTTTCAAAATTTTATGATTTCGCTTTCGCCAACCTTAGCAAGCCCAGACCTTATGGTTTTGGAAGAAGGTGGCCAAGACTTGCCTGAGGACAATAGATATCCTTACAACACTCCAGTGGAATTCAAGTTCAAATTTAGAGATGCGACAAATGAAAAATATTATCATATCTCTGACATAGTTCGTGGCAATGAGCCGCTTGGTTATGACAAGTTTAAAGATGTGGAAAATGGCAAACAATCTCGCGAAGGTGATGTCACACTTACATATCAAAATGGTGTTTACACTTTGACCATAATTGCTTCAGAAGCGAGGGCAGGCATCTATTTCATAAGGCTTGAAGCGACAGAATATGAGGTTTATATCAAGTCGGGTGAAAATGGTTTTATTCGTTTTCAAGACGAAAGTGACAAGTTCAACGAAAAACCTGTTCAAAAAAGAAGCAAAGGTCAACTTATCAAATTGGAAGCGGGCGGCAACAAACAATATGCTTTCTCATCTTGGAGTTTGTATTATGAAACCCCAGACGGCAAAGGTGAATTAAATTACAAAGACAAAAATTGGACAAGACAGCCTGGTTTTGAGACAGGGGAAACGGGTTACAATAAAAACAGGCCGACTTTTGAATTTGGACAAGGTTTCTTCAATCAAAATGTGCTGCTTGTTGCAAACTTTGTGCATGCCCCACTCAGAATTGCGTTTTCATTTGATTATGAAATGATTAACAAGATTGAAATTGTTTCAAAAGATGACAATAATGCTGATGTCGTCAAAGCCATAACAGTAACAGGAAGTGGCGTTGAACTTGACAAAAATGAATTTGTAAGGCTTAAAATTTATGTTAGGAAAGACGCAGAAATCACACCTGATGACATTGCAGAAGATATTGCAGGTTGGTTCACCTTTGAAACAAGCAAAGTGACACAATTAACTCCAGTCCAAGACCCAAATGATGCAAATCTTATGATTTATGAATTCACTTTTTCAACTTCTGCAATAAATTACTCAGAACAGGGCAGTGATTTATCTTTGATAATCAGTTCAAAACATATTGAACAACCAAAGAAAGATTACACAATGTGGATAATAATTGGTGCAGTTGGTGGTGCAGTGCTACTGGCAGTGATAGGAATTGTTATTTGGCTTATTGTCCGCCGAAAATACACGGGTGGTGGCAAAAAGGTTGATGATTACAAAAAAATGTATTATTAAAAGCGTGTCTTAGGACCGCTTTTTATTTTAAAATTTAAGAAAGAAAACGCATCCCACCTTCTTCGACAAAATCAGAAGGCAATTTTAGTTGTATTTTTGTTTCTTATGTGTTAAAATGATATGGCAAAAAAGGAGAAAATTATGATTACACGTGAAAAAAGTCAAAAAGGTGAACTTCAACTGCACCTTGTGATTGATGGCAAAACTTGGCAAGAAGCAGTTGAAAAATCTTATGAAAAAAACAAAGGGAAGTATTCAATTCAGGGCTTTAGAAAGGGCAAAGCACCAAGAAAAGTCATTGAAAAAAATTATGGTGACACAGTTTTTTATGATGACGCGTTTGAAAGCCTTGTAACAGAAGAATATGGAAAGTTTTTGGATGAAAACCCAGATGTTGAGCCAAGCGACTATCCAAGAACAGTATTAAATTCCATGACAGATGACGGCTTGGATGTTACGCTCAAAGTCACACTTATGCCAGAAGTTAAACTTGGCAAACTTGAATTTAATATCAAAAAAGCAAAAGCATCAGTGACGGAAAAAGAAATTGAAGGGGAACTTAAAAAATTTGTTGAGTCACAGGCTCGTTTTGAAGAGAGCAAGGACCCAGCTGAAATGGGCGACTTTGTTGTCATGGATTTTGCAGGACGCGTCAAAGGCGAACTTTTTGAAGGCGGAACAGCAAAGGATTACAGGCTTGAACTTGGTTCTCACTCATTTATTGAGGGTTTTGAAGAAGGGCTTGTTGGCGTAAAAGCGGGTGAAAAGAGAACGGTTAAAGTGACTTTCCCAGCCGCATATCCAGCAGAAAACTTGGCAGGACAAGACGCAGAGTTTGAGTGTGATGTCAAGAAAGTCGAAAAGAAAAAGCTTCCGCAGCTAAATGACAAACTTGTTTCTTTTGCGACAGAATTTGCAAACTTGGAAGAATATAAGGCATCAATAAAGGCAAAACTTCTTTCACAAAAGGAAGAGGCAAATGAAAGAAAGCTTGAAAATGACCTCATTGAACAGGCAACAAAAGATGCAAGCGTTGACATTCCAAAGTCAATGATTGAGCATGAAAAAGAGCATAATATTGCCGACTTTGAAAACCGCCTTAGATATCAAAATATCAAATTGAAGGATTATTTGAACTATATTGGCAAAAGCGAAGAGGAATATAATAAGGAGCAACTTGCCGAAGCCGAAATTGGCTTAAAAACCAGACTTGTGCTTCAAAAAATAATAAAAGACAATAATCTGCAAATTACGCACGAAGAATTCCATGAAAAGTTACATCAAATTGCAGACAAGCAGAATAAAACATGTCATGAAGTGGAAGAAGGTTTGTCAGACTATGAAATTTCATACATCCAAAATGACCTTCTTATGAACAAACTTATAGCGTTCTTAAAATCAAAAAATAAATAAGGGGTGAAATCATGTTAATTCCTATGGTAGTTGATCAAAAGGGAGCAGGCGAAAGATCGTATGACATCTATTCACGTCTGCTTGAAGACAGAATTGTCTTTTTGAATGGCGAAATAGACGACAATGTCGCAAATCTCGTCATCGCACAGCTCATCTATTTGGAAGGAAAAAATCCAGACAAGGACATTTTTCTTTACATCAACTCTCCTGGCGGAGCAGTCAGTGCAGGGCTTGCAATCTATGACACAATGCAATATATTAAATGTGATGTGACCACCATCTGTGTTGGTCTTGCAGCCTCAATGGGTGCGTTCTTGCTTTCAAGTGGCACAAAAGGCAAAAGATTTGCACTTCCAAACAGCGAAATTATGATTCACCAGCCACTTGGCGGCGCACAGGGACAAGCCAGCGACATTGAAATTCAGGCAAGACACATGGCACATATCAAAGAGAAACTTAACAAAATTCTCAGTGAAAACACAGGCAAAAGCATCAAGACCATTGAAAAGGACACCGACCGCGACAATTACATGACGGCGGACGAAGCGTTAAAATATGGTCTTATTGACAAAATTTTTGTAACAAGAAAACAAGTTAAGGAGTCAAAGTGAAAAATTCAGACAATCTTTCATGTTCGTTCTGCGGGAAGCCACAAAAGAGTGCAAAAAAAATTATTGCTTCGCCAGATGGTGAAAGTTTTATCTGTGACGAGTGCGTTGCCATTTGCCGTGAAATCATCCGCGAAGATGAAAATCATGCCGAACTTGACAAGTTGAAGCTTCCGCTTCCTTCCCAAATCAAGGAAAAACTTGATGAGTATATTATTGGTCAGGATGAGGCAAAAAAGGTGCTAGCGGTGTCCGTTTACAATCACTATAAGCGCATAAATTACAATTTTTCCAAACATGACAAAAATGATGATGTCGAACTCGAAAAAAGCAACATCTTAATGATAGGCCCAACCGGTTCTGGAAAAACTTTGCTTGCAAAAACTTTGGCAAAGATTTTAAAAGTTCCATTTGCATCTGCTGACGCAACAACTCTTACTGAGGCGGGCTATGTCGGGGATGATGTTGAAAACATCTTGCTCAAACTTATCCAAAATGCCGACTATGACATCCGTAAAGCGCAGCGCGGCATCATCTATATTGACGAAATAGACAAGATTGCCAAAAAGACACAAAATGTGTCCATAACGCGTGATGTTGCCGGCGAGGGTGTTCAACAGGCACTTCTTAAAATCATTGAAAGCACAATTGCAAATGTTCCACCTCAGGGCGGCAGAAAACATCCTCAGCAGGAAACTATTCAAATTGACACCACAAACATTCTTTTCATCTGCGGCGGCGCTTTTGTCGGACTTGACAGCATCATTGAAAGCCGTAAAAATTCTTCAACTGTCGGTTTTAACGCGGATGTTAAAACAAAGGTTGAAAAGAGCGAATTAAATTTTGCCAAAGAGGTGCAACCAGATGACCTTATCAAATTTGGGCTTATACCTGAATTTGTCGGCAGGATGCCGGTTGTTGTCGGTCTTGATGACCTCAACGAAAAGGCACTTTCAAGAATCTTGGTCGAGCCAAAAAATTCAATCGTGAAGCAGTTTAAACAGATGTTCAAAATTGACGGCATGGAGATCGAATTTACTCCGGAAGCAGTCGACGCCGTGTCCAAAAAAGCTATTGAACTCAAAACGGGGGCGAGGGGACTTAGAACCATCATTGAAAGCAAAATGATGAGGCTTATGTATGAACTTCCAGGCAGAGATAACATTGAAAAGGTTATTATAACAAAAGAATTCATCACAAAAGATAATGTTGACCCAGAAATAGTCCTTAAAAAGCCGACACAAAAAGAAGCAGTTTAAAAAACAAGGCCACCGCCTTGTTTTTTTTATTCAAAATTTTCTTTTGATAATTCAAATCCAATTGGGGAGCACATCGGAACGATAGGAAATATTGCTTTTTCATTGGGTTTTAAATTGTATGCCGCGTTTGTAAAAGCAGCCAAATTGACCCCACTTGTCACACACAAAATTGTATCATTAGGGCCAAATTTTACAACAATTTCTTTGAGTAGTTCCATTATCCTTTTTTGGCAGTCGACCCATATTTCGTTTTCAACACTTCTAAACTCGTTGAGCCTATCATCTTCATAAACAGGCACATTCAGTTTTTTATTTATTATTTGCGCAGTCTTTTTACATCTTAAATATGGGGAAGTGAAAATTGCTTTTATGTTATATTTGCTCTTTAATTTGTCAAAAATTTTAGCCGTTATCTTTACGTCTGCCACACCTAACTTTGTCAAATCATTGCTTTGATTCATCCCGCCTTTTACTTCTCTACTTCCATGATGAATATAAAATAAAAACATGTCTTTCTCCTAAACCAATTATACCATCATCCGCCCAAATTCCAAAACGAACTGACAAAAAACATACTTAAAATTAAAGTGTGTTTTCTCTTTTGGTGGGAAGGGATGGATTCGAACCATCGAAGACGAAGTCGACGGATTTACAGTCCGTTGCATTTGGCCGCTCTGCAACCTTCCCATGTTCTTTTTGTTGGTGGGCCTTCAGGGACTCGGACCCCGGACCGACCGGTTATGAGCCGGTTGCTCTAACCAAAAATGTCCTTGCAAGCAAACATTTTTGTTCTGTTCTTGAGCCGGCTAGTAACCTCTTGAATTAATGCTTTGCATTAAGTTCTTAAAGGCTCGGCTAAAATGATTGAAGCCTAAGATGGTGGTCGGGGTGGAGGGTCTCGAACCCCCGACCTCATGGTCCCAAACCACGCGCTCTACCAACTGAGCCACACCCCGCTGCTCCTAGGCTTGCGTTGACTATTTTACACAATTAGAGTTTTCTTGTCAAGAAAAAAACAATAAATTTTAAAAATAGTTGCCATTCGTTTTCATAAAATAAAAAAGCGGACCATTAAAAGTCCGTTTTGGAGCTGGCGATAGGAATCGAACCTACAACCTGCTGATTACAAGTCAGCTGCTCTACCGTTGAGCCACGCCAGCAAAGGGGGTGTGGGCGCACAAAGAACTTAATCTTTGTGCCCCGATTGTGTCCAAAGGTTATGTTTATCTTTGGTCACGGTGGTGCCCAAAGGTGAGAACTCTCTCTTGCGAGAGATTTAGTGGTTCTTCCACTTTGTGCACTGTGGTGCCCAAAGGTGGAATCGAACCACCGACACAAGGATTTTCAGTCCTTTGCTCTACCGACTGAGCTATCTGGGCATAATGTTCGATTCCACCTTTGGGCCGTGCGGGCAGGGAATCGAACCACCCTCGCAGCTGCGCAAATATCGCTTTTGACTCACTTTGCTTTTCGCAAAGTTCATTTGACGCTCATTTGCTCCGCTCCCAAAAAACTTTTCAAGTTTTTCGGGGCCCCAAAGCATCAGTCCTGATTGACTTTAGCTTATGGGCATAATGTTTGGCGACTCGGATGGGGCTCGGACCCACGACCTCCAGCGTGACAGGCTGGCGTTCTAACCAACTGAACTACCGAGCCAAACAACACAAACTTCTTCACAAGCTTGCGAAGATTATTTTACACAATTTGTGCATGCTTGTCAAGAAAAATTACATAATTTTTTAAAAAGTGATGATAAAATAAAAAATGTCTAAAAAAGCAGTCAAATGGCGAAAAAAGTTCCATGGTTTTTATTTTTGTTGACTTTTTTACAAAATTATGTTAATCTCAAACTGGAGTTGAAATGTCAGATTTATTTAAAGATAATGATATTGATAAAAACAGAGAGAAGATAAGTTCGTTTGGCGTCTATGAACTTAGGGGTTTGGCACGCGAACTCGGCATTAAATCACCAACGACAAAACTCAGAGAAACACTTATTGATGAAATTTCAGTGGCTCTCACAACGGGACAGGTTTCTGAGCCAAAGCAGAGCAATAAGGGCAGGCCATTTAAAAAACTTAAGCACATAGATGAACTGCTTGACATGTTAAAACCTGAAACAGAGCCAGATACGACCATCTTTTTCAATCAATCTGAAATAAAGCAGTTCACAGAAAAAGTTTGCGGAGTTGTCAGACTTAGGCAGACAGTATATTTTATTGACATGCATTGTTATCAACCGGTTCAAATTTCAAGTGAGCATGTTCAACATTTCAAACTTAGAAGTGGAGATTACATCTGTGGTGAAGCCGTTGAAATTGATGGACACACGACTTTAAAAAATATTATTTCAATTAATGGTTTTAAAGTTGATGAATGTCCTCGCCAAACAACAATACAAGTGATTAAAAAAATTCCGCCACTCTGTGAAACAAGCCTTGGAAAAATTTTGGTGGGTGGCAAAAACGTGTTTTTGCTTGACACACCTTTATATATGGCAAACAAACTTGATGATATTTTAAAATACATCTCTTCACAGAAATGTGTCAATGTCTTCGTTGGGTGCGACCTGTGTTATGAGGACACTCTAAAAATAGGGGATAAAAAGAACATAATTTTCATAACCACTGATTTTAGTTGCAACCAGCAAAATCATTATGACTGCATTGAGGACGCCTTTTCACTTGTGAAAAATCTTGCGCTATCCGGCCAAAACGTCAACATGATATTGTATAATGTGGGCGGAATTATGACCAATCTTGACAAAATTTTTGCCTCCCAGGAAAAAATTGGGGGTCATGCTTTAGACACAGACAAAATCATCAAAGCCTTCATGGGGCTTCCTTATGCGTCAGACACAAATTCCGTGACGCTTTATGCAATATGCGACAAACTTGACAAAGAAGATGTGTTAATCAAACATGATGTGATAAAGATTTGCAATGTGTTAGAAAATTGAAAGTTTTGACGAAAAATTGCTTTTTTTGAAAGTGGTTTGACAATAATAAAAAGCATGAGTATAATATTAAATATGTTAAGTGTTATTGATGGATTTTATATTGGCTCACTTCAAATAAAGTTTTATGGTTTAATCATGGCTTTAGCAATGGCAATTGGTGTCATTGTTGCATGTTTAAATGCAAAAAAACGGGGATTAAAGTCAAATGATATTCTCGTTTTGGCGTGCTATGTCTTGCCACTTGCTGTAATTGGCGCAAGAATATATTATGTTCTCTTTTCACTTGACGAATTTCCAGATTTCGTCAGCGTTTTAAGAATATGGGATGGCGGACTTGCAATTTATGGCGGTGTTATAGGTGGCGCGCTCGCCATTGGCTTATATTGTTTAATACACAAAAAGAACTTTTTTGCAGTCACTGACATAGCCGTGCCGTCACTCATTTTGGGGCAGGCGTTGGGAAGAATAGGTTGTTATTTTTCAGGATGTTGTTATGGCATAGCCGTGACAAACCCATCTCACATGTGGTTTCCGTTTGCAACAATGATTGATGGCGTGTGGCATTATTCAACATTTTTCTATGAAAGCCTGTGGAACTTCTTGGTCTTTGCTGCGCTGATGCTCATTTTGTATCTTGGCAAAAATATTCATGACAGGGGAATTGTGACCGCGGCATATTTCATCTTATATGGCATTGGCAGGGCAATGATTGAAACAATACGCGGTGACAGCCTTATGCTTGGCAGCCTTAAAGTGTCGCAACTTCTCAGCATATTGCTGATTGCAACGGGCGTTATATATATCACCATTGTGCTTGTTTACAGGTATGCTTTAAAACGACCTATAAAAAAATTGAATATGGAAGATAAGTAATTATTGCCGTCTTTTTGGCAATAATTTTTTTATGCGTTCAAGAATATTTGGTTTAAAGCGGTCAACATTGTTAAGAGTAAGTCTTGCTGTCAACTTGATATTGGCAGGAGGACTGATTTTATATTCAATTTTGGTTGTAAAAAATTATTTTTTGTGGTTTTTCATATTTTGTGGCTTTGCTGGACTTCATAGTCTTGCAAAAGCATTTTTATTCAAATTGGACAGCGCTTGTTATTTTGGTTTTCTGTTATTGTTTTTGGGAATTGTTGGCGTGATAAGTTATCTTATTCCTTTGCCATACAAATCACTTCTTCTTCTCATTTCATCAGGGGTTGCCAGCATAGTGACTTTTATCTTCACAAAACAAAAATTTCAGTTTTATTTTGGCGTTTTGCAGGTTGTCAGCGGCAGTTTAGGTTTTATTTTTTGCATTAGGATTATAAATTTAGCAGTTTTTCTTTCAATATATTCAATATTTTTGTTTATTTTCTTTTTTACTTGTGCTATACTCATTTATAGATATTTTAAAAAGGTTAGGTGAAAGATGTTTGATAGCGAGCAAAATGGCTACAACAAAAACGAAGTTGATGAATACATAACTCGTCTTAAAGCGGAAATGTTAGAGCAAAAGTTTTCTTTGTTGGAGGCAGAAAAGAAATATCTTGACCTTCAAAGTCAAAAAGCGGAAGTGGAAGCCAAAGAAAAAAGCATTTTAAAAGCCATCCAAGTGTTTGAAGACGCCCAAAAATTTCAAGAAGAAGGTTCAAGAAGTATGTATGCCCTCAAAATTGAACAAATGACGCTTGTTTACAGAAAGTTTGAGGATGTGCTTCAAAAAATGTATTTATTGCACCCGGAACTTCAGTCAGACAGAGAACTTGGTGTGCTTGTAAGCGAACTTGATGATGTGCTTGGTCAGGCAAAAAATGATTCGCCGTCTGTTATCACAAGTCCAATAAATTCCAACAATGATTCCATGAGGGCGCTGCTCGGCAAAATGCAAGAGTATAGGCGGGGTGGAGAAAATCCAAAAGAAGTGCGAATTGCCCGTGTCAGCGTTAAAAAACAGGATTCAGAGCAGGGCAATGGCTTTGATTTAAAAGAAGCGGTAAACCCAAAAATAGGACTTGAAGAGATAATGAAAGCCTTTGATTTCTTTAATACTGATGAAGGTTGACCTTCAAAAAAGTCAATCTTTTTTTATTTTTCTTTGAAAAAATAGTTGACTTAATATTTTCTATATGCTAATATATCTATGCTGACTAATCAAAGGTCGGCAACGAACCATATACAAATAAAGAAAGGAAAGAATTGAATAAACCAAAGTCAATTTAAGTCAAGTTATTGAGTTAAAGGATTAAACTAAGAAAAACAAACTTTAAGAAAATAAAGAACGTTAGAGTTTGATCCTGGCTCAGGACGAACGCTGGCGGCGTGCTTCAAACATGCAAGTCGAACGGAGTTTGGGAAAGGGCTTGCCCTTTCCCAAACTTAGTGGCGGACGGGTGAGTAACGCGTGAGCAACCTGCCTATTACAG
>CANPWN010000014.1 GCA_947584415.1 uncultured Clostridia bacterium | reverse complement strand
AACTTCAAGCGAGGGAAGTATGCAACATTTTGTTACCCACCGGGGGGGGGGGGCAGCCTTACTGCCTAACTAAAAGTTATCCACATTTTCAAAATAAGCCAAAGTTTTTGAAAATAATTTTTTCAACTGCTTTGGCTTTTATTTTTGCACTTATTTGTTTTCCGCTTAACGCTCTTCCAACCACCGAAGTCACCGCTCTGCCAAGCGAAACACAAAACACCTTAGTCGCCGCAGCAAGTGGAGGGTCATTACTTGATTTAGTAATAAATAATAATGCCCCTGGGCTACATTATAGATATGGTTATATGATACTAGATGACATTTATCCTGATGCTGGTGGACAAAAAGTCATTTTCTATATCGAGTCAGTTACGGGGCTTGTGACTTTATCAAACTATACCGGTCAATATGATGTCAATTGGACATTTTTGCTTGAAAATGATATAACTTTAAAGCAAACAACTGGAATGTTTAACAGTTATCCAGAAGTAATTGCTCATTCTGAAAGTGCTCCGTTTCAAGGAGTATTTGATGGGCAGGGGCATTGCATAGAACTAGAAGCCATAAATTTATTTGGATATGTCGGCAATGCTGATATTCGAAATATTGTTTTTTCAAGCACTGGTTCACAAGATAATGGCAGAGCAATGATAGAGAAGATTGTAAACACAAATATCAAAGAAACATTAATTGTCAACATTTCTCATATTACAATAAACTCTCCATCAATTTGGTTAAGGGATGCTGGGCTTGTGATGCAGATATATGATTCAGATAGAGGCACTTTTACACACCGTCTGCGAGTTTATATAAATGACATTGTTTTTATGGTTTCTGCTTGCAGAGGAATGTTATGTGTCGGCGGTATATCAAATGCGGATGTTGAAATTTCCAATGTAAGAACCATGAGAGCCCCGGAAGGTAGTCCTTATGGATGCGTTGTTGGGGCAATATTTATGTCAACAGTAACCTTAAATCAATGTTTCTGTTTTTACTCCTCTTACATAGTGTTACAAATTGAACAATACAGCACGCTTATAACTAACGAATGTTGTTTTTATCTTATTGATAGCGAGACAGTAATATATGATTCATTTAGAGATAGTGATTGGCTTGCGTATGACACATGCATAATAGGGAAAAATTTTGGCGCATCATTAAAAACTTTGATTCAAGAGATGGTTGATAACAACACAATTCATTTCCAAGGAGTTTATGCGTCTCCTGATGGAAGCAGCACCGTTATTTTGGATAATAATTTCACATCATCAAAATGGTGCGTTGCAAAAGGTTTAAATTATGGTTTGCCAATGCTCAGATGTTTCCTTTGGGGAGGAGAAACACTGCCTGCCATTGACATGAGAAAATCACTGGCATAATTCTGCTTTTCCCGTCCGTTCGACTCCCCATATGTTTAAATTAAAAAACAAGGCTTTAAAGCCTTTGTTTTATTTTCTTGCGAAGCCTAACTTTCACAAAGAAGTCGCGGCAAAATTGCCAGCGCAGCGCAATTTTCGTATGGCCGCGAAACAAAAAAATAAGCGCCCTCGTCGTAAATCTCGCTCGGTGGCGGATTGTATAGCACAATCCTAAAAGCCTCGCTCGTATACTCCTCTTTCCAAAAATGACAATCATTTTTGGAAGAACTTCGAAGTGATACTTTGCGTTGCTCCTCGAAAAAATGTCCATCATTTTTTCGAAATGGCGAAAAAACAAACGACACTCGAGCGATTGCGTTTAGCAATCCGAGCCCAAGTGCCGTTTTTTTTCTGGTAGCCTCCAGGGGAGTCGAACCCCTCATTCCGCCGTGAGAGGGCGGCGTCTTAACCGATTGACCAGGAGGCCACATCCAAATGCGAAATAATGATAACAAAAATTTGTAAAAATTGCAAGACTTTTGCTATATTTTTGCAAAAAAACTTCGACGCCTGACTTCGAGGCTATCCTTAACTTTTCACTTTTCTCGTTTCACTTAAAAATGTTTTTTTCTTAAAAACATTTTGTTTTTTACACAATATGGGTTATACTAATCACGTAAGTTATCCACAGGGATAAAACTTCAAGCGAGGGAAGTATGCAACATTTTGTTACCCACCGGGGGGGGGGGCAACCTTATAGCCTAACTAAAAGTTATCCACATTTTCAAAATAAGCCGAGGCGTTTGAAAATCGCTTTTTCATGTGCCTTGGCTTTTGTTTTGTCCATGTTTTGTTTTCCAAACCTTTCGCCTCTTTTTGGCGATTCCTCTTCTCAATCCACAATCACTGCGGCGGGCTATAGCGAAAATTATGATTACGTCAGCATTGTCAATCCTTCTAACGGAGCAATTGACCCATTGGGCGTAAACACTTTTTTGAAAAAACTGACGGGGGACTCATCCATAAATATCTTCAATTATGAGGACTTTTTCGTGTCTTGGACGCCGACGTCTACGACTGGCACGGGTCATGGCACAACTTTAAATTCCGCCGAGATTTGTGGAAACAATAATGGCAAAGATATTCTTCTTGATGATGGTTTCATGCTTTGGACACCAGTGTTTGCTCTTAATGCTCAATACTTTGGCTTTGAAGTCACGCTTATGCAAGCATATTGTGGGCAGTATTCGCCTATGGTAGACCCAGTCCATTTGTCTGGCTTGGAGTTTTATGATGGATATGCACCATTTTATGACGTAAGTTATAACACGGCTCCAATGGACGCTAGTTCTGCCGAATATCCTGCGGATATGTATGGCACATCATTTATGCGTTCCGTTGTTTTAGGCAATGGCAACAATAATTCCATGCCTATGACACCAGATTATCTTTTAGGTGATGGCTCGGACACGCTAGGATATGACTATTCCGGCACTTCTATTTACGCAGAATATTTGGATTATATGTTTCTTTTGGGTGGAGACATGCCGCTTTTTGATTTTCCAACCAACAGCCCGCTTCAAGCCAATCCAAAGATGGCAGGGGAAGGTGGTTGGAATGTCACTTTCAACGATATGTTAAACGGAACCTCGCCAAACAGCAATTGCGTAAATTACACGCAAAAAGACGGCTATAACAATTGGGCTTATGACTTTTTGTTTTTGCCAGGAGTCTATGATATGTTCACGTGGAACATAACGGAAAATCAAGCGTATTATGGAGCCTCTTATTATCTCCGCTCGACGTACGGCAAAGGAGAAGCTGCTTATATCCAAGATAGGCAAACAAACAGCTTTAACGGTCTAAGCACCACTCCTGTTTATCCTTATATCCCAATGGGAGTTCGTCCTGTGGCCAACTTGAATTTATTTGGATTATGTTCCGCCGCAATTGAAAATATAACCTTTGATACTTCCATCGGCATAACAAAAAAATCAAGCACAGAGTATCACATATTAAATTTTGAAGGTCTAAAAAATTTTGTAAAATATATAGAAGCGGGATATAGTTTTAGCGGCGCAACAATTTATCTTGACAACAACATCAACTGCAAAGGGGAGTACATCTCGCCGATCCCGAGTTTTAATGGCACATTTGACGGGCAGGGACACTACATATTGAATTTCAATTCAAGTCATTTCATTGAAAAAATGACAAACGGCGTGGTCAGAAATCTTTACTTCTTGGGCTGGAACAACAGCAGGAGCGAAATGACTTCTCTGATTGGCTCTGCGACCGGCAGCACGCGAACGACAATTGAAAATGTTTACATTGATTTCAATTGGACAAGCGTAAGTTACGGCTCGGCGGGTGTCGTTGGAGTGGTCTCAAAAGCAAGCGATTCGGAATATATATTGGTCATCCAAAATGTCGGCTTGACAGGACGGTTCACGGTAAGTTCTGGAACGCCGGCTGCGTTTGTCGGCAACAACTCAGGTACAAATGTCGTTGGCGTGAGAATCGAAAATTCTTTTTACAATGGCTCCAAAACCACAACGGGCGGTCTAATTCCATATGGTGCGAACGGCTATGCTTATCTTGGCGGCGTGTACATTTGTCAAGGCACAGTGAAAATATATTGGACCGGCTTTACTGCCAGCGATTGGATTTGCAGTTCAACGGTCAACGGTGGCCTTCCGGTGCTAAAACAGTTCGTCCGCATCACAGGGCCAACGGCAAGTTCGGTTGACAGTTATTTAAGCGGCAAAAGTTTCACGTCAGCGTAAAACAAAAAACTTCGAGGTTTGCTCGAAGTTTTTTTCACCCTTAGTTATCGTTAAAGAACCCCAGTGAAATAAGTATTGCTCTGTTTATTTCTTTCATTTTGTTATCTTCGAGTGAGGTTATCTTTTCTCTTAAGCGTCTTTTATCAAGTGTGCGTATTTGTTCCAAAAGGGCAACGCTGTCCTTTGGCAAGTGATATTTTTCACTGGGAAGTTCAATGTGTGTGGGGAGTTTGGCTTTGTCAAGTTTGCTTGTTATGGCAGAAACAATAACAGTTGGGGAGAATTTGTTGCCAATATTGTTTTGTATGATTAAAACAGGCCTTATGCCTCCTTGTTCACTTCCGACAACGGGGCTAAGGTCAGCCATATAAATTTCTCCGCGTTTAACACTTATTTCTTGCATAACTCCTTCTCAAAGTCACATAAATCAGCAATTTTAAGAGGTTTAAGTTCCTCTGCCACATCATCTGGCAAAGAAAAGTCCTCTTTCGCTATCAGTTTATGCGAATAGGGGTTCAAAGTTTCCATGCCCGCAATATTCGTTTGCAAAACTGAATTTTCATCAAAATCTTTGGTTTTTTCAGCAAAAACTTTGGCGTATTTTTTAAACTTATCCATTTATTCACCTCATTTAAGAAGATTATTCGTCATTAGGGTAAATATCTTGACAAAATCTATGCATGGGTGCAAAAGCGAAGAGTGTCGGAAAATGTAAAAAAGTTTAGACAAAAATCATCTAACATGATACAATTAGAAGAAAATAATCTAAACTTAACATTGTTATGGAAAAAGAAACTTTTGCAACCAGATTGAAAGATTTAAGAAGAGAAGTTGAACTCACTCAGTCAGCTTTGGCTGAAAAGATTGGTGCTTCACAGCGTCAAGTGAGTTTTTGGGAGAAGGGACAGGTTGAGCCTAACATTTTTTGGCTTATCAAACTTGCTGACTATTTTGATGTTACAATAGATTATTTGGTCGGAAGAAATTAAAATTGCAAACAAAAGAAAAAAGCAAATTCACAATCAATTTTCGTCCACTTCTCATTGCGTTTTTGTCACTGCTTGCAGGAATATGCTTGGCTCGTTCGCTATACATGGGAAGCTGGGCGGCAATTGTCATCACAATTTCAATATTTTTGATTTTAATAATATCAAGCGTGTGCAGAAAAAAGTTTTATGCGCTTTTAATAGCAGCCCTGTTTTTCTTTGGTGGAAATGGGGTTTATTTTCTTTCCTACAACACTTTTATGGGAAAAGAATATCAAAATGTGTATATCAGCGGACGAGTTTGTTCGGTTGACGGGAACTTTTTGACGCTTGAAAAAGTCACCGCAAACACAAACAGAGTTGGCGGAGTATCTTTGCGGGTGCAGGGAGAGGCGAGCAGTGAATTTCAAGTGGGTGATTTTGTCATGTATGAAGGCTCTCTTGAGCATATCAAAATGTTCACTCTCGGTTCGTTCAATAGTTTTTCTTACAGGCGCGAAGTTGCGTATAATTCAACCGTCAACGCTGAGGATTTAAATCTTGTCAGTGGCAGCAAAACTTTTGATGAAAAGGCGCGTGAGCAGATTAAAAATGTTTTGTATAAGAACATGAGTTCGGAGTCTGCAGATTTGGCGTATGCGGTGCTGACGGGCGAAAAATCTGAAATAGATGATGAGGTTTTAACAGAGTTTAGTGGAGCAGGCATTGTTCATCTTTTGACAGTTTCAGGATTGCATATTTCATTTTTAATTGCGGTAATTTCGTTCGTGCTGAAAAAGTTAAAAGTCAACAAATTTATAAATTTCATTTTAATCTTTTGTATTTCGCTGATTTACACAGCAATATGTGGATTTGCCCCGTCAGTTGTAAGAGCCATGATTATGGGCATTGTCCTTTCTTTAGCGGGGCTGTTTTCAAAACAATATGACCTTCTCAATTCAATAAGCGTTGCAGGTTTGATAACGCTTTTCATTTTCCCTTTGTTTGCATTAGACAGCGGCTTTTTGATGAGTTATGGTTGCGCTTTTGGAATAGGGTTTTTGTATTCGCCACTTAAAAAATTGCTTTGCAAAGTGTTGCCAGACAAAGTTGCATCTCCAATAGCCGTTTCAATTTCGGCAGAGATTGGCGTATTGCCATTTGCGGCCGCGTTTTTTGGAACATTTAACTTTTTAAGTGTGTTTGCAAATTTTATTGCTGTGCCATTTTTTAGTGTTTTGTTCACACTTTTGATTATTTTCACAATTTTAACAATGCTTTTTTCTGCGTGTGGAATAACTCTTAAAGTTTGTGAGTGGGGGTTTGTCGCACTCGTGCAAATTGCCGCGTTCTTTGCATCAACATCACTTAAAATCACACTGATTCCGTTTGATATGGTGTTCACAGCGCTTTTGTGGGGGATAATCTTTGTTGCAAGTTATTATCTTCTTGCAAGCGACAAACTCAAATGGGCGCTTTGCCTTATTTTGACAACAATGATGGCGCTTTGCACAATGATAACAGGGGCGGTTGCGGACACCGGAACAAGTGCCAGCGTCATTTGTTCAAGTTATAGTTCTTATTCTCCTTCACTAATTTTGCAAAGCAAGAGCGGTGAAGTTTTGTGCGTAAATTATGACGAAGATACAATCAAATATTATCTAAGCATGCAAAAATGCAACCAGGTTGATTATATCTTTGGCCTTAATAGTCAAAACACCTATGGAGGCGAAGTTGTGCTTGAAAGTGAAGGTTATGCCGGCGACTTTAAATTCAAAGTTGAAAGTGGTATATACACTTTTGAGGTTGACGGTGTTAAAATTTTCTTTACAAATTTGAGCAATGTGGGTTATAATAAAAAGGCACAAGAAATGCTTTCATCAACGAAATATGATTTTATTTACACTTATGAAACAGGCGATTATTTTTGTGATTATCATGTTTCAATGCTGACGGGGGAAAGTGATTATTCTTTGAAAGCAAGCGGCAGTGTAAAATATGATTTTGCAAGCAAACATGCGTGGAGGATAGATTGAAAACTCTCAAAAAAAGATTACAAACAGGACTTGCCAGCGTCTATCTTGTTGAAGGCGATGATTTTTATCTTTTTGACAAAGCGTTATCAATGATAAAAAGTGCCTGTGATATCACCTTGGAAGAGTTCAATGTGTCAATTTTTGATGATGAAAACTTTTCGCTTGACGCAATCTATCAATCATCTGAGCAGTTGCCGATAGTTGACAAAAAAAGGTTGATTGTCATAAAGGGTGGCTCACCAAAGGAAAGCGACAAAAAAAAGTTGACACAAATGCTGCTTAAAATTCCAAAAACAACGGTTGTTGTTGTGCTTGATTACAACAAAAATCTTGAAATTTTGAAAAAAGATTTTGTCTTTGTTGACGCCAACAGAATGGACAGGGAAATGGTGAAAAGGATTGTTCAAACTTATCTTTCAAGGCTTGGAAAAACCATTTCGCCGGAAGGGCTTAATGTTTTAATAGAGGCATGCAACGGATATTTGACAAGAATAATGTGTGAATTAAACAAACTTGTCTGCTACGACCTAAATTCTGAGCAAATCACAGCCGACATGATAAACGAACTTGTGAACAAGGACGCTGAATATTCGGTGTTTGAACTTACTGAGGCACTTGCCAAAAAAGATGGTGACAAAGCGGTCAAACTCATGAAGGAAATGGAAAAACAGCAGGGTATTTTTGCCTTGATAACAAATCAGTTTAGGCGGTTATTTTATGTTTCAATTTCGGACAAAACCAATTCGGAACTTGCCTCACTTTTGGGCGTTAAAGAATATGCAATAATCAAAGCAAAAGAACTTGCAAGAAAGTTTTCAAAAGCACAATTAAAAAAGATATGTTCGCTTTTGGAAGAGGTTGATTATTCGGTCAAATCAGGTTTAATGTTGCAAACAAATGCATTACAGCTTCTGCTTTTTAACATAATTTACATTTAAGGAGAAAAATGTTCAGTCGCAAAGTAAAAATTGGCATAGCGTTTGGCGGTGGTGGCGCGCGCGGGTTCACCCACATTGGGGCAATCAAGGCTTTTGACGAGTTTGGTCTTAAGTTTGACTATATTGCTGGCACAAGTGCTGGAAGTGTGATTGGTGCTGCTTATGCCGCGGGGAAAAGCTGGCAGGAGATTTATGAAACAGCCAAAAAATTAAAGGCTAAAGATATCCGCACCAACCATATTCCTCTCATGCCGTCAAAAACAGATGGCATAGAAAAAATGATGACTGACTTTTTTGGAGATATAAACATAGAAGATTTAAAAACGCCTTTTTCGGCGGTGGCGGTGGACATAAAAAGCACCAAGCAGGTTTGCATTTCGCATGGAAATCTTGCAAAAGCGGTGGCGGGGTCATGTTGTGTGCCAGGGGTGTTTGTGCCTGTTGAATTTGGTGGCATGCTCCTGTGTGATGGCGGACTTCAAAATACCATCCCAGCGGATATCCCAAGGCATTTTGGGTGTGATTATGTTGTCTGTGTTGACTGCAACAAATCACGCACTTATGGAACGGAAAGTTCAAAACTTTTTGATGTTTTAAGTTGTTCAATAAGAATCCTCATGAAATCAAACGCGGTCAAAGGCTATGTCAATTCAGATGTGGTTATTGCTCCAGAAACAAAGCAATTTAGGGCGACAAAAACTGATGGTCTTGATGAAATGGTTGAGGAAGGCTACAGGGCAACGATAGACCTTATGCCAGAGATTATGCAGTTGTTTAACCGAAAAAAGCCATTTTTAAAAAGAAAATTCACAACGGAAAATGAAACGGAGTTTGTATGAAAAAGAAGTTTTCATATAAATATTCTTTCATATCTTTAGCAATCAGAATTTTTATCACGCTGATTTTGTTTACTGCCATTGCCCTTATTTATGTGTATAGGGAGGATATTTCAGCCAAGGTGTATCATTGGGACAAGTTAAGTTCTGTCCCAGCAGATTTCAGCGTGCATTACATAGATGTCGGTCAGGGAGATAGCACGCTCATAGAGTTTGACGATGGCAAAAACATGCTTATTGATTGCGGGCCAGCATCAAGCAGTGAAAAAGTGACCTCGTATATCTCTGGGCTTGGAATTGACACAATAGAGTATTTTCTCATAACGCATCCGGATGAGGACCATATTGGTTCTGGCGACAAAGTTTTTGAGCAGTTTGAAGTCAAAAATTTTTATAGGCCGATGTTCCGCTCTCGTTCAGAAGATACCCCAAGCGCCTATCCGCTGCAAGACACGAAGATATATGACACAGTCATCACTTATGCCAAAAGGGAGCATGACGAGCAAAATTGCAACATTTTTTATTCAAGTGATGCCATCTCAATTCAGGGCGAAAACTACACAGTAAGTTTTTTATATCCCTCGCAGCAGCCTGTTTCTGACACAAATCAAAGTTCTGCAATAGTGCTTGCTGATTTAGACGGCGTCAAATTTTTGTTCACTGGTGATGCAGAAAAGAAGCAGGAAGAGAGCGTGGTCACGCAATATGGCTCAATGATAAATGTGGATGTTTTAAAAATTGGACATCATGGCTCAAATTCTTCCACCTCGGAAGTTTTTTTGAACGCGACAAGCCCGCAATATGGCGTGATAAGTTGCGGAAAGGACAACAAATATGGCCATCCAACGCAGGCGACACTTGAAAATTTGAACAAATTTGGCGTAAAAGTCCTCAGAACAGACCAAGTTGGAGATATAATTTTGGCGGTCAAAGGAGGAGTTTTGGATGTGAACGGCAAAGGACAAATGATTGACTATGTGCTTATTTGCTCGCTAATTTTGGTTGTAATATTTGTCGTTTGGGCAGTGCCAGAGCCTAAAAAAAACCCACCAAATAAAAAAGATGTAAAAAAATAGGTGTAATTTATTTGGTTAAAATATAAAGTATGGTAAAATATTAATATGAAAAAGTTGGGAACAAGTATTTTAATAACATGTTTATCAAACGCCACAGGCAAAACCTTGTCGCAAATGTTTGCAAATGATGTGGGGTTGCATTTTGCTTGTTGTAAGGACATTTTGGAGTATAACCTCTTTGACAGTGCAACAATGCTTGAAAAGTGCGGGATAGAATATTTGAAGAAAAGGGAAAGGGAGATTGTCAGAGCAATCACCGAGTATGAAAACGCTCTGATATATGTCGATTATGACACCTATCAAGAAAATGAAGCGCTATTTAAGACCATCCATCCTAACATATATCTTCATGTGCCAAAAAACAGAGTGAGCGCAAAAGACGGCCTTAACAAAATTGCGTATGAGGACAGGGACATATATTTATCAAAGCAAGCGGACATAAAAGTTAATGTCAGTGGCAGCGGTGAAAATGATTTTAAAAAATTGCTCAGTGAAATAGGGAAAGAGTTATGAGAAAACTTATTAATAAAGCGCTAAATTATCTTAAAGCGCTCACTGCACAAACAATTTCAAATGCAGGCAGCGGACACACTGGCTCTGCACTTGGCGGCAGCGCAATATTATTCAGCCTTTTTAAAGACCACTATAATTATGATGTTTCTGACACGGACTTTTTGAACCGTGACAGATTTGTTCTGTCCGCAGGACATGTGAGCAGCCTGTATTATTCTCTTCTTGCCATGTTTGGCTTTGATGTAAGTTTGCAAGATTTAAAAGAATTTTGCAAATTTGGCTCAAACACCGCTGGACACCCAGAATTTGGTCTTATCAGTTCTGTGGAAACAACCACGGGCGCACTTGGACAGGGCGTTGCAAACGCCGTTGGCATGGCAATAGCGGAAAGTTTTATGGCGGAGCGCTTTAATGCCATAGGTTTTCCAATAATCAACAATTACACATATTGTTACGCAGGAGATGGCGACCTTATGGAAGGTGTGGCCATGGAGGCATGCTCGCTTGCAGGTGCTTACAGACTTAACAAATTTATTCTTTTATATGATTGCAATGATGTGACAATTGATGGCTCATTAAGTTTAACAAACAGAGAAAATGTGGCGAAAAAATTTAAAGCCATGGGCTTTAATGTGATTGATGTTAAAAATGGAAATTCTTATTACGCTTGCACGAGAGCGATTGGCAGGGCAAAAAAATCAGACAAGCCAACCATCATCATTTTTCACACCACCATTGGCATAGGCACGGAAAAGGAAGGCACAAGTTCCATCCATGCACATCCTCTCACAAAGGAAGAACTTGAGGTTTTTAAAGAAAAGTTGGGTGTGAGCGAAAGTTTTTATATTCCAAGCGATGTGAGGGAACTATGCATGGCAAGCACAATACGCGGCAAAATGGCACACGAAAAATGGAATCAAGATTTGGCGGTGTATGGCACATCACATCCGGAATTATTTAAAAAACTTATCAGTTTTTTTGACATGAAAAAAATTGATTTTGAAAAACTTGCATCAATGGACAAACTTCGTTCTATCCCAATGCGCGAGGCAAACAACATCATTTTGAACGAACTTAGCGACAAACTCCCGCAAATTTTGGGTGGCACAGCGGATGTTGCACCGGCCACACGGGCATATATAACAAGCGGAAGGGATTTTCTTGCAGGCGACAAGCGTGGCAAAAACATGCATTTTGGTGCACGCGAGCATGCGATGGGTGCAATTTGCAACGGCATAAGTTTGTATGAGGACTTTTTGCCGTTTGACGCGACCTTTCTTGCCTTTTCAAATTACATGCTTCCTGCCTTAAGAAGTCGCGCAATGATGAACCTTCCAGTGCTTGACATCTTCACGCATGACAGCGTAAAACTTGGCTATGATGGGCCAACGCATTATCCTTTTGAACAACTTGGCCAACTTCGTGGCATAATTGGTCTAAATGTGTTCAGGCCAACTGACGCCAACGAACTTGTGGCAGCATACAAAAGTTATTTGACGGACAGAAAACCAACCTCAATTGTTTTAAGTCGCGATGAAATACCTCAAACCAGGCTTACAAGCGTCAAAAAAGCAATGCAGGGCGGATATGTGCTTAAAAATGCCAAAAAACAGGCGGATATTGTCATTATGGCAAGCGGCAGTGAAGTCCCTCTTGCAATGGAAGTTGCAAAAGAACTTGAAAAGAACTATGATGTCAGTGTTATAAGCATGCCATGTTTTGAAATCTTTGAAAAGCAAAGTGAGTCTTACAAGGAAAAAGTCATGCAGTATGGGGCACGCCTCAGGGTTACAATAGAGGCATCCAATGACAATATCTGGCAAAAATATCTTAGACCCAATGACCTTATGATTGCTTTAGACAAGTATATTGGCGGCGGCAAAGGCGAGGAAGTTTATCAAAAGAGCGGTTTTTCAGCCAAACAGATTATAAAGCAAATTCTCAAAAAACTTAAAGTATGACATTAAAAAACAAAAACCAAACAAATTTCTTATGTGAGCATATTTGAAAATGCAAGTAAAATATATTTAAAGCAAGGAGAGAAAGTATGTTCGCAAAAAAAAGTTTGGTGCTTATTGGCACGGAGGATGAAAACTTAAAGGCTGTATTGACGCTTGAAAACAAAGGTGAACTTGTCGAAGGCAGACTTAGGTTATATAATTTTCCACCTGAGATGGATGGCATATTAAGCCTAGGAATTTACGAAAACGGAAAGGTCAGAAAATGCGGACTTGTCCGAAGTGGAAGTGGTCTTTACACCTTTAAAACTGAGCCTAATCTTGCGGACATATTTTCGTGCGGGGTTGTGCATTTTATGGGTGCAACTGTCAAACCTGTGCTGTTTGGTTCAACTCAAAATGGTTGTGACCAGGAGGAACTTCTTTCGCAGATAGCAGATGAAGTGCTTGACAAAAATAGTGCCCAAGAAGTCAAGGAAGTGCTTGATGAAAATCATGTTGAATATGATGACGAACTCCAGCAAGAAATTGACGCGCAAATTGAAGAGGAGTTAAAAAAAGAAGAGGACAAATGTCAAACTTGTAAATATAAGCGTTGCTTTTTTGGTCAAGCCGAAGAGCCGCAGCAAGAAAAACGCTTTATAGATGAAATAAAAGGGCAGATTGACACATTATTTTCAACCGCAAAGCCGGAGGAATATTTGCAGGAGTGCATCCCATCTTCCAAGTTTGTCAAAGTCGAATATGATTGCAGCGGTGAATATTACATCTTGGGGCTTATATATGATGAAAATGGCGAAATCAAATATCTTTGTTATGGAGTTCCGGGCATCTATCAAAAGTCGCCGCCTTCACAACTTTCAGGGTATCCAGTTTGGTTTCCACTTGATGACGAGAAAAAGGAAAGTTTTGGCTATTGGCTGACCTATCAGGACGCAAATTCAGGGGAGAGCGTAAAAGCGATAGTTGAATAAAGGAGAGAACAAATGAAAATTGCAGCAATAATAATCTTGTGTGTTTGCGGCGCAATATTGCTTTTAATGGCGATATATCTTCTTTGTGGTGTGATAACTTTCAAACTTGCCCTGTCAAGAAAAAGCACAGTCAAACGAATTGTCAACAAAACCATGGCAAAAACAATAGCAAATTACAAAATTGATTTTTGTTGGTGGGAGAAGTTTGATTTTGAAAGACTTGAAATTAAAAATAAAGAAGGGCTCAAGCTTGTCGGCCACTTTTTAAAGAACCCATCTGACAAATTGGCAATCATTGTTCATGGTTATGGTGCGGACTATAGGGAAATGCAACAATATGCAAAATTCTTTGTTGAAAAAAATTACAATATTTTGTGCGTTGAAAATCGCGCGCATGGCGAAAGCGAAGGCAAATTTATTTCAATGGGTTGGCTTGACCGACTTGACCTCGTGGAGTGGATAAATGCCATGCTTGAAAGAAATCAAAACTATAAAATTGTTCTCATGGGTTTATCTATGGGTGCAAGCACGGTTTGCATGGCAAGTGGTGAAAAACTTCCAACAAATGTCAAAGGCGTCATTTCTGATTGTGGTTACGCAAACGCCTATGAAGAATTCAAATATGTTTTCAAAAAGCGCGCCCATGTTCCTTCCTGGCCGCTGTTAAACATCCTTAACACTTATGCAAAGCAAATGTATGGTTTTGATTTGAAGCAAGCAGACGCCGTCAAACAAATAAAAAAATCAAACCTTCCATTTTTGTTCATCCATGGTGATAAAGACAATTTTGTTCCATATTCAAACCTTAAACTTTTGTCAGACGCGGTGCCGGAAGAAAGAAAAATGGTGTTCACCTCTCAAGGCTCTGACCATGCGATGAGTTATCCAACTTCAGGACTTGACTATGAAAAAGCGATGAGCAGATTTTTAACAAAATTCATAAAATAACAAAAAAAGAGCAATTTTTTGCCCTTTTTTTTAATTTTTTACCTTAAATCAGTCAAATTTTCATTTGTATGTTCCAAGCGTTTGTATGCAATCAAATTTTGTTTCATCCTCTCTTTTGACTTTTTAAATAGCGCTTTCGCTCTTTTTTGGTCTTTTTCATTTAGGTATGCATATCTTCTTTCGCCCAAAAGGAAAGGAATAAATTTGTTGTTCATTTCACCTCGGTCAAGTTTAAAACCTTCCAAAGGATGATAGCGATACAGCATGACATATCCGCCTTCCACAGCCTTTCTCATTTCGGTCAAAGAATTTGCCATATCAAACCCATGGTTCACGCAAGTTGAATATGCAATGATAAGACTTGGGCCTTTGTAAGCCTCTGCCTCTCTAAACGCTTTTATGCACTGGTTCATATCTGCGCCAAGAGCCACGGATGCGACATAAACATTTCCATAACTCATTGCAATAAGTCCAAGATTTTTCTTGTTTGTGACTTTGCCGCCATCAGCAAGTTTCAAACTTGCTCCTGCAGGTGTTGCCTTTGATGCCTGCCCGCCAGTGTTTGCATAGCACTCATTGTCAAGCACCAAAATGTTAACATTTTCTCCGCTGGCAAGCAAATGGTCAAGTCCGCCAAAACCGATGTCATACGCCCAACCATCTCCGCCGATTATCCACACGCTCTCTTTTAAGCCATGTTTTTCTTTTGCAAGTTTAATTCCAAGACCAAATTCAGCATTGTCCTCAAACAAACTGTTTGCCCAAGCAGGGCCGCGGCCTTTTTCATCTTTTGCAAAAGGGCAGGAAGGATAACTTCCGCCATATATGCTTGAGCATCCTGTTGCATTTGCAATCACCATATTTTTGCCAAAAAGCATGGTTGCAAGTTTAATGTAAGGCGTTTCGCCACAACCTGCACACGCACCAGGGAAGACGAAAAAGTTTTTCTCAAATTGCAAACCTTTGACGGTTGATTTTGAAAAAGGTGTTTTTGAAATTGTTTTAAGTTTTTCTGTCTTTTCAAAATTGATTTTTTCTTTTTGCAAAATGTCGGCTGCATTTTTCATAATAATTGCCTTTCCAAGAGCAGGGCAAATCTGCTGGCAAAGACCACAACCAGTGCAGTCTTCAGGCGAAACTTGAATACGATAATAACCATCAACGCCATACGCTTTAACAAAAGGCACATCTTTTGGAGGTTTTTTCACCAGCACGGCTTTAATTGCTCCGTGAGGGCAGGCAAGCACACATTGTCCGCATTGCAAACATTTTTTAGGTTGCCACTCACTTATTCTTTCCGCGATGGCGCGTTTTTCATATTTTGTTGTGTCTGTTTCCACACTTCCGTTTTGAGAAAAAGATGAAACAGGCCTGTCATTAAAGTTTTCCGCAAAACGAGTTTTAACATCATTTGAAGAAATGGACAAAGTTTTTAAGTTAACGTTTTTAATTGCATTTTTGCTGTCCATAACGCAAGAGATGTTGTTTTCAACAACTTTTTGTCCTTTGCGAGCGAAGTTGGTGCGAATTTCATCATAAAGTTTGTCTTCATAGCCAAGTTTTATTTTTGTTGCCTCAAACAGAGCGGTTGTCATGATAATGTTGATTTTTTCATTAAGACCATGAGACTGAGCAATTTTATGTCCGTTTATAACAAAAACTTTGGCTTTTTTGTCAAGCAAAATTTGTTTGTATTCATTTGGCAGAATTTTGTCAAGTTCCTCTGGCTCAAACACGGTGTTAAAAATTACCGTGCCACCATTTTTAAGCCCGTCAAGGCAGTGATACTTATGCACAAATGAGAAGTTGTTAATCATGATGATGTTTGCGTTGCGGCATAGATATGCACTGTGAATTGGCTTTGAAGATATCCTTAGGTGTGAAATAGTCATGCTGCCTGACTTTTTGCTGTCATATTCAAAGTAGCCCTGCACAAAACTGTCATCTTTTTCGCCCAAAATTTTTGTTATTGACTTGCTTGCAGAAACTGACCCATCAGAGCCAAGCCCGAAAATTTTGATTTCCATCTCTTTGTTGTCAAAAGTTTTTTCTTCAAGAGGCAGACTCTTTTTTCTCACATCATCACAAACGCCAACAACAAAATCATCCATCATTTTGTCGAAATTTTTTAAAACTGCATTAGCCTCGATAGGAGAGAAATCCTTTCCGCCAAGTCCATAAACGCCACCTACAATTTGCAAATTTAGTCCCTTTAATGCGTTCACAACATCAAGATAAAGTGGCTCTCTTGCACCGCTTTCAAGAGTGCGGTCAAGCACGATAATTTTTTGGGTTGTTTTAGGCAAAATTTTCTTGAGATATTCCATATCAAAAGGACGGAAAAGTCGAACTTTAACAAGTCCGCAATCAGGGTGAGAAGGCAAACTTTCCAACATAGTTTCACTGCCTGAGCCAAGCATAATTACAACATTTTTTGCGTTTTTTGGGCCAAAATAGTCAAAAATATGATATTTTCTGCCAGTTTTTGCTGAAAATAGCGAAAATGCTTCTTCTGCCAAAGATGGAACTTTGTCATAAAGCGGCTCTCTTGCCAGCCTGTTTTGAAAGAAGACATCAGGGTTTTGCGCAGTGCCAAATTGCAAAGGCGCAAAGGACGACAAAGGTGAGGAAGATGGCTTTGTTTTGAGTGGGAACAAGTCTTCCATATCCTCATGCGAAAGCATGTCAATTTTTTGATATTCATGGCTTGTGCGGAAGCCATCAAAAAAGTGCAAAATTGGAAGGTGAGATGTCTGGGCAAGCATGTGTGCAATCATGGCAAAGTCATGGGCCTCTTGCACGCTTGAAGAGCAAAGCATATTAAAGCCTGTCATCCTCACGCTCATAACATCTGAGTGGTCGCCGAAAATTGAAAGGGCATGGGATGCCACACTTCTTGCAGCAACATGCATAACGGCGGGCAAACACTCTCCAGCCATTTTATACATGTCTGGAATCATCAACAAAAGTCCCTGCGAAGAGGTGAAAGTTGTTCCAAGCGCGCCGCCAAGACATGCGCCATGCAAAGCGCCAGCAACGCCGCCTTCAGATTGCATTTCGACAATTGTAACATTTTCTCCAAATATGTTCACTTTGCCATCTGATGCTTTTTTTGAACTGAGTTCCGCCATAGGCGAAGATGGTGTGATTGGATAAACTGGGATAATTTCACTGAGGGCGAAAGCAACTTCGCCGACAGCAGAATTGGCATCAATAGTTTTTTTCATGAAAACTCCTTGTGATAATTATACAATAATAAATGAAAAAATCAAAAGAAATGCTTTGCTTTATCCAAAGAAAAGTGTATAATTTGCTTATGCAAAGAGTTAAGATGGTCATAAGTTACGATGGAAGTGATTTTTGCGGCTATCAGCGTCAAAAGAATTGTCGAACAGTGCAAGAAGAACTTGAGAGGGCGCTTTCAAAACTTCTTTGCACGCAGGTCAGTGTTGTTGGCAGCAGCAGAACAGACGCCGGTGTGCATGCTTTGGGACAAGTTGTGCATTTTGATGTGGATGGTTTTCCGGTTGAAAGAATAAAGGACGCCTTAAATTCACTTCTTCCAGAAGATGTTAAAGTGGTAAGTGCAAAAAAAGTGAAAAGCGATTTTAACGCGCGCTTTGATGTTCAAAAAAAGACATATAATTATGTTGTCACTTCGTCACTTAACCCGCCGTTTCGCAAACAGATGACTTATGTTTCTTATCCGCTTGACGAAGATAAAATGCTTGAGTGTCTTGAACTATTCAAAGGCAAGCACAATTTTAAGGGTTTCTGCTCAAGTGCCGCACAGGTTAAAAGTTTTGAGCGAGAAATCATGATTAGCCAAGTCAAAAAAAGGGGAGATAAATTCATCTTCACCTTCACGGCAAACGGTTTTATGCAACACATGGTGCGAATTTTGGTTGGCACAGCAATTGATGTTGGCAGAGGTAAACTCAGTCTTGACAGCGTCAAAGAGGCCCTCGAAACAGGTGAAAGAAAAAAAGCAGGCAAAACAATGCCGCCGCAGGGCTTATATTTGAAAAGGATATATTATAAACAAAGGTGAGAAAATGAGAACAGAAAAAGAGTTAAAAGATTTATGGTTTAAATTTTTTTCAGAGCATGGTTTTAAGCGTGTTGATGGTGGGTCAATAATTCCAGAAAATGACCCAAGTGTGTTGTTTACAACGGCAGGCATGCATCCTCTTGTGCCATATCTTTTGGGCGAGAAGCATCCTTCTGGCAACAAAATATGTGATGTTCAAAGGTGCATACGAACAAATGATATTGATGAAGTCGGTGACACAGCGCACTTGACCTTTTTTGAAATGCTTGGGAATTGGTATCTTGGCTCATGTCCAAAAGAGGAGATGATAAAACTTTCTTATGAATTTTTGACAAGCAAGAAGTATCTTGGAATTCCAAGTGAAAAACTTGCAGTCAGCGTGTTTGAGGGTGATGAAATTGCTCCGCGTGACAGTGAAACAGCAAATGCATGGGAAAAAGCGGGCATAAAAAAGCAAAACATATTTTTCCAAAATAAAGATGAAAATTGGTGGGCGCTTGGCAGCGGTGTTGGGCCATGCGGGCCGGATAGTGAAATGTTTATTGACACAGGCAAGCCAAAATGTGGGCCAAATTGTTCTCCGGCATGTTCTTGCGGCAAATATCTTGAAATTTGGAACGATGTTTTCATGCAGTATAAGGTGACAAAGCCGGGTGAAAAAGCCGAAAGGCTTGCAAATCCAAATATAGACACAGGCATGGGCTTGGAAAGGGCAATAGCCGTTTTAAACGGAGTGACAAACATCTATGAAACCGGCATTTTGAAAACGGTGATAGATTTTATCAACTCCAAGGCGGAGGTAAAATATCTCAGCAGTGAAAAGGCGACCAGGTCCTACCGCATTATCACAGACCATGTTCGTTCAGCGGTTTTTGTGCTTGGAGATTACCGTTCAGTCAAACCGTCAAATGTTGGCCAAGGATATGTGCTTCGCAGATTTATTCGCCGCGCGGTCAACCATGCAAGAAACATTGGTCTTGACAGGAAGTATTTTGCCGACATAATTGACCTTTTTGTTGACAAGCATGGTGATGATTATGCAGATATCAAAGCAAACCGCCAGCAAATAAAAGACGCCTTCGATGAGGAGGTTGAAAAATTTGCCAAGGCCCTTGAAGATGGCCATAAAGAATTTGAAAAAGTTATTGCAGGCATTGAAAGACACAAACAGTTTGCAAAGGAAGGCGAAGTTGTTGAAAATATTATATCTGGGAAAGCATGTTTCAGGCTTTATGACACCTTTGGATTTCCTTTTGAACTTACAAAAGAACTTGCCTTAGAGCGCGGATATAATGTTGATGAAGAAGGCTACAAAAAGGCCTATGAAGAGCATCAAGAAAAATCACGCGTCGCGTCAGCAGGGCAGTTTAAAGGAGGATTGGCGGACACTTCACAGGCAAGTGCAAGATTGCACACAGCCACACATATCATGCTTGCAGGGCTAAGGAAAATGTTTGGAGATGATGTTTATCAAAAAGGCTCAAACATCACTCCAGAAAGACTCAGATTTGATTTTAATCTTGACCACAAGATGACTGAGGAGGAACTTAAAACGCTTGAAAATTTTGTCAATGATGTCATCAAGCAGGCAATCCCTGTTAGGTGCGAAGTGATGAGTTATGACAAGGCCAAAAAGAGCGGAGCGCTTGGCGTTTTCACAAACAAGTATGGCGAGGAAGTCAAAGTTTACACAATTGGAAATGTAAGCAAGGAGATATGCGGTGGTCCTCATGCCCAGAACACAAACGAACTTCATCATTTCCGCATTATAAAGGAGGAAAGTTCCTCAAGCGGTGTCAGAAGAATAAAGGCGGTTTTAGAATAATTTTGGCAAATTGTTGATTTTATTTTAAATATTTGCTAAAATAGAAAAAGAAGGAGTAATTAAATGGCACAAGAAAAAATAAAAAAAGGATTTTTCTTTTACTTTGGGTTTTTCCTTTTGATATTGATAGCAGCAGTGCTAGTGATATTTGTAGTCATGTTGTTTATGCCAGGCAAATCAATTTTGTGGCTTGAATATTTTTCTAATTCTGAAACTACATACATTGAAACAACCACACCTCAAGAGGAAGGAGAGGAAGGTGTGCCAATAAATTTTGATACTCCAAATTTTTCAAGTGTCGAAGTTAACGCAGGTTACAGCCAAGTTTGCATCCAGAAAAATTTTGATTACAAAGATAGTGGCATTTACATTGTCAATGAAGCGAAAGGCTTTGTGGCAAGCAAGAAAGCAAGAGATTTTGAGTATAATGTCACAATTGAAAACGGCGTTCTAAAAATTTCAGTGACAGAGCAGCCAGCCTTCTTGTATTTTTCAAAATATGTTAAAATAGTTCTTCAAATTTCAAACACAGAAGTCAACACTTTTGAAAATATGGATGTGACCATATCAAACAACGGTGGGCTTGTTGATATTGGTGGAGTTGAAGTCAGAGGCAAAAGTCTGCCTGTTAAAATAAAGAATTTGACAGTTGTCAACAAAACTGGGGATATAAAAATTTCATCAAATGGTGACAGTGAATATGAAAATCTTTCACTTTCAACCCAAAAAGGAGACATTGACATCATCCCAGCATCAATCACAGCGCAAAAGATGGAATTTGAACTTGGCTCAGGCAAACTCAATGTTTCAGTGTTGGACGGCCCAGTTTATTTGACCTCTGACCGTGGCACAATAAACATCACATCAATCAAAAACAAACTTGTTGGCAACTTAAAAAATGCCTATGTGACAATTGGAACTGTAACAAATGGAGTTGACTTTTCAAATTCAGAATTTTCATCTTCGGTTGTCAAAATCAACAACATTGAGCAGGACGGCATAAATGCCCCAAACGCCAAGGACACAGATTTTGAAATTGGAAAAGTTGGCGGCTTTGTGTATATTGAAACATCAACGGGAGATGTTATAATTGATGGCACAATTGCTCCGCACTCACAAATTAAAACAGGAACGGGTGACATCACTGCAACTTTAACAAAGGATGCAAGCGATGTTTTGCTTGACACAACAAAAGGAACAATAAATGTTGTTGTCCCAAAAGTTGCAAATCTTAAAACTATGGCAAAAATTTCCAATAGAGAAGGAAAAACAAACATCACAATGAATTATGATGGCCCTTATAACCTCAGGTTCTTCTACTACTTAGACTCAGAGGACCGCGTTCATTTGCAGCAGTTCAAATTCACAAATGTCAACTTCAACAGGGAACTTCCTCAGCTCAATCCTCTGTCAATCAACTCAATCATAGAGTCAGAAAACACACTTGTTTTAAAATGCAACGGACAAATCAATTTTAATTGGGAAAAAAGCGTTTAACAAAACGCTTTTTTGTTTGCTAAAATGCACATTTGTGCTAAAATGAAAGTATGAAAATTTTGCATGTAGCTGATTTACATTTGGAAGGCGGCTATTACAGGGTTAATAATGAAAAGAACAAGCAATTAAAGGAAGAAGGGCTTGGCTTTTTCACGCAAGTTTTGGAAGTAGCGAAAAAAGAGGATGTCAAGGCAGTTTTGTTATGCGGTGATTTGTTTGACAAATTGGTTGTGCGAAAATCAACAAAAAAGTTTGTGCTGGATGGAATTGCCTCTTTGCCTGAAATCAAGTTTTTCTATTGTCTAGGCAATCATGACCACAAATTGTTGTTTGATGATGACTATCCCAAAAACTTAATAATTTTTTCAACAGGTTTTGAAAAATATGACTTGGGCGAAGTGACAATAGGTGGCAGCAGCGTCATCAAATTTGTCAAACGCGACTTTTTGTCAAACATGATTTTTGACAAACTCAAATTAAATATCCTCATGCTGCACGCATATCTTTCTTCCAAGCAATACGATGACTGTCTGACTTTGGAAGCAAATGATTTGAAAGGCAAAAATATTGATTATCTTGCTTTAGGCCACATCCACAAGCGTATGGAAGGCAAAATTGACAGCCGTGGTGAGTGGGTTTATTCTGGAAACGGCGGCAAATATGGCTTTGGGGAATATCCGCGCGGCTATGTGATGATAGAGGTCAAAGATGGCAAACTCAGTTGGGAAAGAAGGGATTTTAAACTTACTCGCAATTTTTATGATGTTCCGGTTGATATAACTGATTGCCATAGTTATGACGATTTAAAAAATTTGATAGCAAAAAGTTTAAAAAACATGGGAAGTCAAAATTTTGTTCGAGTAATTTTTAAGGGCGAGTATGATGAAGACTTTGAAAAACACAAGGATATGCTGCTTGAAACTTTTGAAGACAAATATTTTTACTTTGACATCCGAGATGACAGCATTATACACATAGACATAGAAAAGGTGAAAAAGGAAACATTATCTCTTAAAGCGGAATTGATAAAATTGATTTACGCATCTGATTTGACAGATGAGGAGAAAGCGGAGTGCATAAAACTTGGCATAGGAGCGCTTCGCGGCGAGGAGGTGGAGATATGAAACTTCTCTCTTTGCACATTGAAAATTTTGGCAAACTCAAAAATTTTGACTATGTTTTTAAGGATGGCTTAAACACCTTTTGCACGGACAATGGCTGGGGAAAAACTACTTTGGCAACTTTTATTAAAGCCATGTTTTTTGGCATGGACAAGAAAGGCAACCTCAAGCCTTATGCAGCGGAAAGAAGCAAATATATGCCGTGGCAAGGTGGTATTTATGGGGGAAGTATAGTCTTTGAAATTGGCGGCAAAACTTACAGAGTTCTCCGCACCTTTGGACCAACTCCAGAAAGCGACAAATTTGAACTTGTCGATTTTGCAACAGGAAAGGCAACAAAGGACTATTCCACAAATCTTGGCGAGGAGATTTTTGGCATTGGCAAGGAAACCTTCACTTTGTCAACCTATTTTCCTCAAGGCATGCTTGAGGGCGACATAAATGATGAGGTCAGGTCGCACCTTAGCGGTGCAAATCAGTTTGCTGGTGATGTTGAAATGCACTCAAGAGCGGTTAAAAATCTCAAAAGCCTATCCAGACAACTTGTTGTGACCTCTCCAAAAGTTTATGAAATAAGGGATTGCGAAAATCAAATTGAGGACGGCAAAGCAGCACTCAGTTCTTTTCAGGATAAAAAAGAGCAGGCAAAGGAGGAAGTGGAGCAACTTAAAGCCCAACTCAAATCTCTTACAAAGAAAAATGGGGAAGGCTCAAAGCAAGCAAGTCAAACGCTTTTGGATTTAAACAACAAAAAACATGAGTTGGAAAACGAAAGAAAGGAATATGAAAACACCTTAAAAAACCGCATGTCACTTGGCTATAAGGCGCGTTTTACTCTGCTTTTGCCACTTGTGCTTATGCTGATATGCACAGGCATATTTGTTGGCCTATATTTTGCAAATGGCATAAAGATGAATTTAGGAACTTTGCTGGCTGTCATTATTGCACTTACAGTGGTCATGCTCGTTGCTTACATTTGCTATTATTCATCTTTAAAGAAAAAGTCAAAACAGAAACGCAGCGAAATTGATGTAAAAATTTTGGAGTTGAACAAACAGGAACTTGAAATAGAAAAGTTAATTCAGGCTTACCGCGAGGCCGACAGTGCCAAATTTGAAAAATTCACGGAAATTGCAGCAAAAGAAAAACAACTTGCCGTTTTAGAAAATGACATCCGCCATTTTGATGACCAAATAGGGTTACTTATGGAAACAATTGACACAGAGGAGAGTAAACTTGACCAAATGCGCACCAAAAAAGAGGAACTTGAAAGCAAGCAGCAAATTGTCAGCGCGGTGATAAAGTTTTTGGAGGAAGCGCAAGAAAATCTGTCAAAAAGATATGTCCAGCCAATGCAAGAAAAGTTCACTCAAATAATTGGCGAACTTTCAGAGGACAAATCTTTTCGACTTGATGTTGACCTTAACACAAATGTGGACACTCAAATTGGGCTTAAAGAAAAGCAATACTTGAGCCGCGGAAAGCAAGATTTGGTTGATATATGCAAAAGATTTGCCCTTATTGACAGCGTATTCACAAAAGAAAAACCATTTATTGTTCTGGACGACCCATTTATCAATTTGGATGAAAATGTGCTTAGCAACATGCTTAAACTTATTTCAAAATTTTCACAAGAATTTCAAATAATCTATTTGATTTGTCATAACAGCAGAAAAATGTAAAATTGTCTATTGACAAGTGGCTTTTTCAGGTGTATCATATTCTCAACACAGGAGAAGGATATGCTTATAAATTATTTATATAAAATTGTTGAAGGTGATTACAAGCATTACACCAACAAAGTCAATGGCTTTATAAAAAAACTTGATGAGGTTGGGGCGGAGGCAAAAAACCTAGACTTTGAGTTTGATGTTGTAAGGATGTTGTTCCCACTTAATGCAGATTATTTCAGCCGCATCAGGATTAAAGAAAATGCTGAGGACATCAAAACACTTCTTAACAGGAACAAATTGGCACGCGGAGAGTGTGAAAGATTAAAAGTGGCAGTGGACAAAAAATATGAGTGTCTTTCAAAAATGAACGAACAATTTCTTTCAGCTTTAGATGCGGAAAAATTATCTCGACTTCAATATGACCAAACCTTTGACAAGAAGATATCCAAAATGAACGAAGAAGTTAAATATCAAACTGAAGAAAGCGACAGTTTGGGCGAAGAACTTGCATATTGGAAAAGTAAAGGGATGGGGCTTACAGTATAAAACGGCAAAATAAAGCCGTTTTTTTGTTTTTTAATCAATTATGAAAAAACAGTTGCATTTTTTATTTATTTCGGGTATACTTATAAGGCAGTCACAAATTGGACCTCTTGGCGAATAAAATAATTGTGGCTATGTGCGGGAATGGCTTAGTGGTATAGCGCAACCTTGCCAAGGTTGAGGTCGCGGGTTCGATCCCCGTTTCCCGCTCCACATTTTGGTACCATAGCCAAGCGGTAAGGCAAAGGTCTGCAAAACCTTCATTCCCCGGTTCAAATCCGGGTGGTACCTCCAAAAGTGCGTTTGCACTTTTTTGTTATCTGAGGGAAACAAAATATGCTGGTGTGGCGGAATGGTAGACGCACGGGACTTAAAATCTTGTGCGCTTCCACTCAAAAACTTAATCAATGCGAGTGTGGCGGAATGGCAGACGCACGGGACT
>CANPWN010000013.1 GCA_947584415.1 uncultured Clostridia bacterium | reverse complement strand
CAACCTTACTGCCTAACTAAAAGTTATCCACATTTTCAAAATAAGCCAAGCCTTTTGAAAACAACTTTTTCATTGGTCTTGGCTTTTATATTGTCACTATTTTGTTTTCCAAACATATCAAATCTTTTTTCAACTTCTTCCACTCCATCCACAATCACCGCGGCAGGGGATACAATAATCACATGGCAGGCAGAAAATTTAAATGGTCATGATTACTACTATACATATCTTGGAGAATATCCGCAGACATATGTTGGAAATGAAGAGAATGCCATCATTGGGAGTCGTTTGACTCCAACGGGAAAAGTGTATACAGTTCGTGATAATTTGTATAATAAAGGCGGGTTTCCAGAGTATACTGATGGGATATATAAGTATGTCAAAGTAAATCAATATATTGATTCAACATCATCAACCTACAAAAATGGTGACAGGACTGGGGGTAGGGGTGATGAAAAATGGTTTAAGGTTGAACCAATTAAATGGTGGATAATTGATGGAACAAATCCAAATGAACTTACAAGCAAGCAAGAGATAAATGTTATATCAGATATTCAACTAACTTCAAACATGCCTTATGATTCTTCAAGTAATGTATGGGCAAATGCACAAATAAGAAGTTGGATTCAGTCAACATTTATGAAAGATGCAAATTTAAATGACTTTAAAGATACGATTATTAAATACAAAACAATAAAAAATAATGTAACAAATGATTTAACAGATGGCAGTGGAGTTGCAACCTTGGATTATGTTTGGTTGCCATCATATTATGAGATGACAAACACTTTTTGTCCTCAAACAGAACCAGCAGGACATTATTATTATTTAAAATCACATAGGGCAAGTGGAGGCACATCCTTAGGAGATGGCTTGCAGATTAATTCTTCTCGTTTATCTTCGCCATCAGATTTTGCTATTGCCAATTATTCATTTGTAAACAACAGTTACACATCAGACTACAGAAAAGGAGCATGTTATTATTGGCTGCGTTCTGCAAGCACTTTGGACAGTTATATTTACACAATAAACTATGACGGAATGTTAAATTACAGTTATGGTGTTTCGTATCCTTATGGAGGTTTCCGCCCATGCATGACTATCAATTATGCTCCTCCACAAGAAGTTGTTATAGATGATAATTTTGCGTTTTCATATCAAAATGGTTTTGATTTTTATTACACATATCTTGGTGAGTGGCCACAAACATATGCTGGTGATAAGTTAAGTGCAACTCTGACTTCAGCAGTAAGTTCAAAAACAGCAAAAGCAACAGGAAAAACTTATGACATTGGCGGAAATGTTTGGACAGAATATGCATATAACAATGAAAAATATGTGAAAGGCAAACAAAAATTGGCTAATGCAGATGATTACACTGATCCAGGCTGGGCAGAGGAATATGTTTATTTAAGCGGAGAAGATGCGGTGTATCCTGTTGGGGCCAATGGTGCTGAAAAATGGTTTAAGGTTGAGCCAATCAAATGGTGGATTATTGATGGAAACGGAAGTCCTAAAGGGCGAGAAAGCGTGACGGTTATTTCAGATTTAATTCTTAATGCCAACATACCTTTTGGCACTTCCAACAGTTGGTCTTCATCAAAACTTCGAACTTTTGCAAATGGTGAATTCTTTGAAAAATCGGGCTTGAGTGATAACAAAAATTTCATTGAGCAACGGCAATTAAAAAATAATGTGACAGGCAACACCGCTGATGAAGGAGGAACTGCCACGAAAGATTATGTGTGGTTGCTTTCCTTGGCTGAAATGAATAAATATAGTGATAAAAATCAAAATTATTACCTTAGCAATCGCATATCAGGTTATATGAATTATGATTCGGCAGATTTTTCTCGAACGGTCGTGCCATCAGACTTCGCTGTTGCCAACTATACAGATATAAACTTAAAGTTAAACAGCAATAACATGGTAGGTCGTAAAATAGGGTCATCTCCATATTGGTTGCGTTCTGCAGGTGATACAGCAAGTAATGCGTATTTTGTCGATGATTATAGTGGATATTTATCTAAAATTTCATATTCAACCGCCACAATTGGCTTTAGACCATCTTTGACATTATTGAAAAACCCGAATGGTCAGATATCATTTGATAATTTTATAAGCGCTTATCCTGGCATCAGTGGTAAAGCAGGAACTTATCATATCACTGATTTTTCAGGGTTGCAGGCAATTTCTGATTATACAAAAACAGGAAAGAAGTTTGAAAAAACTGACAAATTTTTGCTTGATAATTCAATAGTTTGCACAGAGAAATTGAATCCAATCTTATATTTTAGAGGAATTTTTGATGGACAAGGGCACAGCATTATTGGTTTAACAACAAGTTCAGAAATACATCAAAGTTTCAACAGTATAGATTATGAGGTTATCTTAAGCAAAGCAAATTATTTCATAGAAACGGCTGAATCTGCAGATATAAAAAATATAAATTTTTTAAACACAACTTTTACGGCTAAAGGCTATGGGGTTGCTTCGTTGATTTATAGAGCGAAAGGAGCAGTGTCTTTAGAAAATATTTATTTTGATAATTATACGATGTCGGCTGAGTATGGTACTGCAACTGGTATGGTGAATGATGGCTATTCAAAAGCACAAATTAGAATTGCGTCTTGTGGAATGACAAATACAACTATTGAAGGGTCTTTCGGTTTAATATTTTCAAGTGGTTTGGACACATCTTGTGTAATTCGCGATTCATATTTTTATGGCTATGGCAGTGAATTTCCTTATATTTACTCTGGTGATGTTAAAGGTTGTTATATATATGACCAAGAAAGTGGAACAAAAAAATATTACTCCGGCTTTACAGATTCATTATGGGAATGTAATGCAAATATAAATGGTGGCTTGCCAGCGTTAAAATGGAATTTGCGTGTGGGAGACAAAATTACATCAACCGTCGTTGAAACATATCTAACAGGCAAAGGTTTCACCGCTGCAACATAACAAAAGGCAAAGGTTTAACAAAAAAGCAAGGTTTGACCTTGCTTTTTTTGATGACCGGGCACTTGCTTTGTCAGGGCTTAACCAACTGCCTTAAGACAAATTCTGCTCCACCAAAGCTTCCTCATGGCACACGGCTAACATCCCTTAATGATGCTCCCGTCAGGGCCTGACATGGTTCAGGAGTATCCGTTGCATAAGACCTTGATTTCATTGCAAAGTTTGCTCACTCATCTTTGACCAAACACTGCCGCGAACAAGCGTTCAATCCTGCTATAGCGGGTTGCAGGTTACAGGGCACCGCTATCTCCCCATCTAGCCCGGTTTGATTATTATATCACTAAAATAAACAAAAATCAAGCCAAATCATTTTTAAATTCAACGCAAATGTGATATTCTTTATATATAACAACAAAAAGGGACAAAAAATGGACAAAAATGAAAATGTTAACTCCGCCGTTGAACCTAAGGTGGAAAAAACCAGGGCAGAAAGATTTATTGATGCCTTCAACAGCATTGACTACTCGCTTAGGGTAAGATATGGGCTTAATAGAAGCATGGGCTTTTCTGACCTTATCAGAAAATCTGTGAGTTTAAATTATGTTGTTCGAAAATATGAAGATGACCTTATTGATTATTCAAGGCTGAGAAATGCCATTGTTCATCAGGGGACAAAAAACTTTATTATTGCTGAGCCGCATGAACAAGTTGTGGAGCATATTGAAAAAATTGAAAGGCTGATTAACACTCCGCCAAAGGCAATTGACATCTGCCGCCGTGATGTTTTGACAACTGATGCATCCGTTTCCATGGAGGATGTAATCAAACTTATTGCGTCATCAAATTATTCCAATATCCCTGTCTATAAAGGCAAGAACCTTATTGGAATTGCCAACGGCCAGAAAATTCTCAATGCGTTTGGGCAATACTTGATTACTGGCGGCAAAGCACAATCATTTTTGAAAAATGCACAGATTGAGGACATGATGACGCAAATCAAAAATTCGGGTTATTATGAAGTTTGCTCGGTTGACCTTACTGCAGAAGAAGCGCTTAACAAATTCCACGCGAACCCAAAACTTTTGGCGCTTTTGATAACAAAAAATGGGCTGCCAACGGACAAGCCTCTTGGCATTGTAACAGGTGCGGATGCAATTGAACTTAACAAAGTTTTGGATAATTTTTAACTTGATGATTTAGGAGAAAATATATGGAAAAAGATGTGGCTTTGCCAAATTTTGTTGATTTAGAACACAAAATGCTCAATTTTTGGCAAGAAAATGATTGTTTTAACAAATTAAAAGCAAAAAACGCAGGACACAAGTTGTTCAGATTTTTGGATGGTCCTGCAACTGCCAACAATAAACTTGGCGTTCATCATTTTTGGGGAAGAACGCTCAAAGATATGACAATTCGTTATAACGCCCTGAAGGGAAAGGACTGCTGCTATCAAAATGGTTTTGACGGGCAGGGTCTTTGGGTGGAAGTTGAAGTTGAAAAAAGCCTTAATCTTAACGGCAAGCCTGAGATTGTCAAATATGGCATTGAAAACTTCACAAATAAGTGTATGGACAGAGTTAGTTATTTTGCCGACCAAATCACAAAGCAGTCCATTAGGATGGGACAATGGATGGACTGGGACAACAGTTACTTCACAAATTCCGACCACAACATCACTTCCATTTGGCACTTTTTGAAGGTATGCAATGAGCATGGGTGGATTGTCAAAAAAAACAGGCCAATGGCATGGTGTCCACGCTGTGGAACATCACTTTCAGACCATGAACTTTCATCCTCATATCATGAAGTTGAACACACTGCGCTTTTCATCAAACTTCCGGTGAAAGGCAAAGATTTTTCCATGATTGCTTGGACAACAACCCCTTGGACACTTTCTGCAAATGTTGCACTTGCGGTCAATCCAAACTTTAAATATGTCAAAGTTGAGTTCAACGGTGAAAACATTGTGCTTGGTAAGGACAGGCTTTCCATCTTAAAAAAAGAAGTTCAAATATTGGAAGAATTTGATGGAAAAGACCTTGTTGGACTTGAATATGAAACCTGCTTTCCAGAACTTGAAGAGCAGAAATTTGCCCACAAGATTGTTGCTTGGGATGAGGTTGATAATTCGGAAGGCTCTTGCGTTGTGCATATTGCTCCAGGATGTGGCATGGAGGACTTTGAACTTGGGCAAAAACTTGGCTTAAAGGAAATTTGCCCAATCAATGAACAGGGTGTTTTACTTCCAAACACAGGCTTTTTGGCGGGCAAAGAAACAACTGCGGTCAGCGAACTTGTTGCTGAAAGGCTTAAAACGGATAATAAACTTTTGTATGCCCACAAATATAAGCACAGTTATCCATATTGTTGGAGATGCAAACATGACCTTGTTTACAAACTTATTTCCGCTTGGTTTATCAAGATGGACGAAATTCGTCCGCTTGCAATAAAGGCAGCAAAAAAGGTCAATTTTAAGCCAGAATATGCAAAAAAGCGTATGCTTGACTGGCTTAATAACATGGGTGATTGGAATATTTCAAGGTCGCGTTTTTATGGCCTTCCTCTTCCATTTTATGTGTGTGAAAAATGTGGCAAACTTCATGTGATTGGAAGTTTGGAAGAACTCAAACAAAAGGCAGTAAAGCCACAACTTGTGGACAAACTTCCAAATCTTCATAGACCATGGATTGATGACATAAAAATAAAATGCGACTGCGGGCAAACTCTTTCCCGTGTTCCTGAAGTTGGTGATGTGTGGCTTGATGCTGGCATCACACCGTTTTCAACAAAGGGTTATTTCTTGGACCCAGAAAATTTCAAAAAGAATTATCCAAGCGAATACATTTGCGAAATGATTGAACAAATCAAATGCTGGTTCTATTCGCTGCTTATTATGGGTGTTGTGCTGACAGGCAAAGCGCCATATCAAAAACTGGTCACATATCAATATGTTAAGGATGAAAATGGTGACGAATTCCACAAAAGCGGCGGAAATTCTCTGCACGCTGATGATGTTGCCGACAAAGTTGGTGCTGATGTTATCAGATATCTTTATTGTGCGGCAAACCCGACACTTGACATGCGTTTTGGCTTTAATTTGACAGACGAAGCAAGAAGAAAACTCATCAGTTTTTGGAATATTTACACATTCTTTAACACTTATGCATTCATTGACAACCCTGATATAGCACACTTTAAGCCAAAACTTGAGGATTTTAAATTCTCAGACAAGTGGCTTACCCAAAGCATAAACAACTTTACTAAGAACAGCGACAAAAATTATGCATCTGACAAAGCATATCTTGTTGTCAAAGACTTTGAGAAACTGACAGATGACATTTCAAACTTCTATATCCGCTCAAATAGAAAGAGATTTTGGAAGTCTGAAAACAAAACCGACCAGATGACAGCATATTGGTGTTTGTATTATGCAATCAAAAACACAATCAGAGTGATGACACCAGTTATCCCGTTTATGTGCGAATATATTTGGCAAAAGATGGTGCGTGAGATTGAGCCAAAAGAAAAAGAGTGCATCATGCTTTCTGGCTATCCAAAGAAATTGACAAAATATGATTTTTCTGACACCATAGACTTGACGGCTGTGGCAAGAGAAATAATTTCATCTGCACAAAGGCTTAGAAATGAAAATCAAATCAAAGTTAAGCAACCACTTAAAAAAATGTATGTGATGGGTGAAAATATTGAACAGGTTGTTGAAAGCCTTGGCGACTTAATCATGGACGAACTCAACATCAAAGAGATTGAGTGTGTGCATGATGATGAAAAATTCAATGATGAAAAACTTTCTGTAAACTTTAAACAAGCGGGCGCGGTGCTTAAAGGTGAGGTGCAAGCGCTTAAGCAAACGCTGGGCGAACTTAGCAACAAGCAAATGGCGGAGTGTGTTAAAGGTTACAAAGAAGGCAAAGTCAATGTTGGCAAATTTAAAGACCTAAAAAGTGAACTTTTCAATTTAGAGAAGAAACCAAAATCTGATTTTATCATCTCTCATGAAAATGGCAACACGGTTGTTTTGGACACAACGCTTGACAGTCAACTTATCATTGAAGGATTATATCGCGAATTTGTCCGTGGACTTCAAGTTATGCGCAAACAGGCGAACTTGGACATTGATGAAAGGATATATGTTTACTTTGAAACCGGCGAAGGTAAAAATGCGGACATGCTTTTTGAATATATGCCAAAAATTAAGCAAGAAGCCCTCATTATTCGTGCGGTTGACCAAATTGACAAGCCTGATGTTGAAGGCAGAATTGAAACCGGCGAAGGTGAAATAATTGTCAAAATTTTGAGAGATAAATTTGTAAAATAATTTTAAGGAAAATATGAAAACTGCTTTAGGATGGAAAAATTTCGAGGTTTTATGCACAGGTGATGGCAAAAAATTGGAACTTTGGAACAATATTCTTCTTTTGCGCCCAGACCCTCAAGCGATATGGGGTGGTTTTATGGAAAGATGCAAGCCATATCAAAATCAAATTCATGCCGAATATTTGCGCTCTTCCTCAGGCGGAGGATATTGGAACGAAAAAAAGCATCTTCCATCAAGTTGGACATGCGGATGGAAAAACCTCAATTTTATTGTCAAACCCATGGGTTTTAAACACACCGGCATTTTTCCAGAGCAGGCGGTTAATTGGGAGCGCATGCAAAAACTTATTAAGGAAGCGAATAGGCCAATCAAAGTTTTAAATCTTTTTGCTTACACTGGTTGTGCATCAGTTGCATGTGCAAGCGCTGGAGCAAGCGTCACACATGTGGATGCGGCAAAAGGTATGGTTGACAGGGCAAAGGAAAACGCATCTTTAAATGGCATAAACTCAATTCGCTATATTGTTGATGATTGCGAAAAATTTATTGAGCGTGAAATAAGGCGCGGAAACAAATATGATGCAATCATAATGGACCCCCCAAGTTATGGTAGAGGGCCAAGCGGAGAGATGTGGAAGATCGAAGAAAAACTTTTTGGCTTTGTTGAACTTTGCAAACAAGTTTTATCCGAAAAACCTTTATTCGTGCTAATAAACTCTTACACAACAGGCCTTCAAGCCGGAGTGATAAAAAACATTTTAAGTTTAATTTTTGGCTCAAGCGGAGTAGATGCGGATGAAATTGGGCTTAAAACCAGGGAAGGCCTTGTGCTTCCATGCGGAAACAGTGGCTTTAAAATTTGGAAGGAGGAAGAAAATGCAAGTAGTTTATGAGGATAATCAAATCATAGTTGTCATAAAACCTCACTTTCAGCCTTCTCAACCTGACGAATCAAATGACCTTGACCTTTTGAGTGAAATCAAGCAATATGTCAAAGAAAAATATGAAAAGCCAGGCGAAGCCTTCATTGGTCTTGTTCACAGACTTGACAGACCAACAGGCGGACTTATGGTTTTTGCAAGAACTTCAAAAGCGGCACAAAGGCTTTCAGATGAAATAAAAGATGGAAGGATGAAAAAGACCTATTATGCCGTTGTTGAAGGAAATGTCAAAAAAAATAGTGAAAAACTTATAAATTATCTAAAAAAAGACGAAAAAAATAATGTTGTTCGTCTTTGTCCGCCTTTGGAGGCTGGGGCAAAGAAGGCAGAACTTGTTTTTAATGTGCTTGAAAAAAATGACAAACACACTTTGCTTTCAATTCAAATTCTCACTGGCAGAAGCCATCAAATCAGAGTTCAAATGGCAAATTATGGCAATCCGCTTGTTGGGGATATGAAATACAACAAAAATGCAAAAAAAGGCAATCTTGCACTTTGGGCAGGAAGACTTGAATTTGACCATCCTGTCACAAAGCAACATTTGGTTTTTGTGTCCAGCCCAGATGAAGCGCAGTCGCCATGGAACGAATTTAAAATATCAAAATATTTTTTGAGGTGAAATGTGAAAAGAAGCCAAATTGCAAAAAAATATAAATGGGACTTAAGTGCCTTTGCAAAAGATGAAGAAGATTTTTTGCTTAGAACGGAAAATTTAAAAAAATATATCCCTATCTTTGCATCCTATGAAGGCAAACTTTCTGATGACAAACTTTTGCTTGAACTTTTGGATAAAACAAGTGAATATTCAAAAGAGGCCTCTCTTCTTTTGAATTATGCAAGCAGAAAAGTTGATGAAGATTTGTCAAACAGCAAAGCAAATGAAAACTTTTCAAGACTTGTCAAAATTGACAGTGACATTTCAATTGCTCTATCTTATTTAACTCCAGAAGTGTGCAAATTTTCAACAAGCAAACTTAAACAATTGCAAAATAACAAGCAATTTTTTGCTCATAAATTGTTTTTTAAGGACATTTTGAGACAAAAACAACATATTTTGCCAAAAGAACAGGAAAAACTCATTTCGGGTATGGGTGAATTTTTGGGCGGCTTTTCATCTGATTTTGACAACTTTGTTGACGCTGATATGAAACTTAATGATGTTCTTGACAGCAAAGGGAAAAAACATAAATTCACGCACTCACTTTATGGCCTTTATTTGCGCTCAAATGACAGAACGCTTAGAGAAAACGCTTTTAAGGAAGAAAATGGGGCTTTCGGCAGATATATCAACTTTATTGCGAACAATTATCTTTCTGATGTTAAAGCGGACTGTTATTTTGCAAAAGTGAGGGGATATAAGTCCGCACTTAGCAGAGCCATTTTTGAAGAAGAGGCAAGCGAGCAGGTCTATGACACGCTCATAAAAAATGTCCACAAAAATCTTCCACTTTTATATAAATTCTTTGCAAAAAAGAAAAAACTTTTGGGGCTTGACAAAATGTATATTTATGACCAATATGCTCAGGTTGGCAAGCGCGGAAATAAAAAATACACCTATGATGAAGCCATTGAACTTGTCAAACAGGCAACCAAGCCGCTTGGCAGACAGTATACATCACTTATTCAAAAAGCCAAAGATGAGCATTGGGTTGATGTTATGCCAAATGATGGAAAAGCCGGTGGTGCGTATGAATCCTCTGCCTATGGTGCTCATCCAGTGGTGTTGACAAACTTTACGGGGGACTTTAATTCAGTTAGCACACTTGCCCATGAACTTGGCCACGCAATGCACTCATATTTTTCAGAAAGAACACAGATTTTTGAAGAGGCAGAATATGTGCTGTTTGTTGCAGAGGTTGCATCCACAGTTAACGAACTTCTCCTCAAAATGAGCCAACTTAAAAGTTCAAAAACAAGACTTGACAGATTGTGTATTCTTGATGGCATTTTTATGGATGTCAAAAGCACAATTTTCCGTCAGACAATGTTTGCAGAATTTGAAGAGTGGGTTCATAGTGAATATGAGCACTCTGTGCCGCTTAGCAAAGACAAACTCAATAAAAAATATTATGAACTTAACAAATTGTATTTTGGAAAAGGTGTTGCCCTTTGTAAAGAAACGCAATTTGAGTGGGCAAGAGTTCCTCATTTTTACAGAAGTTTTTATGTTTACAAATATGCCACAGGCCTTATCAGTGCGCTCAATATTGTCAGCCGCATATTATCAGGACAGGAAGGGGCAGTTGAAAAATATTTGAATTTCTTGAGTGCAGGTTGCACAAAGGACCCAATTTCCTTATTGCAGGATGCAGGGTGCGACCTCACAAAGCAAGAAACATTTGATGATGTGTTCAAATTTTTAAACAAATTGCTTGAAGAATATGAATAAAAATGCTTAAGTTTCCTTAAGCATTTTTTTAATTTCTCCCACACTCATATCCAATCATTATTCCGCCAGCCAGCACAAGTAAAAGTGGGAAGGCCATGTTAATATTGCAGCCGCATCCGCATTGAGGGCAGCCTTGCCAAATTTGATTGCAGCCACATGGTGGAGGGGGAGAGAAATAAGGCATTGTAAAACTGCAGCCTTGATGATAGCAACTTTGTCTCATAATACCTCCACTAACATGATATTAAAAAAGGTGCTATTTTGCACCTTCATTATATTCGCGAATATACATTTTTTGTGTAATTTTAATCCAAGCAGATTTTGGCAAGAATTTTTTGACAAAATACAAAATTTTCTGTTTGCCAATGATTTTTTGTGGCTTAAGTTTTTTCTTTTCAATGAAACTTGTGATTTTTTTGATGGCCTTTTCTATTGGCATGCGCTTATGCTCATGTTTGTCAATGAAATGAGCCGAGCCAGAAATTGTGCCTTTGTATCTTTCATTTGTTTCAAACATTTTAACACGGTTTTTTGTGAAGTTGGTTTTAATTTCACCAGGGCAAATGGCAGCAACTTGGATGTGAGTGTATTTGCTAAGTTCCATCCTAAGTCCATCTGTAATCATGCTCACAGCCGCTTTGCTTGCGCAATAATATGCTCTAAATGGCAACGGGAAGAGCGCACATGTGGAAGAGATGTTGATGATTTTTCCGTCATCTTTCATAAGTGGAAGTGCGCGTTTTGTGATATTGATAAGTCCAAAAAAGTTTATGTCAAATTGCAAGCGAATTTGCTCTTCAGGGACAAGTTCAACTGCTCCCGAAAGCCCACGCCCCGCATTGTTGATTAAAATGTCAATTTTTTCATTTTGCAGTTTTGCAAAGACCTCATCAAGAGCCTTCGTGTCAGTGATGTCGCAATCATATTCGCCCCCAAGCGAGATATCAATCACTTTGTCACCTTTATTTACAAAATATTCCTTCAGTCCCAGGCCAATTCCAGACGAAGCACCGGTTATTAAGATTGTTCGGTTCATAAATTTTCTCCTTAATGTGATTATACATCAAATTCTTAATTAAATGCAAATATTTGACAAAATAATTTGACAGATGTATAGTATTACTATGAATATAGCAAAACGAAAACTAATAAAAATTGGTGCAGTATTGACCCTGATATGCGCTTTTATATGTCTAACCTTGTCAGTTGTGCTTTTTGCGTTTACAACTGATGGGCTTTTAAATTCAATTCAGCAGCAAAGGAGTGCAACCTTCACGGTTGCCGCAGATGGCGGTGTAGAGACATCTCCAGACGCAAAAGAAGTGGCACAAACCTTAAAACAGACTTTTGCTAACTCCAACAAAAATGAATTAAAAAATGCGGAAATCATTGCATTAGATGGCAAGGTTGCGGTTTACATGACTAACACTTTTGGCTTTGCAGATGTGTTTAATTCGCTTACAAAACCTGCAAGCATAATTATCACAAGTTCCGAGGATATGGGAGAGAATTACGGCGGAATTACAATCAACAAAACAACTTTCAAAAGCATTTCATGTTATGCAAACAAAACAACAAAAACTTATGGAATTAAAATTTCTTTAAACGAATTGGGTATTGTCAAACTCAGTGCTTTTTCAAACGCAAACAAAACACTTTATTTTTATGTTGATGATAAAAATCCTTTGCCGGTGGCATATTCTGTTGATGTTGAAAACAGAACTTATGGGAACATCTATATAGCGCCTTATGAGAGCAAAGCGGACGCAGTGCAATTATATGCAAGTGCAGTTGCCGACACATTTGATTTTGCTTTGAAAGACCCAATTATAAATGTGTCAAAAACAAAGGAAGAGACAAGCAGGAACTTTTTAATCATGGCAATTATTCTTATTTCCTTCTTTGCCATAGCACTTATTGGTGGCGTTTTGCTGCTTGTGTCAATCTCTGAGCCAAGGGAATTCAAGAACAAGAAGTGCACTTATATTTCAGGCCTTATCTTTTCATTTGTCGCAAGTGTTGGCGTAAATATCCCAGCAATATTCTTGTATGTGGCAGCGCAGTTAAAAGATGTTGAACCAAAGCCGCATGATATTGACGCTTTGAAAGTCAAACTTCCTTCAATTTATCAAAACCCAGAAGAGGCCAAAAAATTTGTCAAAGTTTTAAGGCAAATGCGTGATAGCGGTCAAATTAGCAAGCATGAATACAAAGAAATTTTGGGAGATTTACTTAAGAACAAATAATTTTTTGTATTTTATAACATGATATGGAGTAAAATAACATAGGGGTAAAAAATGGGCAGCACAAAACAAACTCTTCGCAAAATCAGTGCAATTCTGTCAATCATAGACAGCGTTGGCATGTTTATTGCTGGAATATTTTTGCTTTCTTCTTTTGGTTATTTTGGCATGTCTTCCACTGGCACAGGACAAGTTATCAATTCATATAACCTATCAAAAACTGCCATAATTCTTATGGGCGTTATGCTTCTTATTCTTGCAATATGCTCTTTGACAGGCGGAATTCTTTTGATAAAAAATAAAAATAGAACCCAGTATGCATGGGGCGCAACTTTGACAATAATTGGCTCGGGGTTTGTGTCGCTTGCAGCAATACTTTTGTATATTTCAATGGCACTTGTGGATAGAGAATATTACTATGTTCAAGAGCCACCTTTAACCTCAGAGCGCAAAAGTGAAGAAAAAATGGATGACGAAAGATTGAAAAGGCAAATTGAAGTTTTGCGTCAGATGCGTTTGAGGGGAGAGATAACAAATGATGAGTTCAAAGAAATGATGTTTGAACTCATAAAAAAATCATGACTTTCGTTTATTTTTGAAAAAGTCAGTCAAAAGCGAACTGGCTTTTTTATTTTCAATATAAAAAACATTAACCTTGTGATTTAGTCTGTCGGAGGACAAAATTTTTTGCATAAGTTTGTCCTCGGAGGTTTTTTCTTCGGCTGCATAAAAAAGGTTTTTTATTCTTGCATTTGCAATTGCCCCGCAACACATTGGGCATGGTTCAAGCGTGACAAAAATGTCGCAGTCATCAAGCCTCCAAGATTTCAATTTTTTGCATGCTTTTTGAATTGCCAAAATTTCAGCATGATGGGTTGCAATTTGGCTTTTTTCACGAAGGTTGTGCGCTTTTGCAATTATTTTTCCATCTTTGACAATAACTGCGCCAACAGGAATTTCGCCTTCATTAAAACTTTTTTCCGCTTCTTTTAACGCTTCTTCCATAAAATCTTTCATATTATGATTTTACTAAAAAATATTTTGTTTGTCCAGCAAAATGGTGTATACTTTAAATATGACAAAAACAGAAATCACTCCAAAGACTTTTGACAAGTCAAAGTTTTACACGCTGCGTGATGCCAGTTTGGTTTATATTTTCGCCAATTTAGCGCCATACATTGTGGGTATTCTTGTCATGCTTCTTGGCATGATGATAGCGGGCGGAGCAGATGGACTAACAAACAGCGTTGTGTATAATGTTTTTTCAATGCTTGCACCACCAATAGGTCTTGCAATAGTGTTTTTTGCCTATAACGCTTTGAATAAAATCAGTCTTTCTGCTGCAAAAATTAAGTTTAAACTCAGGCTTTGGGAATATTTCATCTGCGTTGCTGTTGCCGTTGTAAGCGTGTTTGGTTGTCAATTTTTTATTGGTGGCATTGACATTTTGCTTGTAAAAATTGGTTATCATTTAAAGAGCGAACTTGACATTATGCCAACAAACGCTGGCTGGTATATCTTCCTTTTGTTTGCGGTTTCATTTCTTCCGGCAGCTTTTGAGGAACTCATTTTCCGTGGCATGCTTTTAAACGGCCTTAGGGAAAGGTTTGGTGAATGGGCGACAATCTTTCTGAGCGGGCTTATGTTTGCTCTTGCACACGGCTCTTTGCAGCAATTTGTTTATCCTTTCATTTTGGGCGTTGTATTGGGATGGATAGCAATCCGAACAGGCTCAACATTTGCAAGTTTTCTGGTGCATTTTCTCAATAATGCCATTGTCATAACCCTTTCGTTTGTGACATATCAAACAGGGTTTATTATGAGCGTGCCATATGGCACTTGGGGATGGCCGCTTGCTATTATCCTCTTGCTTGTTTTTGTGGTAATGGTGTTTTTGATTGAGTGGTATTATTACAAAGGTAACGAAAAATTTAGGCAATACAGAAAACTCAGGCCAAAACAAAAGAGGCAAAAAAATGCTTTGCCGGTTATATTTTACATTTCACTTGCGTTTGGCATTGCGCTTTTTGTGATTAACACAGTCTTTGACTTTTTGCCACAAGGTGCATGAAGTAAATGAAAAGGGAATATAATAAACAGATGGAAAAATCTAAGGCGTTTTCATGCGCAACTTTTGTTTATTTCTTAATTTTCGCCATGTTTGTCCTGGTGCGTGTGTTGTCGTCTTTTGGGCTGCTTTCTTTGGGCACTGCGGGAGATTATTTATTCACGGTTATTGTCCAAGTTGTGCTCATGCTCGGCGGCGCAATTTTTCTGTATCCCGCACTAAGAAAAACTGACAGAAAAAAGGTGCTTGGAGAATTTGGCATTAAAAAACCTTCCACAAAAGTTGTTGTTTTAAGCATTTTGCTTGGCGTTGTTGTATTTTTCTTAAACGGCTTTGTGTCAGACATCTTCAATTCTTTGATTGAACTTTTTGGCTATGAACATAATTACGGCAGCGGGGTCAGTTCATACTCGTTTGCGTCACTTGTTTTAAACATCATTTTCACCGCGCTTTTGCCGGCAATATGTGAAGAAGTCGCCCACCGCGGCATGCTTTTAAAAGCCTATTCGCCACTTGGCGTTTGGAAGGCCATTTTTCTTTCGTCACTCATGTTTGGGCTTTTGCATTTGAACATTGAACAATTCTTTTATGCCACAATAATTGGCGTCTTTCTTGCCTTTCTCACAATGTCAACAAACTCAATTGTGCCTGCAATGATAGTGCATTTCATGAACAACGCGCTCAGCACTTACAGGACATTTTCAATTGTCAATGGTCTACCTTTTGGAAAGGTTGTGATGTGGTTCAGTGCAGTGACATCATCTAATATTTTTTTAGGTATGCTGCTTTCAATTCTTGTGATATGCGTGCTTGCATATCTACTATTTAAACTTCTTGCATATTTAACGCATACCCGCATGAGAGAGGACGCGCAGGCACTTCAAAATTGGCTAAACAAACAAATAATGCGTGAAGAATATCTTTTGGACCTCGAAAGCGCAAAATTTGATGCCACTGGGCAAGCGGGCAAAAATTTTGACCCAGAGGAGGGCATTAAAAAAATTTTGTTGCTAGAAGGTGAAAATGAAAATTTCAAACCTTCGCCTTATTCCAAAGTTTTGGCATCCATGACGCTCATTATGGGCGTTGTGCTGACAATTTTTACATTTGTGTGGGGTGCAATATGATGACGGTGAACCTTATTTGTGTTGGAAATTTGAAGGAAAAATTTTGGACGGAAGCCCAAAATGAATACATAAAAAGATTGCAAAAATTTTGCAAGTTTAATGTTATTGAAGTGCAAGAACAAAATGGCCTGTCATCCACAAAAGAAACTCTTTTAAAAGAGGGGAAACTAATTTTGGAAAAAATTAAAGGGCAATATTTTCTTTTTGATGTTGCCGGCAAAGCCGTGTCGAGCGAAAAATTTGCCACTTTAATTGAGGATGAAGCACAGTGTTCAAGCACAATAAATTTTGTCATTGGCGGGTCATACGGTGTCAGCGAAGAGGTTAAAGCGGGCGCAAAAGGGCGACTTAGTTTTGGAGAAATAACCCTGCCGCACAACCTTTTTCGTGTCGTTGCAATAGAGCAAATTTACAGAGCGTTCAACATAATCTCTGGCACCCAGTATCACAAATGATGTGAAAAATTTTTCAACTTGTGCATAATAATGTAAGTTTATCCTCGCAAATCTATTTCAATTGCGGCTTGCACGCACAACCCGAAACCCCCTCTCGTTTACTTATTTTTTTCAAAAATGATAAACATTTTTGGGGTCTTTTTATTATTTTATTTGGTTATTATGCTAAAACGGAGTATACTAATGATGTAAGTTATCCACATAAATAAACTTCGCGCGAGGGAAAATGAAACGTTTTGTTACCCACTCGGGGGGGGGGGCAACCTTACATGCTAACCAAAAGTTATCCACATTTTCAAAATAAGCCAAGCCTTTTGAAAATAACTTTTTCATTGGTCTTGGCTTTTATGTTGTCCCTTTTCTGTTTTCCACAGATTTCCTTTGCTCCATGTTCAGTTCCATACACGATATCCGATGTTGGTGAGGCGGCAACCACACCAAATATAACATGGAAAAGTGAGACCTTAAACGGCCATACATATTATTACACTGAGCTTGGTTATTATCCTCAGACATATTATTCTGGTTCAACGACATCTATGTCTAAAACAGGAAAAACTTACACCGTGAATGACACAATATGGACAGAATATAGTCTTTCTGGACAGAAATATGTTTCAGGAAAACAAATTACATTGAACTCTACTTACACATTTAAAGATGGGACAAAGGTTGGTTCAGATGGAACAGAAAGATGGTTTAAAGTTGAACCAATCAAGTGGTGGATAATTGATGGGACAAATCCTAATAGCTTGACTTCTTCAAAAGAGATAAGAGTAATCTCGGATGTTGGGCTTACCGCAAGTATTCCGTTTACTACAACATATAAAGAAAGTGATTCGTGGAGCAACTCCATTGTTCGCACTTGGCTAAATGGCACATTTCTCACTGAATCTGGACTTTCATCATATAAAGACAGCGTCATAAAAAATGAAACAGTCAAAAACAATACATATAGCAGTACATCAGATGGAAGTGGAACAAACACATCTGACTATGCTTATCTTTTATCTTATGATGAATATAATAAGTATAGCATAAACGCAGACACTTCTGGAATTTATTATCTTCGCTCACATAGAGCAACTGGAGCAGGTAGCGGTGTTGATGATATGGTTCAGGCATCATCTATAATGGTTTCACCGACTGATTTTGCGATTGTGAATAGGGCTGCTTTAAATATGAATGGAACTACGGATTATAGGACAGGGTCAGCCGGCTTTATGTCGCGTACGCTTACAACAGACGAGTTCGTGATACAAGGGACAACTATAAAATCATATTGTTTTTTCGGTATAGATTACACTGGTGTGACTCCTCTTACACTTGTTAATACTTGGACCGTTCGTCCATGTTTGACGCTCAAATATGAAGTTGCAACCCCAACACCAAGCTCCACACTCACATGGACTCCAGAAGTTCTAAATGGGCATATTTATTATTATACAGAACTTGGCACATATAATTCAAAACCAATCAAATGGTGGATAATAGATGGACAGGACCCAGCAACAGCAACACAAGTTGATGTTATATCTGACACCGTGTTAAAGGATATGATTTTTGATTCGACGCAAAATGTATGGGGAAGTTCTTATATCCGAACATATGCGAATGGCGATTTTTATAACAGCTCGGGACTAAAAGCAAGTGGATTTGTTTTGCAAAAAACCAACCTAACTGGAGAGTATGGAATGATTGGTGAAGCAAATGCTTTATCTTCCAATGATTATGTTTGGATTTTATCATATGAAGACATAGTTCAAACATATTGTCCTAAAGAAGATTCTGAAGGCAAATATTATCTTTCTTCACATAGTAAAACCGGAGGAGCGGTTGAGGATTCGGGAGAGGGAGAATGGGGCAGTTCAGCGCAACGAAGTTCATCTAGATTGCCTGGCAACTATTGGTTGCGTTCCGGTGGTATTAATTTTAGTTCAGTTGAAGAGCGTGCTTGTTATATTACTGAAGGTGGTCTAATAAGAGATAAAAACAAAGCCGACAAAAGCGGTTTCCGCCCATGTTTGAGGTTAAATAATAGTCGTAAAGGTGTCAATGAATTAGCGTTTGATAATTTAATTCTTTCTTACCCAGGCATAACAAAAGCCTCTGACGGCTCATATCACATTACGGATTACACAGGCTTGCAAGCGATGTCGGATTATGCTAATACCTATAACAATTCAGATTGTTTTAATGGTATGTCCTTTTATCTTGATAATAATATTGATTGCACTAATAAATCTTTTAAAACAATTCCATATTTTTATGGTGCATTATTAGATGGATATGGATATGCTATTACAGGGCTGTCTATAACAAGCAATTCAGACGATGAAGAATATTTTATACAAAAATTTGATAGTTCAAAAATACAGGATATTTTATTTCTTAATCTTACAATATCTTCTGATTATGATTCGGCTGCATTTATAGGGGTAGTTGCGGGGACTACCATATTGAGGAATGTTTATATAGAAGGAAGAATATCAGGAGTTGGTGCCGCAGGTTTAGTTTTTAATACTGGGTTCAGTGGTAATTCAAATTTAACTATAGACCGCTGCTGCTTTAATGGGACTATTACTGATAACTCATTTAGCGGTGCTGCTAATGGGTTTATATTACTTTCAGGAAAGAATGGACAAACATATATTAAAGATTCATGTTTTATTGGAGTGGCGTATGGGAAAAACTTAGTGCCAGAGCCAGATGATTTTTTTTATTCATACGAAGGACCACCAAACATAAAAATTACAACAACATATTTTTTAGATACTAGTTCAAATGTCAAACAATACTGGTCGGGAACATTTTCAAGTAAAAACTGGACATGGTATGCTAATGTAAACAATGGCTATCCGGTGTTATGCAGACCATTATTGATTAAAGGAAACACATCTGCCCCTAGCATTGAGTCAAAATTAATAGAACTTGGTTTTGTATTACAAACCAATTATTCATTATAAAAAAACAAGGCGTTAGGCCTTGTTTTTGTTTAGTCTTAAATCTTTGCCTTTCATTTCAAGCAAGATGGTTTTTGTTTTGTCCATCAATCTTGAAAAGATGCGTTCGTCATATTGCGTCATGATGTCGTCAGGGTAGAGGTTTGTGGTGATGATGGTTCTAAGACCCCGCAACTGTCTTTCATTGAGCAAAAGGTAAAGATATTCTCTTGTCACATTGCGGTATTTTGGCTCTGTGCCAAGGTCATCAATGATAAGTGTTTCTATATCCAAGATTTCATTTATCAGTTCCCCTTTTTGTTCCTCGCTTGCGGTGTGGATGGCAAGAAATTTTTGCCCAAGATTGAAAGCAGACATGATTTGTGTTATCACTCCGCGTTCAATAAGCCGTTCCGCAATGCACTTTGTCAGGTGGGTTTTGCCTGTGCCTGTTTGTCCGCAAATAAGCACTGTGTTTTTGGTTATATTTGGCTGACACCATTTTTGCATAAGGTCATAGATTTTTTTTGTTTCCTGTTTGTTTTCAAAAATATCAAAGTTTGTTTTGTCAAAACTTTCAAGTTTATCAAACCCGCTTTCGTGCATAAGTATGTGGGCAATCTCTGTTTTTAAGCACTCACAATACTTGCCGTTGACTCTGCCCATGTCATGACAAAAGGGACAATGATAGTTTGGGGTCAGAGATGATAATTTAAGTTTTTTAATTATATTTTGAAGATTTTTTTCGATTTTTTCGTAATTTCCTTGATATTTTTCATTAAATGCCTCGCATTTCGCCTTGTTTATTCTTTCATCTTCAAACAGTTCATACGCATTTTTAAATTCCGGGTTATCTAAAGCCGACAAAAGATTTTGCCTTGCTTCACGCTCGGCTTTTTCACGGCGCTCGCGAATTATTTGCTCTGCTTGGCTAACAATTTTTTGTTTCATTTTGCTCCTTAAACCTCAATCTCATCAATTGATTGAAAGAGTGCTTCATAGTCAGATTTGGAATAAGACCTGCCTTTGATTTGGCTTTTGAGTGGCTGTGGCTCTATGGAAGAAGTTTGCTTTTTTGCATCCTCCAAAGTTTTAACCCCCTTGTCATGCCAAGTTGAAAGCAGTCTTGCCATGTAAGGGAAGGGTGAAAGTTTGTTGGCTGAAAGGGACGCCGCATACTCAATGATGGAATAATCAAAACCCCATTGTTGCGACCAAGTTTTAAAACTTTCTCTGTCAAAAGCGTTAACGCGGCGGCTTAGGCCAAGCGTTTGCAAAAGTTTTTTAATTTGGTCATCCTCTGACACAACACTTTCCAAATATTCGCTGAGCGCCTCTTTTGTAAGCACACCAAGTTTGTATAACTTTTGCACAAGAGTGTTAAAGTTTTCCAAACTTCTTATTGAACATTTGAAGGCATATTGGCTCAAATCAACAAGCGTTTCTGTTTCAAAACCCATATTAAGCCAAGGGGTTATGTAAGTTTCAACTTCACTGTCCAGGCTTTCATAGTAAAGGCCAAGATTTTTGTTGATTTGTTTTGCAAGAGAATAAATTTCATCCTTATTTTCAAGGTAGGCGTCAATTTCCTTTTGGCTTGTCAACCCCAAAATGAAGTATTTTTCCAAAGTTTTGTTAAGTTTTTCCATGCCGCCTTTTTTCTTTAATGACTTTGCAACATACAAAATTGTTTCGTCTTCAAAGCCCATGCCAGAAGTCCATTTTTCATACATCTCACGCTCTTCAATAAAACTGTTTCGTTTAAGACCAAGGCAGGAGAGTATCTTTTCAAGTTTGGCAAAAGTGCCTGTGATATGGCATAACTTTTCTTCAACATCTTTAACAGTCAAAATGCCGTCTTTTGCCCAGTTTCGTGCAACTGTTAGGATGTAATTATATCCAACCGCCCTCTGTTTTGACTCCAAGCAATAGTTCATAATCATGATAAGGGCAGCCTGTTCCATGTGGCTTTCTTCCAAAAATTCGTAATATTCGCCATATTCGGTTTTGGTGATTTGGCGTTTGCCATTGAAAAGTTCTTGCGCTTGTTGATTGAAAACTTCATATTTGTCGGTTTTGAAAAGCCTGTTTGAAGAGATAACATCTTTAAGAGGTTTGTATAAAACTTGAATTGGGTAGGTGGACAAAACTTGCACAAGCCCTTGTTCTTCCCAATATCTGAAAGCGTCCTCAAGTTCATTTTCGGAAATGTTGAGTTTTTTGGCAAATTTTTCAAAGGTGTTGTCAATTTCCAGATTATTTTTTGCAAGATAAAGGCCGTAAAGATAAATCTTCACGCAGTTTTCAGGGGCATAAGGCATAAACTCTTCAAAAAAGATGTTGTCAATGTCCACTTTGTTCGTTAGCACCAGTTCAGTTGAAAATTTGCAAAAACTCATATTCAAAACTCCAATAATTGATTTTATCACAAAAATAGATTTTGTCAAAGAATTTTCTTGCCGTTTAAAGAATATCATATTTTATGAAAAAATTTTTGCTGATTTTCTCTTGCGTTATGATTGCCTGCTTTGGAATTGTTGTGACGGGTTGCGCAAAAAAAGAAGAACTTAGCTCATACACAATCAAAGTTGACTATTTTGATGACACGCACACGGCAAATTGCAGCATGGAAGTCAATTATCTTAACAAATCTGATAACGCCTTAAGTGAAATAAAATTTCATCTTCATCCCAATGCATTTTCTGCTGGGGAGGAAGAGCGTGTTTCAACCCCTGCCACGCGTGACAAAATTTATCCCAATTCTGTTTCCTATGGCGGCATAGAAATTGGCAAAACCTGTGTCAACTTTAAGGAAGTTGACGCAAGCGTCAGTGATGACAAAATGTTTTTGTCAGTTCCTCTTGAAAAAGAGTTGTATCCAGATGAGAGAGTAAGCGTGCAAATGGACTTTTCTTTGACACTTCCAAACGCGTTTCACAGGTTTGGCTGGGGAGAAAATTTTGTCAATTTTGCAAATTTTTATCCTATTATTTGTGTCTATAAAGATGGCGAGGGGTTTGATAAAAATTCCTATGTGTCCAATGGTGACCCGTTTTTTTCTGAAGTGGCAAATTATGAGGTTACAATCTCCTATCCAGAAAAATACACACTCGCATACAGCGCAGATGAGGTCAAAACAACATCTTTGCAAAATAGAGAAGAGGTGCAATTCAAATCTTCAAAAGTCAGAGATGTAAGTTTTGTGCTATCTGACAAATTTAAAAAGTTGTCAGGCAAAGCGGGAAAAGTGCAGGTTGACTATTTTTATTATGATGACTTTAATCCTGAACAGGCGTTAAAGACTGGGGTTGACGCTGTCAAATTTTATTCGGACAAATTTGGGGATTATCCGTATTCTTCACTTGCGGTGGTTCAAACTGGTTTTGTTCATGGCGGCATGGAATATCCGCGTCTTGTGATGATTTCGGACAGCGTTAAAGGTGAGGAATATCAATACGTGATTGCCCATGAAATTGCTCATCAGTGGTGGTATGGGGTTGTTGGCAATGATGAGTTTGAAGAGGCGTGGCTGGATGAAAGTTTGACCGAATATTCAACTGCACTGTTTTATGAAAATCACCCTGAATACAACCTTTCTTATTCACAAATAATTGATGACGCAATGAGTGCTTACAATCATTTTTTGCAAATTTACACAGACATTTTGGGTGAGGTTGACACGAGTATGCTTAAAAATCTAAGTGATTTTTCCACAGAGCCAGAATATGCCAACAACATTTACACGCGCGGAATTATCATGTTTGACTCCCTCCGCTCTGAGATAGGCGAGAAAAAACTTTATGCCTGTTTAAATGGCTATTTTAAAGAATTTAAATATAAAAATGTTTCTTCAGATGAATTTGTCGCATATTTCTCAAAAAAATCTGGAAGAAATTTAGAAAATTTCTTTTCAAGTTGGCTTGAGGGGAAGGTCAAGTTTGTTGAAAATAATTAAAAAAACGGCTTAGCCGTTTTTTCTTTCTTCTTGCAAAGTTTCAACCTCTTCTGTTGATTTTGGCTCGGTGATGTCCGTCTTTTCTTGTTTAACGAGAAATGGTTTATTGATAATTGTGGGTTCCATTTTGTATTGTGCTTTTTTTCCGTCAAAGTTCGGGTCCCAGTCTTTGATGGCTTGCTTAAACATTTCAATTGTTTGGTCAATGCTGTTTTCAATCAAAAACTTTTTGGAGTGTTCAATGTAATTTTTCTTGTATTCTTGTCGCTTTTCAGGATGTTCAATCCACCAATCAAGTTTTTTTGCAAGGTCTTTGTAATCACCTCTTTTAAACAAACTCTCTTCGCAAATAGTGAATTGTGGTGTGGCGGAACGCGAGGAATTGGACACAATTGGCACAACTCCGCAAGCAATGGCCTCAATGCAACTTATTCCTTCAATTTCAGTGTCGGCAGGGTGGATGTAAATGTCAGTGAAATTGTGGATTGATTTGAGTTGTTCTTTGTTGTAAAAGCCAAATATAGGGGTGTTTGGAAGGCAGCCTGCCATGCGTTCAATCTTTTTCTTAGTTGGACCTCTTCCACCAAATATGAGTTGAATTTTGTCCCTATATTTTGAAATATTGACCGCTTTGATGATAAGGTCATGCCTTTTCTCTTTTGAAAATCTGCCAATAAATGAAACAATGATTTTGTCATCTAAAAACTTTGGTTTTTCGGTTTTTTCGACTTCAAAAATCTGCGAAAAGCCGTTGGAAATAACATGAAGATAATTGTGATATTTTTGTTTTACAAGCCTTTGGGCAATCATTAAACTTGGGCAGTGAATATGTTTGACATAGCGGTAAAGATTTGAGTAATAAGTTTGATAAATTGCGTCATTGATTGGTTTTATCCAGGACATGTAAGTTGTTGTGGTGATATTGCATGGGTCAACATGAAAAGCGGCTGTGCAAGGGATGTTGAGTTGCCTGCAAAGTTTGACGGCTTTTATTCCAAGTTTAAATGGCATGTAAACATGCACAATGTCGCTGCCAATTATGGCCTTTTTTAATATGTTTTCATCAGGCTTAGCCAAACGGAAACCTTCAAGTTCAAAAACGGCGTCAATAGGTTTGCCAAAAGAGCGTTTTTCAAGGGCATATTGTGTTCGACCTTGGTCGTCAATTGTGACAACGCGAACTTCATGCCCGCGCTTGCGAAAAAGTTCTGTAAAGCGTCTTGCCGAAATGCCAGTGCCATTGTTTTCATCAAAATAGCAATCTGTGACAAAGGTGATAATCATTTTTTTCTCCTGTGCTTATATGATGATATCACATTTTTACAAAATAAAAAAATGTTTAGCAATATTTGTTGTAAAAATACTGTTAAAAACAAACAAAAATAAATTTCTTGTGATATAATGAAAATATGTGGACACCGATATACATCATCTCCCAAATTCTCGCGTTTTTGGCAGCGGCTTCGTTTGCCATAACTTTTTTTGTTAAAAAAAAGACAATCATCTTGTTTTTGAATTGCCTTAATTCATTTTTCTTTTCCGTTCACTATCTTCTTCTTGGCGCTTATACTGGTGCTGTGATAAACATCATGTCCATCATAAGAAGTATATGGATTTTTAATGATGATGCAAGCGGACACAAACAAAGCCTTTACACCTTCTTTGCCATGCATATCATGTTCCTCGCTGGCATGGCAATAACATATCATGTGTGGTGGGATTGGATTGCGCTTCTCGGTGGAGTGATATTCAACATCATGCTCTGGCAACCAAATTATAAAGTTTACCGTTGGATGGGCGTGTTTGTCAATCTGTGTTATTTCACCTATGACATGCTTTCAAGGTCAATCATAGCCATGGTGTTTGACGCTTTGATTTGGGTGGTTGAAATTTGTGGGGTGATAAACCTTTATGTAAAGCCGAAAAAACTTAAAGATTCTCAAGATTCAAGTGGTCACTAAAATTAGGCACAAATTCACACGAACTGCTTTCTCTATCTTGAATAAAGCCATTTTTAAATTCAAGTTTTTGTGCATGCGAAACAACAATTTTGTATTCAAGTGGCGTGAGTTTTCTGTCAATAGGGAAAGTGGCTTTGTAACAAGGGAAATACTGGCTCATAAGGCTTAAATAAGTTTTTTTTCCAAAGTTTTCTTTTATCTTGTCAAGTATCATCAAACTGTCTTGTGTGTGAGATGGCAAAAGCATGTGCCTGATGATTAGCCCTTTTTTCATAACCCCATTTTCAATAATGTCTTCAGGCTGGTTTTTTCGCATTTGGCTTATAGCGGCAACAGCGGTTGTAAAATATGAGGGCGCTTTTGAATATTTAATGGCAAGGTTGTCGTCAAAATATTTTAAATCAGGCAAATATATATCAACATAATCTTTGAGTTTTTTAATTGTTTCCGCGTCCTCATAGGCGGAACTGTTCCAAACAATAGGGATGTGAGGTTTGTAAATTTTAAGCGC
>CANPWN010000012.1 GCA_947584415.1 uncultured Clostridia bacterium | reverse complement strand
CCTCAATAATCAGGTCTGTGTAATGCGTTGGCGTGACAAGATTTATGTTTTCAACATCTGCCTTTTCAAGCGTTTTAAAGATATCCGCAAGTTCTTGAGTGGACAATTCTTGTCCCAAACCCTCGTGGCTTATCTGATAATTCTGACAAAAGTTACACTTCAAATTGCAGTGCGAAAAAAATATTGCGCCACTTCCTTTTTTGCCGCTTATTATTGGTTCTTCCCATTGATGACGCATAACGCAAGCAACTTTCAAAGTTTTTCCGCCACAATATCCGCCGTTTTTAAAACGGTCAACATTGCATTTGCGCGGACACAGATTACATAACATGAAAATATTTTAGCACAAAGTGAAAATATGTGCAAATTTATTAAAAATCAATTTTTTGAAAACGACGGGAATTTATACCCAACATTTGACTAAACTTTTGACTAAACTTTTTACACAAAACGAGACACAAAGTCAAATTTTAACAAAAAAAATGACTAGATATTGTGTTTTAATACCTAGTCAACCACAACTGGTGGACCGCCAGTGGGCGCGTTATTAGGCTTGCTTGGGAGCAAGGCTAATGGCCAAAACCGACATATCTTCGAGGGGTGGTTTTCGACCTGGACATGCCCAGGGTTCTGCTCACGGCTGTGAGCGGCAAATCAAAGATTTGCCAAGCCTCTGGCGAATAAAAAAATGCGCTTATGCGCACTTTTTGGTGGACCGCCAGGGGCTCGAACCCTGGACCCCCTGATTAAGAGTCAGATGCTCTACCGACTGAGCTAGCGGTCCATATTTAGGAACCATTGCAGAAGATAGTATAGCAAAAAAGGTGTCAAAAAGTCAATGAAAAATTATAAAAAAATTAAAGAGTTTTAATTTCTCCATGCATTCTTTCAAACTCTGCAATGTGATGTTTGATTAAAATTTCCAATTCCTTATTTTTTGTTCTGCCATTGCGCTCGGAAATGTAGCCCAATTTTGCAAGCATAGTTTTTGGAATTCTTAAAGTGTAGCGTGGAAAATCTTTTCTCATAATATCTCCTGAAATTGATAATTTTGTCGAAATCTTAAAACTAGTATACAATATTTTTTTAATTTTGCCCTAAAATTTTTGATAAAAAGTTAACAAAATGAGCAAACTTGTTCATTTTTTGTTGATTTTGAAAAAATTTCGCTAGATTATTTTTCATTTTGACATAAAAACCTTTGTTAATTTTAAAAAAATATTGTAAAATATACTGAAACAAAAATCATATTTGAGGGAGAAAAATGGACTTATTTAAATCATGGCTTGTTGAAACGCCAATAGCACACAGAGGGCTTCATGATGAGCAATTTCCGGAAAATTCAATTTCCGCTTTTAAAAACGCAATTAAGCATGGCTATGTTATTGAACTTGATGTTCAAATGTTGTCAGATGGAACGGTTGTGGTGTTCCATGATGAAAGTTTATCGCGTATGACGGGCAATGATGGATATTTAAAATTTTTGACAAAACAAGATTTGCCAATGTTAAAACTCTCAGGCGGAAAAGAGACAATTCCAACACTTGAGGAAGTTTTGGAAACAGTTGCAGGGCAAACGCCAATTATTATTGAGGTTAAAAACAACTCCAAGGTTGGTGAGTTGGAGCAGAAAGTTATTGACCTTCTTTACAAATATAATGGCGAGGTTGCAGTTGCATCCTTTAACCCAATGGTGCTTGCATATTTCAAGCAGCACGCACCTTCAATTTTAAGGGGACAACTTGCAGGGTATTTAAAAAATATAAAAATGAAGTTCATCACTCGTTGGGGGATGAAGCGCATGATATTAACCAAAAAACTTGCTGCGGCGGACTTTATTATGTATGAAGCAAAGACTCTGCCAAACAGGTTTGTCCGAAAATTCAAAAAACTTCCTCTCATTGCGTGGACAGTAAAGTCGCAGGAAGAATATTTGAAAGTTGTCAAGTATTGTGACAATGTTGTGTTTGAAGGGTTTGAACCAAAAATTTAAACTTTTAAAGTTTGACTAAATATGAATAAAAACATCAGAAATTTTTGCATTATAGCACATATCGACCATGGAAAAAGCACGCTTGCAGACAGACTTATGGAGCAGACGAATTCTGTTGCAAAACGAGATATGCAGGCTCAACTTTTGGACAGCATGGAACTTGAACGCGAAAAGGGAATCACCATCAAGTTGACCCCAACCAGAATGAACTATAATCTGAACGGAACGGACTATGTGCTGAATTTAATAGACACTCCGGGACATGTTGACTTTACATATGAGGTGTCCCGTTCTCTTGCTGCGTGCGAAGGAGCAATACTTATTGTTGATGCATCTCAGGGCGTTGAAGCGCAAACGCTTGCAAATGCCTATCTTGCCCTTGATGCAAATCTTGAAATCTTGCCTGTGATAAACAAAATTGACCTTCCTTCAGCGAGAATTGATGACGCCAAAGAAGAGATTGAACGCGTTATAGGTCTTCCGGCAGATGATGCCCCATGCATTTCTGCAAAAGAAGGCACAAATATAGATAAAGTTCTTGAAAAAATTGTGACTTGTTTTCCGCCGCCAAAGGGAGATGAAAATGCACCTTTAAAATGCTTGATATTTGACAGTTTTTATGACAATTTTAAAGGCGCAGTGTGTTTGATAAGGGTTTTTGATGGCACGGTTAAAGCGGGCGACCAAATTCTTTTTATGCAAACAGGCAGGAAATATGATGTGACTGAAGTTGGAATTTTCAATCCAAAAATGCAGCCTAAAGATGAATTGTCCGCAGGCGAAGTGGGATACATTGCAGCTTCAATAAAAAACGTTTCAGATGTTCATGTCGGCGACACAATCACGCATGTTAACAGACAAACCAAACAGGCTTTGCCTGGTTACAAAGTTGTTCAACCTGTCGTTTTTTGCGGGGTGTTTGCAGTTGATGGGTCAAGATACAACGAACTTAAAGAAGCGCTTTTAAAATTAAAATTAAATGATGCCAGCCTCCAATTTTCTCCAGAAGTTTCACAGGCACTCGGTTTTGGCTTTAGGTGTGGATTTTTGGGACTATTGCATCTTGAAATCATCACTGAAAGAATTGAAAGAGAATTTAATATTGACATCATCACAACAGCGCCAAGTGTTTCTTACAAAGTTTTAAAAACAAATGGCGAAACGCTTGAAATTTCCAACCCAACCTCGCTGCCTTCTCCAGTTGAAATTGATAAGATTTTTGAGCCTATGGTGGCAGCAAGCATATTCACGCCGCCAAGTTATGTTGGCCCAATCATGCAACTTTGCCAAGATAAACGCGGGACTTACAAAAACATGACCTATCTTGATGCAAACAGGGTAAGGCTTGAATATCTTTTGCCGCTTGGCGAAATCATTTATGATTTTTTTGACCGCCTTAAATCTGTGACGAAGGGATATGCAAGTTTTGACTATGAACTTGCTGGATTTGAACCAAGCAAACTTGTCAAACTTGATATACTTTTAAATGGCGAGAAATGTGACGCACTTTCGCTCATAGTTCATGAAGACAGTGCCTTTGTGCGTGGAAGAGCAATTGCGGAAAAACTTAAAAAAATCATTCCGCGTCAACTTTTTGAAGTTCCAATTCAGGCGGCTATTGGAAACAAAATCATTGCCCGCGAAACTATAAGCGCACTGAGAAAAGATGTGCTTGCAAAGTGCTATGGCGGTGATGTGACGAGGAAAAGAAAACTTCTAGAAAAACAAAAAGAGGGCAAAAAACGCATGAGACAGATTGGCTCTGTTGAAATTCCGTCTGAGGCGTTTTTGTCAATACTCAAATTGGATGATGAACAATGATAGGCATATATGTTCATGTTCCGTTTTGCAATAATAAGTGCATATATTGTGCTTTTGCATCTTTTGTTGCGGACAAGAGGGAACAGCAAAAATATTTTGACCATCTATGCCGAGAGATTGAAAATTGCGATTTTTTAGATAGGGAAGTTGCAAGCATATATTTTGGCGGTGGCACACCTTCCGTTGTGGACACAGAGCATATCATTAAAGTGATGACAACAATCAAACAACACTTCAATATTTTGCCAAAGGCGGAGATAACAATTGAGTGCAATCCATGTTCAACTGACAAAGAAAAGCTTAAAGCCTATAAACAAATGGGCTTTAATAGAATAAGTTTTGGCGTGCAGTCTTTGGATGATGACATGCTCAAATTTTTAGGCAGGCGTCATGACAGGTGCATGGCACTTGAAAAAATAAAACTTGCAAAAAGTGAAGGGTTTGACAATATTTCGGCAGACCTTATTTTAGGGTTAAAAAAGGGTGATGTTGTCCATGACGCGCAAGTTTTGATTGAAAGCGGCGTCAAACACATTTCGGCATACATGCTTCAAATTGAATCTGGCACTCCGCTTGAGAAGATGCTTAAAAATAAAGAAGCAGAAATCAAAACAGATGATGAAACGGTTGATAATTATCAAAATTTGGTTGAATTTTTGCAAAAAAATGGCTTAAAACGCTATGAAATTTCAAATTTTGCATTAAAAGGTTATCAAAGCAAGCATAACAAAGCTTATTGGACAGGGCGTGCATATCTTGGATTTGGACTTGGCGCCCACTCCTTTGATGGCGACAAAACGAGAGTTGCAAACCCTTCAAATTTTGAAGATTATTATGCTGGAAAAAAGATGATTGAAAAATTGACCGATGCGGAACGAGATGAGGAAATCATCATGCTTGGCCTTAGATGTGAGGTGGGTTTTGACATAAACCAGTTAAAAAAGAACATCCTTTCAAACCCAAAATTTCAACAGTATTTGAAAAGCGGCATATTGCAAAAAGAAGGAAAGATTGTCAAACTTAATCCAGACTTCTATGGTGTGAGCAACACAATTATTGAAAATTTGATATAAAACACTTGATTTAATTTCTGGTGTGTGATATATTAGGTTGTAAAGCAAAAATGCTTTACGGAGTAAATATGAGTTTAGAGGACAATTTGCTTTTGACCAAGTTATATGACTTGTATGGCCCGCTGCTTTCAAAAACGCAAAGGCAGGTGATGGAAGATTATCTTATCAAAGACATCACCATATCTGAGATTGCTGAAAATATGAGTGTTTCAAGGCAGGCCATAAAGGACGCGGTGTTAAAGGCGGAACAAAAACTTAAAGGCTATGAAGACAAACTTGGCTTTTTAAAAAGACTTAACGGGGAGATGTAATGGCACTTTTTTCTTCTTTATCTGAAAAATTTAATCATATCTTTTCAAAACTCACAAAGCGTGGCAGACTGACTGAACTTGAAATTAAAGACGCCATGCGTGAAGTTAGAATTGCGCTTTTGGAGGCTGATGTTAATTACATGGTCGCCAAAGATTTTGTTCGCAAAGTTAGTGAGAAAGCGGTCGGTGATGAAGTTTTGAAAAGTTTGACACCGGCACAGCAGGTTATTAAGATTGTCCGAGATGAACTGACTGAACTTATGAGTTCAAACTCGCAAAAACTTGCCGTGTCATCAGCGCCACCAACCGTTATCATGCTTTGCGGTCTTCAGGGTGCGGGAAAAACGACAATGTGCGCAAAACTTGCAGCGCATTTAAAGAAGAGTGGCAAAAAAGTGCTGCTTGTCGCCTGTGACATTTACCGTCCTGCCGCAATAAGCCAACTTCAAGTTGTCGGCAAACAGGCAAACACAGAGGTGTTTGAAAGAGGAACACAAAACCCTGTCAAAACGGCAACGCAAGCAATTGAGCACGCTCGAAAGCAGGGGTTTGACACAGTCATACTTGACACTGCCGGCAGACTTCACATCAATGAAGAACTTATGGATGAACTCAAAAACATCAAAAAAGCGGTCTGCCCAACAGAAATTTTGCTTGTTTTGGATGCTATGACCGGTCAAGATGCTGTCACTGTTGCAGAAAGTTTTAATAATGCACTTGATGTCACAGGATTCATCCTCACAAAACTTGATGGCGACACAAGGGGCGGTGCGGCCCTCTCCATTAAAGCCATCACAGGCAAGCCAATCAAATTTACCGGCGTGGGAGAAAAAATTGGCGACATAGAGCCGTTTTATCCAGACAGAATTGCAAGTAGAATTCTTGGCATGGGTGATGTTTTGTCACTCATAGAAAAAGCGCAAGAGGCTGTCAGCGAAGAGGAAGCAAAAAAACTTGAAAAGAAATTTAGGGAAAACTCTTTCACATTTGAGGATTATTTAAATCAACTTGAAAGCATGAAAAAAATGGGCTCAATTCAGGACATTATTGGCATGATTCCATGGCTTGGAAATAAACTCAAAGGCGTCAAGATTGATGAAAAAGAAATTCAAATCAACAAATATATCATCCAATCAATGACAAAAGAGGAAAGACTTAATCCAGACATCATCAAAGCCTCAAGAAGGCAACGCATTGCAAAGGGAAGTGGGACAAGCGTTCAGCAAGTCAACGCACTCTTAAAGCAATTTGCTCAGTCCAAAGAGATGATGAAAATGATGAAAAACAGAAGAGGACTGAGGTTTTAATTTGGTATAGGACCTAAAAAGGTTTTATATAAATTTTACAAGGAGGAAAAAATGGCAGTAAAAATCAGACTTACAAGGTTGGGTGACAAAAAAGCACCTTTTTACAGAGTTGTTGTGGCTGACTCAAGAAGTCCAAGAGACGGCAAGTTTATTGAAGTTATTGGAACTTATGACCCACTCAAAAACCCTGCAGAAATCAAAGTTGACACCGAAAAAGCAACCAAATGGATAGCAAATGGTGCTCTTCCAACCGAAACAGCAAAAACTGTGCTTAGAAAAGCGGGCGTTATAAAAGATAAGGAGTAAAAAAATGAAAGAACTTGTTGAATTTATTGTCCGTGAATTGGTCGAAGACAAAGACGCAGTCAAAGTTGAGATTGAAGAGGGCGAAGAGGAAACAATTGTAAGGGTCAAAGTTGCAGACGCAGACATGGGCAGAGTGATAGGCAAAAACGGAAAAGTTGCTTCATCAATCCGCACAATTGTTAAAGCAATGGCTGGCTCAAACAGAAGAAAAACTTTCGTCAAATTTGGAGAATAATGTGAATTTGCTTATTGCAAAAGTCCTTAAACCTCAAGGAATTCGTGGAGAAGTGAAATGTCAACTTTACACGGATGTCCTTGAGGCCATTAAAGTGGCGAAAAGGGTTTTTATTGATGACAATATATGTGAAATTGAAAAAAGCAGCGTTCGTGGAGGGTTTTGGTATGTCAAGTTTCTTGGCATAAATGACAGAAATAATGCAGAAATCTTCCGTGGCTGCAATATTTTCTTGCCAAAAGAGGAAATTGAAAGTTTTAAAAACGCTGATTTTCTTGTTGGAGATTTGATTGGCATGGTCGTTTATGATGAAAATGGCACTCTTGTCGGTCAAATTGTCGACTATGAGGACTATGGCAGTGCCGCTATACTTTCAATTGAGGAAAATGGTCATATATTTGAAGTTCCATATATTCGCGAGGTCTTTTCAACGGACAAAAACACCTTGGTTGTGAACAGAAAAGCCTATGAGGATAACAAGATATGAAAATAGATATTCTCACGCTTTTTCCCGAAAGTTTCAAACCTTTTGAGGAAAGTATCATTTCAAGAGCAAGAAAAAAAGGGGTGCTTGATTTAAACATCATTGACATCCGCTCTTTCACTTTGGACAAACATAAAAAATGTGATGACGCCCCTTTTGGCGGTGGTGCTGGCATGCTTATGCAGGTTCAGCCCGTTTATGACGCCGTTAAAAGCGTGCTAAAAAAGAACAGCAAGGTTGTTTATCCTTCTCCAAGCGGCAGGGTTTTTAATTACAACATGGCAAAAGAATTGGCAAAAGAGAAACACCTCATTTTCATCTGTGGTCACTATGAGGGCATAGATGAAAGGCTGATTGACATTTTTAATGCTCAGGAAATTTCCATAGGCGATTATGTTTTGACGGGTGGCGAAATTCCAACAATGGCCATTGTGGACGCACTTGCAAGATTTGTGCCGGGAGTGATAAGTGAGGACAGTCTTAGTGAGGAGAGTTTTTCCGATGGACTTTTGGAATATCCACAATACACTCGCCCACAGGTTTTTGAGGGAAGAAGTGTGCCAGAAGTGCTACTTCGCGGCAATCATCAAGAGATTGCAAAGTTTAGGCACGCTGAGTCGCTTAAAAAGACAAAGAAAAACCGTCCAGACCTATTAAAAGGAGTGCAAGATGAAAATTAATTGGTTTCCAGGGCACATGAAGAAAGCGCTGGAAGAGATGAGAGAGGAACTTAAGAAGGCGGATATAATTTTGTATGTGCTTGATTCTCGTGCACCAAAAAGTTGCCTCAATCCAGAACTTGAAAAGTTGTCAGAGGGCAAACCGGTTTTGTATGTTTTAAACAAAATTGATTTGACAGATTTCTCCAGGCTAGAGGACATGAAAGATGACTTTAAAAGTGCAAACACTGATTATATTGAAATGAACTCCAAGCAAACAGGTTTTGGCACAGTTGTGTGTTCAAAAATCAAATCTCTTTGCCGTGAAAAAATCAAAAAATATCATGACAAAGGCGTCAATATCACAATCAGAGCAATGGTGGTTGGCGTTCCAAATTGTGGCAAAAGCACTCTTGTGAACAACCTTTGCAAAAAGGCAAAAGCGGTGACGGGTGACAGACCAGGCGTCACAAAAGGCAAGCAGTGGTTTAGAATTGGAAGCGGAGTTGAAGTGTGCGACACTCCGGGAACACTTTATCCTGACCTAAAAGACCAAGAAAAGGCCAAAAGTCTTGCATTTATTGGCAGCATAAGGGACGAAATTTTGGACGAAGTGGAAGTTGCAGATGAGTTTATCAAAAGGCTTGAAAAACTTTATCCGGGAACTTTGGAGGAGAGATATAAGCAGGCAAAAACCCTCAAAGATATTTGTAAGGTCAGGGCATTTTTGCTTTCAGACGGTGAACTTGACCTTTCTCGCGGCGCAAAAACAATCATCACTGATTTTAGGAAAGGCAGGCTTGGCAAAATCATGATAGAGGAAAAAATTGAAACAGTTTAATCATGCAAAAGGGGTGCTTGGCGAACAGATAGCACTTGATTACTTAAAAAAGAAAAAATATAAGATTTTGGACAGAAATGTGAAAGGTTTTGCTGGGGAAATAGACATTGTTGCACAGCAAGGCTCAACCATTGTTTTTGTTGAAGTAAAATCAAGGTCGAGCGCGGGGTTTGGACTGCCGCGAGAGGCGGTCACAGACAAAAAACAGCACAAAATTCGTTATGCAGCAATAGAATATCTTAAGAAGAAAAAACTTTTGTCAAGTCCAGTTCGTTTTGATGTTATTGAGATATTGGATGAGAAAATCAATCACCTTGAAAATTGTTTTTAGTTGGGTATTGACAATGGCGTAAGGATGTGATAAAATAGAAAGCGTAAAAAGGAGCGAGATAATGAAAGCAAGTAAAAAAGTTAATGTTTTAAAGAAAGTTGGCATAACCGCATTGGTTATTGTCGGCTGCTTATCTGTTGTTTTTATTCCATATATTTGCATGAAATTTTGGGGTATGAAGCACGAAAACCCAACACTTGATGCAGCAAAAAATCCAAATCCTTATTATGATGTTGCTCCATTAAATCCAGGAAAAGAGAGTGGCAATGATTATGGCACTGGTGAAAGTTATGTTTGGACACCAAATGAAACACAACCACAAACTGAGGAAGAAGAAAATCTTCCATCACATTGGAACAAAAAGCCAGACCCAAATGCAACTGTGCCTGATAAAGAAAGTAATGGCGTGGCAAATTATTATGATTGGGTTAATGACAGATTTTAAAAAAACCGGCAAGAAGCCGATTTTTTTGTGAAATATGTCAAAAACACTTGAAATAAAATTTCAGTTGTGATAATATTTATAAGACTTCGGGTGGTCCGCTTGGGGGAAGGCTCAATGAACACTTTGTCAAAAATCTGAAAAAAGGAGACAAGTCAAATGGCAAACATCATAGACCAAATTGAAAAAGAAAACATGAAAGAGACAGTTCCTTCTTTTAATGTTGGTGACACAGTCAAAGTTGGTGTTAGAATTAAGGAAGGTGACAAGGAAAGAATTCAGGGATTTGAAGGTGTTGTTATTGCAAGAAGAAATGGCGGCATCAGGGAAACTTTCACTGTCAGAAAAATTTCAAACGGTGTTGGCGTGGAAAGAACATTCCCACTTCACTCACCACTTGTTGCTGGCGTTGAGGTGATAAGAAAAGGCAAGCCAAGAAGGGCAAAACTTTACTATGTTCGTGCGCTCACAGGCAAAGCAGCCAAAATCAAATCTATGGACAATTAAAAAAAGGCCTCACAAAATTGTGAGGTTTTTTTGTGTAAACTTGTCAACTTGTTTGCAAGAATTATTCACTTTTGATATACTTAATGTGTTTCTAAGGAGAGAATTATGCTTTCAAAAATTCACAGTTTTGGCGTGCAGGGGATTGAAGGGTTTAAGGTTGATGTTGAAATTGATATCACAAATGGCCTCCCGCACTATGAAATTGTTGGTTTGGCAGATACGGCAATAAAGGAATCAAAAGAAAGGGTTCGTTCTGCAATCAAAAATAGCGGCTATGATTATCCAATCAAGCGCGTCACCGTCAATCTTGCTCCCGCTGACACAAAAAAAGAAGGTCCAATGTATGACCTTGCAATTGCGCTTGGAATTTTGTGTGCTGAGGAGAAAAATAAGGAACTTGAAATTGATGCGGCAGAACTTAAAAAGTTTGTCATACTTGGGGAGTTATCTTTAAATGGCGAAGTTAAGGCGGTCAAAGGTGTTTTGCCAATCATTATCTCCGCAAGAAACTTGGGACTTAAAAACTTTGTTATCCCAAAAGAAAATGCTGTTGAGGCAAGTTATGTCAGTGGCATAAATGTTGTGCCAGTAAGTTCCCTCACTGAGGCGGTTGAATATTTTGCACATAAAAAGCAGATTGATTTTGTTGCGGCAAGAGACTATGAAGTCGAAAAGGGTTCTTTTAAAAATGCACTTGATTTCAAATATGTCAAAGGGCAGGCGAGAGCAAAACGCGCACTTGAAATTGCAGCGGCAGGTGGACATAATGTGCTTATGATTGGGCCTCCAGGGAGCGGCAAAAGTATGCTTGCAAAATGTTTTCCTTCCATCTTGCCCGACATGACTTTTGAAGAGGCACTTGAGGTGACAAAAATTCACTCAGTCGCCGGCGAACTTGACTACAAAAAAGGCATTGTGGCTTCGCGCCCTTTCAGAACACCCCATCACTCTGCAACGGCTGTAAGTTTGACAGGCGGAGGGGCACATAGCAAACCAGGAGAAATTTCACTTGCACATAATGGCGTGTTGTATCTTGATGAAATGCCTGAATATCCGCGTCACACACTTGAAATGCTCCGTCAACCTTTGGAAGATGGGTCAATCACGGTTGCAAGAAGTGCATTAACTGTCACATATCCCGCGAACTTTACTCTTATTGCATCAATGAACCCATGCCCATGCGGTTACTATGGTTCAAAGGACAGGGAGTGCAAATGTTCACCAAGTCAAATACATAAATATCTTGCAAAAATGTCAGGTCCAATTTTGGACAGAATTGACATCCATGTTGAAGTTGACAATGTCACATTTGATGACCTTAGGGCAGAAACGGAGGAAGAGTCAAGTGAAAAGATAAAAGAGCGTGTTGATAAGGCAAGACAAATTCAACTTGAGCGTTTCAAAAATGCAAGCAATTATTCCAACGCAAAAATGAGCGTGCCTGACACAAAGAAATATTGTCACCTCAGTAGCGATTGTGAAGAACTTTTGAAAATGGCGTTTGAAAATCTTAAACTTTCAGCAAGAGCACATGACAGAATTTTGAAAGTTGCACGAACAATTGCAGATTTGGAAGGCGAAAAGGAGATATTGCCAGAGCATATTGCCGAGGCTATTGGCTACCGCTCGCTTGACAGGAAATATTTGTAAATTAAAATGAAAAAAAGTGAATTTTTAAAATTTTTATCAATTTTTGAACTTTCTTATGGCAAAATCACCAAAATTCTTTCAATTTTGCCTGAAAGCCTTTCTTTTGATGACTTTGTTAATAACCACCAAATGAAAGAAATTTTAGGCGAAGATTTTGAAAAGATTTCATCACAAGCAAACGAACAAACTTTTGATAAATATCTTTCATATCTTGCAAATAAAAATATCACTCTTTTAACCTGTTTTGATGATGATTATCCACAAAAGTTTGATAAAATTGATGATAAGCCATATTATTTATTCTGTATGGGCGACATAAAATTATTAAATAAAAAATGCGTTTCAATTGTTGGAACAAGATTGCCAACAAATTATGGTATCAATGTGACTGAGCGCTTTTCAAAATCACTTGCAAAAGCGGGCGCAGTCATTGTCAGCGGACTTGCCTATGGGGTTGACGGACTTGCGCACAGAAAGGCACTTGAATACGGCAAAACCATAGCCGTAATTGCTGGTGGCTTTGACAAAATATATCCACCAGAACACACCTCGCTTTTTAAGGAAATAGCGGAAAAAGGTTTGGTTATCAGTGAGCATAGACCTGATGTTAGGGTCGCAAAATACAGTTTTCCGCAGCGTAACCGACTTGTTGCAGCACTGGGTGATGTTTTGCTTATCACGGAGGCGGGCGCAAAAAGTGGCACAACCATCACGAAAGATTTTGCACTTGATTACGGCACTCCAATTTACGCTGTGCCTGGGAACATCACTTCTTCAAAAAGCGAAGGCACGAACAGTTTGATTGCGTCAATGCAGGGAATTTGCGCTTTGGATGAGAAGGCCATCCTTTCAGAGTTAGGTCTAAGTGCGAAAAAAAGTGCTTCAGTCCAACTCAATCTGCAGGAGAGTTTGATTGTTTCATCAATTCCGCCAGAAGGGTGCGACATTGATGAAATTGTGGAAAAAACAAAATTAAGCATATCAAACATCAACAGTCTTTTGACATCACTGGAAATAAAAGGTATAATAAAGAAGATGCCGGGCGGAATAATCACCCAAGGATAGGAGGAAACAAATTGAATCTTGTCATTATAGAAGCACCAGCAAAAAGAGAAACATTAAAAAAATATCTTGGCTCGGGATATGATGTTTTTGCAACAAAGGGACATATTCGTGATTTGCCAACCAAAAGTTTTGGTTTGGATGTAAACAAACATTTTGAGCCTAGATATGAAATTATGGCAGACAAAAAAGCACTGATTAGCGAACTTAAATCAAAAGCACAGAAGTCTGACAATGTGCTGATTGCAACCGACCCAGATAGAGAAGGTGAAGCAATTGCATGGCATATTGCTGAAGTTTTGGGGATGTCAAAATCAGATAAGTGCCGCATCCAATTCAACGAAATTTCACAAAAAGCGGTTCAAAATGCGTTAAAATCTCCAAGACAGATAAACGAGGACCTCGTTAACGCTCAGCAGGCACGGCGCGTGCTTGACAGAATTGTGGGCTACAAGCTCTCACCAATTCTTTGCAAAAAGATTGGCCCAAGATTGAGCGCCGGCAGAGTGCAGTCTGTTGCGTTGAAACTTGTCGTTGACAGAGAAAAAGAAATTGAAGCGTTTAAGCCAGAAGAATATTGGCCAGTCACTGTCATGTTGCAGAAAAATGGTGACGTTTTTAAGGCGAATTTAGAAAAGAAAAACGGCAAAAAATTTCTTCCGAACAAAGAGGAAGAGGCAAAAGCCGTCACAGAAGAACTTAAAACAAAAACCTTTAAAATTGACAAACTGAAAAAGACATTAACCAAATCTCACGCCCCAGCACCTTTCACAACTTCAACCATGCAACAAGATGCTTTAAATAAGGCGGGGATGAGCGTTAAGCGAACAACACAAGCCGCTCAACAACTTTATGAAGGTGTTGAGGTCGCAGGAGAGGGTAAAATTGCCCTTATCACTTATATCAGAACGGACTCAACGCGTGTTTCCACTGATGCACAAAACGCTTGTCGTGAGTGGGCAAGAAAACTTTATGGCGACAAATTTGTCCCAGATAAGCCAAACATTTATGCCGCAAAGGCCAATGCACAGGACGCTCACGAAGCAATCAGGCCTATTAACATGGCAATCACACCTCAAATGGTCAAAAGTTCACTTTCGCCTGATAATTACAAGCTTTACAAACTCATCTATGAAAGATTTTTGGCAAGCCAAATGAGTGAGGCCGTTTATTCGGGCGTCACAGCGTCAATTACTGCTGATAAATATGATTTTAAAGCAGTTGGCAAAACAATGGAATTTGCTGGCTACACGGCTGCTTACAAAGAATTTGAAGGTGATGAAAAACAGGAAATCTCACGCCTGCCACAACTTGAAGAGGGCGAAGTGCTTTCTTCAAAAGAGGTTAAAACTGAGCAAAAATTCACAAAGCCACCTGCAAGATATACCGAAGCCAGCCTTGTCAAAGCAATGGAAGAAAAGGGTATTGGCAGACCAGCAACTTACGCCGCCACAATCATGGTTATAACTTCCAGACAATATGTCACAAAGGACGGAAAAAGCCTTATCCCGACAGAACTTGGAAGAAAGGTGACGGAATATCTTGACAAATTCTTCAGTTCCGTCATCAATGTCAAATTCACCGCTTACATGGAAAACCGTCTTGATGACATTGCTGCAAAAAATGATGACTGGCATGATGTTGTTGAAAGTTTTTGGGACGGATTTTCAAAACTATTGTCAAAGTCAGACGCGTCAAGTTTTTCGCTCAAAGCCGAGCCTGTTGAAACAGACATAATCTGTGACAAGTGCGGACACAAAATGCTTTTGCGGGAGGGAAGATATGGCAAATTTTTGGGATGCTCAAACTTCCCACATTGCAAAAATATCATGCCTTACGAAGAGGATAAAAAAGTTGTTGGCAAATGTCCAGAGTGTGGTGGCGACATGGTTGCAAGAAAGTCCAAAAAAGGCAAAACTTTCTTCTCATGTTCAAATTATCCTGAGTGCAAGTTTATGAGTTGGCATCCAACAACAGGAGAGAAATGTCCAAATTGCAATAGCCCGCTCATCATAAAATTCAAAAAAGTCGTTTGCTCAAATTGTGATTACAAACAACAATGAACACAAAAATTGTCAATATAATTGGCGGCGGATACGCTGGGATAGAGGCTGCACTTACACTTGCAAATTTGGGAGTGGAGGTGCATCTTTTTAATTTGCCGCGACCTAAACCTCAGCAGATAGAAAACTCGCAACTAAACAAGAGGTTATTAAAGGAACTTTTATCGCTGCAAGTTTCATCTCTTGATGACAATAATTTGACTGATTTATGCTTAAAAAATGAAAAAAAACTCAATAAAAACGCAAAAATCATGATTTTTGATAAAAAAGTCAGTGAAATTTCCCTCTATGAGCCGACAATAATTGCAACAGGAAATGACACTGATGAGGATTTTATTGACCAACTTGAAGATATTGTTGGCAAGAGCCACTTTGTCCGCTACGGCTCATATTTTCCGGAATTCAAAGGACGCATAAATGGGATAAGAGATGGCGAATATATTTATCTGCCGCTCAGCACTATGGAACTTGAAAATATCCGCAAATTTTTATGCCAGTTTTCAAGTGACAAACACACTATTGAAAAATATGCAAAAAGTGGTCTTCAAATTTTTCGTGCAAAGGTTGCAAAAGCGGAACTTGTCAAAGGCAAGGTATATGAGCATGTGTTAAAGTTAAAAAAAGTTTCAGATGCATGGCGGCTTTTCAATTTTCAAACAGAACTAAAGCCCGAAGACCAGGACAGGCTCTTTCAAATGATTGAGGGACTAAAAAACGCAAAAGTGACAAGATATGGCAGGCTTGAAAAATTTTCACATATAAATTCCTCTTCATGTCTTAGTCCATATTTGCAGTCGCAGGCATATCCAAACATCTTTTTTGCCGGTGCGCTTTTGGGAGTAAGCGGTGAACTTGAAGCAATAGCCTTGGGGCATCTTGCGGCACTCAATCTTTTCAATATGCTTCATGAACTTCCGTTTGTCACTTTTCCAAAAGCGTCAATCGTGGGGCAAGTTTTAGACAAATTATTTTTGAATAATGGCCTCAAAAGCGAGCAAATTTTGAAAAGTTGTGATATAATTGAAAAAACGCAAGAGGACACTTCGAGCCTTTTGAAAAAATTTAAGGAGAACTATAATGCAAGGATTTCGAGGCACAACGATATGTGCAGTAAAAAAAGATGGTAAAATTGCAATTGCTGGTGATGGACAAGTCACAATGTCGGAGTCTGTCATCTTCAAAAGCAACGCAAAAAAAGTTAGACGCATTTTTGACGGCAAAGTTATTGTTGGGTTTGCCGGCAGTGTTGCGGATGCATTTTCGCTCAATGAAAGGTTTGAGGAGATGCTAAACAAGTATTCTGGCAATCTCATGCGCAGCGCAGTTGCTCTTGCAGGACTTTGGAGAGATGACAAAGTGGCAAGAAAATTGGACGCTCTTATGATTGTTGCCGACAAGTCAACACTGCTTATCATTGATGGCACGGGTGATGTCATTGAGCCACAGGACGAAGTATGTGCAATTGGCTCTGGTGGGAACTATGCCTTAGCGGCAGCCAAAGCGCTCAAACAAAACACCGACCTCTCAGCAAAAGAGATCGCATATAGGTCACTTAAAATCGCAAGTGAGATTTGTGTTTTCACAAATGACAACATCACCGTTGAGGAGTTGTAAGGAGGAAAAATGGAACTTTCACCAAAACAGATTGTCAGCGAACTTGACAAATATATAATTGGGCAGGATAAAGCGAAGCGTGCTGTCGCAATTGCGTTAAGAAACAGATATCGCCGCAGCAAACTGCCAAAGGAACTTAGGGAAGAGATAACCCCAAAAAATATTATCATGCGCGGCCCAACAGGTGTTGGCAAAACTGAAATTGCACGCCGTCTTGCCAAACTTGTCAAAGCCCCATTCATCAAAATTGAGGCGACAAAATACACTGAAGTTGGATATGTCGGCAGAGATGTTGAAAGCATGGTTCGTGACCTTGTTGAAGTTTCTGTCCGCATGGTCAAAGATGAAAAGCAGCATGAAGTTGAAAACAAAGTCATGCCAATTGTCACAAGCCTGCTTGTTGATGCAATTGCCTCGTCCAGAAAGGACACAACTCTTTCAGTTGACAAAGCAGAAATCAAAGCCGAACTCTTGGACGGCAAACTTGAAGACGAGATTGTTGAAGTTTGTGTAAATGACATGCCAAAACCAAGTCTTTCTTTGGGTGGTCCAGAGATTTCACTTGGCTCTGTGTTTGATGTCATCATGCCGCAACGCAAGAAAAACAAACGTATGCCTGTGAGAAACGCGAGAGAAATTCTTTTGAGCGAAGAGAGTGAAAAACTCATTGACCTTGACAATGTTAACACTGAGGCAATAAGGCGTGCCGAGGAAGAAGGAATTATCTTTATAGATGAAATTGACAAAATCATTGGTGTTGCAAACAACAATTCTCAAGATGTTTCACGCGAGGGCGTGCAAAGGGACATCTTGCCAATTGTCGAAGGTTGCACTGTTGCCACAAAGTATGGCAATGTCAAAACGGACTTCATCTTGTTCATTGCATCTGGTGCTTTCCATGTTTCCAAGATTGAGGACATGATACCTGAACTTCAAGGCCGTTTCCCAATTCGTGTTGAACTTGACAGTCTGACTCAAGAGGACTTTAAAAAGATATTGTCGCAGCCAAAGAACGCAATAACTGTGCAATATGCTTCGCTTCTCAAAGTCGACAACATCAATTTGCACTTCACAGATGATGCGCTTGACGAAATAGCACTCATGGCGGCGACAGAGAACGAGTCCAGTGAAAACATAGGTGCAAGAAGGTTGCACACAATCATGGAACTTCTTTTGGAGGACATCTCTTTCAACGCAAATGGCGAACATCCAATGCTTGATGTCACAGTGGACAAAAAATATGTCCAAAACGCCTTCAAAGAAACAAAGAAGAAGTTTGACCTTAAAAAATATGTTTTGTAAAAAGGAGCGGAAATGAAAATTATCAGCGGAAAAGAATTTGAAAAGGAAACAAAAGAGGGACTTATCATTGTCGACTTTTTTGCGACTTGGTGCGGCCCTTGCAAGATGATGGCTGTCGTTTTGGAGGAAATTCAAGAGGAACATCCGGACTTTAAAATTGTCAAAATTGATGTTGATAAGGACGAGGCACTCGCACGTAAGTTTGGGATAATGAGCATCCCAACAATCATCATCATGCAAAACGGAGAGATGATGGAAAAACACGTTGGGTTCATGCAAAAAGACGACCTTGTTGATTTAGTTAACTCATATTTGCAATAAAAACGCGGGATAAAACCCGCTTTTTTTAAAAAAATCTGACAATAATTATTTTTAGGGTATTGACTTAACTGGTTTAAAGTGATAAAATTATGTTGTAAAAGGAGAATTATTGTGACAAGAAAAGTTTATTTGGATAATGCGGCAACAACTCCTGTTTCAAGCGAAGTTTTGAATGAAATGCTTCCTTGCTTCAATTTGCTGTATGGTAATTCAAGTTCCATTCACAGTTTTGGACGTGAGGCGGCTGCCATTGTGGACAGAGCGAGGGACAGAATTGCAGCAGCAATCAATGCGAAAAACGCTAATGAAATCTATTTCACATCCGGCGGTTCTGAGGCTGATAACTGGGCGGTCAAGGGCATCGCTCATGCTTATGCAAACAAGGGCAAGCACATCATCACATCAAAAATTGAACATTCTGCTGTGCTTGAAGCCTGCCATGCACTTGAAAATGAAGGCTTTGAGGTGACATATCTTCCTGTTGACAAGTATGGCCTTGTTAGCATCGCCGAGCTTATGCACGCAATCAGAAAGGACACCACTCTCATTTCAATCATGGCGGTTAACAATGAAGTAGGCACAATTCAAAACATCAAAACAATTGCAAAAACTGCACATGAAAACGGAATAATCTTCCACACGGACGCAGTTCAAGCCCTTGGCGCAGTCAAACTTGATGTGCAGGATATGGAAATTGACGCAATGAGCATTTCTTCACATAAAATATATGGCCCAAAAGGCGCGGGTGCACTTTATCTCAAAAACGGAATAAGGATTGACAGCCTTATCAGTGGCGGCAATCAAGAAAGAGGCAAGCGTGGCGGAACATTAAACGTTCCAGCAATCGCAGGCTTCGGAAAAGCGGCTGAAATTGCAGTCAGAGATCTGGTCATCAATCAACAAAAACTCCGTTCAATCAGAGAATATTTCCTCTCAAAAGTCAAGGAAAACATTGAATACATCCATGTGAACGGTCACCCACAACAAAAAATTCAGGGCACAGTGAGCATTTCTTTTGAGATGATTGAGGGCGAAAGCATTTTGATGCTTTTGGACTTGGAGGGCGTTGCAGTTTCAACATCATCTGCTTGCACATCCAACATCCTTCAACCTTCTCATGTTCTTAGAGCCATGGGCATTGAAGATGAAATTGCACAAGGCACAATCAGATTCTCATTTGGCAAAAACATCTCAAAGGCTGATGTTGACTACGCCGTTGAAGTTTTGACAAACGCAGTTAAAAAACTCAGGGCAATTTCGCCTATAACAAAAGCAGGAAGGAGGTAAGTATGTATAACAAAAAAGTTCTTTCTATTTTTGAAAATCCAAAAAATGCCGGCGGCATGAAAGGTGCAAACGGAATTGGCAAGGTTGGAAACGCAGCCTGCGGCGACATCATGAAAATATATCTTCTTATTGAAGACGGAATCATCAAGGACGCAAAATTCAAAACCTTTGGCTGCTGCGCCGCAATCGCATCAACAGATGTTGCTTGCGATCTTATCAAAGGCATGAAGATTGAGGATGCACTCAAAGTCACAAACAAACAAGTGTTTGAAATTTTGGGCGATCTGCCACCACACAAGATCCATTGCTCAGTGCTTGCTGAGGAAGCAATCAAGGCGGCGGTTGATGATTATTACAAACGTCTTGAAAAAGAAAAGAAAGCATCAGACAAAAAAGCGGAAGAAGAATAGCCGCTTTTTTTCTTGCCCAAACACATATTTTGTTATAAAATGCACATTCTAATCTCGGGAGGCGAACATGAAGGAAACAGTCATGCTGCTCGGATTTGGAATGGGACTTGTTGCCGGCGCACTTTTATACAAGTATTGTCAGCCTTGTCAAGATGCCGTCAAAAAAGGTGAAAAGGCGGTGATGAAAGAGGTTGAAAAGGCGACAAGCAAAGTTAAACAAGCGCAGAAAAAAGCAGCAAAGCAATAAAAAACTGCCATTCGGCAGTTTTTTTGTGTGATTTTGTTTGGTTTTTTGTATAATTTTGTTTATACTAATAATGTAAGATTTATCCACAGAGATAAACTTCAAGCGAGGAAAAAATGAAACATTTTGTTACCCACCGGGGGGGGGGCAACCTTACTGCCTAACTAAAAGTTATCCACATTTTCAAAATAAGCCAAAGTTTTTGAAAATCTTTTTTTCAACCGCTTTGGCTTTTATTTTTGCTCTTCTCTGCCTTCCACTTAATGCTCTCCCAACCACCGAAGCCACCGCTCTGCCGAGTGAAACCGCGGCCGTGGCGGCATCCACCTTATTTGAAGATGCAGTTTCAACAGACAAGAACAATGCTGATGGCATTTGGAAGGAATATAATGAATACATCAAAGGCGACCCAAAATGTTACTTTCATATAGAAAACCTCAAAGGTTTTCAAATGTTACAACGGCATACAATGGACCAAGCAACAACATTTTCTTCAAACTATGTTTACCTTCTTGAAAATGACATTACAACCAACATTGGAGAGCATTATTTAACTTACTATGAGGAATTCCCATTGTCAGGAGTTTTTGATGGTCAAGGGCATACATTAACTTTGCGTAATGATGACGGTACCGTTCCATTCATTTATTATGCAGAAAATTTTAGCCTTCAAAACATAGAGATCAAATGGATGTCAAAAAGGGGAGTCATTTTTGATAATTTATCAGGGACAAATAATTTTTCGCATGTGAAAATCAGTGAGCAAAATATAAGCGCCGTCACAGCTTCAGGAGTAGTATGCCGTTATCTTAATGGCAAACTTACAATAAGCGATTGTAATTATATAAATAATAATGGAACATTTGGAAGTTATGTTACTATTTTGAATAGCTCTTCTGAACTTTACATAATGGACTCAATTATTATTGTCGGCACTGTAAGAGCCTTTATCGGTCGTTGTGAGGCAGGAACAAAGCTTTATTTTAATAATTTTCTATTTGAATGTTCAAGTGAAACTTATCTTATAAATGCATTTAATACAACAAGCGATTTGCCAGGTGATTTGACATGTGTCGGATGCGAATTTAATATTAATACATCAAGCAAACTAAACTCTTTTATTATAATTAAAGCTGGCCCAATGGACATCAAACTCTATGACTGCTCATTTGGAAACAACATGAACCTTTTCGCAAATAGAGATGTCCCAACCGATTTAAATAGTGGCTCACGATATTATTATCAAGGAGTTTATAAAAATGGTTCTGTCTTTGATCCAAACTTCACCCCATCCAAATGGTTCACAGGGGCGGACGGCAAGCCGCATTTGAGATATTTCTATTGGCCGGGGCAAGTTGCTGTAAGTTAATCTTTCAAATACTTGCTTATCTCTTCTCGGTGGGAATAGGCGTAGTCGACGGCGGCTTGATGCGCTTCGTCAACTCGCTTTGTGCCGTGAGTTTTGCTCAAAAGAAAATGTATGCACGTATGCCCATCAATGCCGTTGTTTTCAACATAACTTTTGCCGTGCGGATATCCATTTATGCTCGCCGCGACAAAGTTGCCCTCGCCGAGTTCGACCCAAACGGGGCGACGTTCCCAACTCCAAACTCCGCCATATATTTGCTTAAAGATGGCGGTGTTTTTTTCATCAATAGGTTCGACGTCAGCATGGTTGTGTCCGCCGTTGCGGAAGACATAATAAGTCATGCCACTCTTTATGTCGATGACCCGTGTCTTTTGATAGGTCTTAAACATGGTGTTGACGGTGTCAAACCAATTTAAGTTTGAAACACTGACCTTGCTCTGTGGGGCATAGATGAAAGTTTCGCCCTCGTGCTGATTGTTGATGTTGTAAACGTCTTTGGCAGTGATGTTTGTGTATTTTGAAAAGAGGGGATATGGCAAAAGACAGGTCACAAAACTCGTTGTGACAATCAAAAGAATTATGTAAAACGGGATGAGCCTTTTCATATATGCTATGTTGCGTAATTTTTTAAAAAATAAATAAATATATTTATTTTCATGAAAAAGACTTTTTCCGCGGTCATGATTGTCGTTGGAACGGTGATAGGATCTGGCTTTGCGTCCGGCAAAGAGATTGCGGTGTTTTTTTCGCGTTTTGGCAACATTTCATATCTTTTCATCCTCTTCGCCTTTTTCTTGTTTTGGGGTGTCATATATCTCTTCTTTTCCTTCGGTGAAAAGTTGACAAGAAAGATCTCTTCATCCAAGATTTTTTCATTTTTGACAGTCCTTGTCAGTCTCATCTTCACGTCCTCGATGTTTGCAGGGGCAGGCAACGTTTTGCCCGAAAATGCAGTTTTGAAGGCGTTTTTTTCACTATTTTTGATTGTTTTGTGCTTAATTATTGCAAAAAACGGTCTTTCCTTTCTTTCCGGCATAAACAATTTTATCATGCCGGTCACACTTTTAAGCATGTGCATCGTGCTGTTTTCAAATCTCAAATTTTCTTTTGCAGTCTCTGCTCAAAGTGAGCTTGGCGGTCTATTTTTCATGCTTCTGTATGTCATTCTCAACTTTTCAATCAGCAGCATTGTTATTGCAAAGGGAGGGATGAATCTTAGCCAAAAACAAAAAGTGTGGGCGAGCTTTTTTGCTAGCCTCACACTTTCATTTTTTCTTTTGCTGACAAATTTTGTTTTATTGTCACACCCAAGTGCCATGGCGGAATCTATGCCACTGCTGGCACTTTCCTCAGGTGTGGGCGAGGTGCTGATAAAATTCGTCATCTTCTCAGGCTGCCTCACCACGCTTTTTTCTTTGGTGCTGACTTCCACCGACTGCCTCAAACAGTTTCATCTTAGCGGCTTTTTAAGATGCTTTATCGCCATCATTCTGCCGTTTGCGATCTCATATTTGGGCTTTGGTGCGATAGTCAGTTATCTTTATCCATTTGCAAGTGTCCTTGGCACTCTGTTTTTGCTCATCTTGTTTCTGTTGCCTGAAAAGAAAACATCTTAGCGGTTTCGCCATTTTTCAATCAGACAAATTGCAAAATACATAAGTCCTGCCAGCACACACAATAGCACTGTGCTTGTCATCACAAGGTCAATCTTAAATATCTGGCTTCCATACACAATCAAGTATCCGAGTCCGGCACTGCTTGAAAGATATTCACCCATGATTGTGCCAACCCAACTCAACACAACAAAAGTCCGTTTTAGACAACACAATATACAGAGATAAAAACAAGGATAAAAACACAACATATAGTGTTTTGAAAATTCGAGTGGACTTTTGTATAGGTAGAGATTAGGGCAAAAAGACTTACTGACTTGATAAAATAGCGAAAAGGCAAATTTTTTTAGGGGTATAGTTATCACTAGAAAAAGTCCGTTTTAATAGAAATTTTTATAAAAATATTTACTAATAAATGGAAAATGATTTCATTTGTGCTATAATAAAAATATATGGCAATTAAAAAATCAAAATTTTTATTTTACATGAGTTGTTTACTACTGCTATCGGCAATAGGAATATTTTTTGGACTACATTTTCAAACTCAGCCTGTTTATGCTGTCACAAATGAAACAATCATAAGCGAGGCAAGTGATCAAAATATTGATGAATTCACAGCAGATAATATATTTAAAAATTACACGCAAACAAGCCTAAATGACGATTTTAATAATATTGAGATAATTACAGAACTACGTGAGCAGGATAAAATTGACCAAAAAGTTTTTGAAAGAGCAAAGGAAGTCTTGGAAGGCAATGTAAAATATACATACCAAAGGGAATTTTCAACAACTTTTAATGATGACCATAAAATTGCACAAGTGGGCAATCTCTATACCTATTCCAATACAACTCTAAGATTCAACTTTCCTACTTGTGAATTTAATTTGACTGGAATTTATGGATTGACTGGGCAAACTATCAGAGTTTTTGTTGATGCTGAGCAAAACAACAATTTGCCAGAAATTGTGTTTACGCAAAATCACGGATATTATACATCAAATTCGTGGAAAAGGGAAAAACAACTGCAACTTGGTATGAATGAATTTAAATACGATGACTTTGTTACCGGCTCAAGTTACATTAGTCAAACCGAACGAAAGGGCGGAGCAATTTATATTCGTAATCCATATACAAAAGACCAACAAGGAGAGGTTAGGGTCTACATAGAGGGCGGTGGTTATTATCCAATCTTTAGGAAGGGGGATGATGAAAAGCAGTTTTTAAGTGCTCTTGCTGAATATTATACACAATTTCAAGGATCAGCCACAATGCTTGATATGGCAGAACTTGTGACTGACCATGCTTTAATTACAACAACTGCCGAATCGCTCTACAATGCTTATATTGAAAACAATGAAATCTCTCCAACTGAGAATTTGCGACTTTGGGGTAACTATATGACCGAGGTTTTCAAATTCAATGGAATTGAAGAAAGTGAGAAAAACAAATATATAGTGGTAAATTTTAGATATATGTCCACGTATAAAAATTCAGGTGCTTACACTTTTTTTAATCACATTGGATTTTATGAGGAACACGAGTGGTTTGCGAATTTTTTAATCTATAAATCTCATAAATATAATACAAATGACCACCTTATTTTTGGTATTGGACATGAGCTCGGACACATGATTGATATTGACAACAGATGCATTGATGAAACAACAAACAATTTTACTGCTGCCATTACCTATTACAAAATACTTGGAATGTCACAGCAAAATCACGCACCGCTCGGATATGAGCAGTATGCACCTTTCGACAAAACATTAAGCAACATTGCAAGCGATTACACGCTTACATATCAGGCTTATCATGATGGGAAAATTATGTATACATATGATTATACCAGTGGTTCAGGTTCAACAATTAGAGCTGACCATAACTATCTCATCTGGTGGGATCTTGAGTGTGCGTTTCCTGGATATTGGGCAAAATTAAATAACCTATATCAAAGCGAAAATCTTGTATCGTTGTCAAACTTAGAAAGGATGGTCTATTATTCTTCGCTTGCAACAAAGGTTGACCTTTCATATTATTTTGAAAGGTGGGGATTTTATTGGAGTACTGCATACACCACTGATTTAGCTCATAGGTTTACCTATAACAATTCTACGGAAGAATTTAGACAGTTGATGTCGCAGGCGGAAAAAGAAGGAGAAATTTCAAAAACAAAAGTGCCATATTGGTATGCAGACACTTTGCAGTATGATTTCATACAAAAAAATAAAAATGTACCTGAAAATGAAAGGAAATATGACAACATAATGCCTCAAATTACAAAAATTACTCAAAGTGGCAATGAGAGAACGATTTTTATATCAAGTGAAAAAAGTTCAAACCATCTTGGCTATGAAGTGTGGTCAAAAACGCAAAATACTGACTGGAAAGTTGCTGGGTTTACTTATTCATCAAGTTTTGTTGACAAAACAAGTTATTCTTCAACCCCGACATATAAGGTTGTCGCATATAATAGATTTTTTAATGCAAGCCAGGAGAGTGAGCAACAATCAACTATTACTCAAGAAAGTGGAAATGTGTGCAAACTAGAAGGTCAATTATACTCCTCACTCCACGATGCAATAGGAAAGGCAACAACAGGTCAGATAATTTATCTGCTTGCCGATTGCTCATTAGAAGGAATAGTGCAACTTTATAAAGAACTTACAATAACTGTAGATCCTTCTGTTAAGACAGACATTATCATAAATGCAAGCAATTCGTTTATTCAAATGAATGGTAATCTGTCAATCTTGGGAAATGAAAATGCAAGAATTATTATTGATGGAAGGTCGATTGAATATGCGAATCCGATTATTTATGTTTCTTCCGGCACATTTGTTGCGAAATACGTAACTTTCCAAAATTTAAGAACAAAAATTTTGGCAGGCGCTATTTACGGAACGAATAATGTAGAATTATACAATTGTGTGTTTGATAATTGCAAAAACTCAAACTCCGTTGCAGTTGTGGTGGCACATAAAAGTTTAAAATTGGAAGATTGTGATTTCACAAATATTCAGGACACATGCGTTGATATTAGGGATATTTCAAATTTGACGCTTTCAAACGAAATAAATAATTTCACTATTACATTTGATGATTTTTCAGAAGAAAAAAATATAAAATTGATTGGCTCATTTACACAAGAATTGGTAAATAAAATCAGCATAAAGTCTGGATACTTATTATTCTTTGAAAACAACAATCTCAAAATTAAGCCAGAATCTTACCACTTAAAGTTTCATATAAATGGGGAGATATATGAAAAAGATGTTTCCAACTCTGCTTTTGAATTTGGAGATGAAGGATACGAATATCAGTTATCAGAAAATCAGTATGTAAAGTATGTCGAAAGGGGAACAAAAAAAATTTATTATTCAGAGGACAAAATCAATCTTGCGGGCGACATGGAATTCGATGTTGAAGTCAAGTCAAAAGTAAAACTGACCACCTATTACAATGAAGAAACAAGCACACAGTTCTATCCTGAAGGGATGGGAGTATATTTGCCAACAATTGACACAGCAAAACAAAAAGTTGTCGCATATCTTGATGGAAACAACGTTTACTATGCAGGACAAATATATGTTCTTGAAAAAGATAGTTCTCTTGTGGCAATATATGAAGGCAATTTTGTTTATAGATACATAGTAAAAAATCAAATTTATAGTGTAAAATATGGCAAATATAATGACCAAATCGAACTAATTAAACTCGAAGATGACAATTTTCAAGGATGGCAATGCGGAAATGAAATCCTTTCTAACAATTTAGTTTTGCGTGGTGACACTGACTTGATTGCTGTCTTTGAAAATTCGCAACAAGTTTATGATTTATCACAGTGCGAAATTCAAGTTGATGGGAGTTACACTTATTCCGGCAAGCAAATTATTCCTAAAATAACAGTCTACTTTAATGGAATGATTGTTCCAAGCAAATGCTACACAATCTTGTGCTCAAACAATATATCAGCATCAAAGCAAGCACAAGTTACCATATCTTTTGTGCAAGGATTGTCAACGGGGAGCAAAACCCAAACCTTTACGATAAGTCCAAAACAACTTAGCAGAAATGATGTAGAAGTGACAGGACTTAAAGATTTTGTTTACAATGGCAGCCAAACAACACAAAGTTTGACTTTAACCTATCAAAATCAAGCAATTGACACATTTAGAGTAAATTATAACGGAGATAGGACAAATGCAGGCGATGTGCAAATAGAAATAACCTTTTTTGACAATTATTCTGGAACTATTTATTTGCAATATACCATTACAAAGGCAGAAAGGAATGGTTTTAGAGTTTCGATGCCAGATTGGATTTATGGCGGGAATGCATCAAGTCCATCAGTTGAAGGAAAGATGGAAGAAGCTCAAATAACTTATTCTTATTCTACAAGTCAAAATGGCAGTTATACGTCTGAAAAGCCTACCAATGCCGGCACTTATTGGATAAAGGCTGAAATTTTAGCATCGCAAAATTATAGCTCTGCTGAAGCTAAAGCATCATTTACAATTGAAAAAGCCGACCACCCAGAGAACATGCCAAATACGGAAATAACAATTAGTAGAAAGGCAAAAACTTTGCAAGATGTTAACCTTGATACAGAAGGTTGGAATTGGGAAACTCCAAGCACGAAAATCGCTGGCGAAAGTATGACAGCCATGGCAGTTTATTCTGACAAAGAAAACTATGTGAATTATACAGTTCTAATCACGCTAACAAAAGTGCCACGAAAAAATGTTTCAAGTTTGAGTGTTGAAATTGAAACCAAAGATTTTGTCTATGATGGAACGAAAAAGACGCCAAAAGTTATTGCAAAAGACGGGGACTTAGTGCTTGTTTTGGGCGAAGATTATGATGTCCAATATGAGAGCAATACATTTGCAGGTCAGGGCAAAGCCATTGTTACTTTCAAAAATGACTATACTGGTTCTACACAAATTGAATTTACAATTTCAAAAGCAGCAAAGCCAAATGTTGATACAATCTTGAAAATACACAATCATTTTGAAGATTTGTCCGAGATTGAGTTGCCAAATGATTTTGAGTGGGTTGAAGATTCCCTTCAAGTTATCTCAGAAACCAAGATGATCGCAAAAGCAATTTACAAGGGCAGTGATGCAAATAGTTATGAAACAACTGAACTTACATTTGAAATTATTATTGAAGAAGAACAGCAAAATCCACCTGAAAAACCTGAGAATGGAAGCTTGATTTGGCTCGCAATCGGAATCCCAGTTGCAGTATTGATG
>CANPWN010000011.1 GCA_947584415.1 uncultured Clostridia bacterium | reverse complement strand
AATGATACATTGTGGGCAATGTGGCTCAACATACACCAAAGTATCAAATGGACATAGAGTCTACAAGAGTGGTGTTGCTGAGAAAGTGTCATATCAATGCCACAAAGTGCGAATAACACGAATGAAAGAGTGCAGAAATAAGATACAAGGTAGGCAAGCACTTGAAGATGGCTTTGTAAAGGCATATAACACACTACGAACAACCATAAGGGAGAAAGAGCAAATTCCATACCACAATGAAGAACTTGCAAACATAGAGAGCAGGATAAAGCAGTTGCTTGATAAAGAAAAGATATTCATCTTAATGGAAGCTAGGGAGCAAATGACACCAATCTTCCAAAAAGAATACGATGAATTGCTAGAAGAACTGCTTGCCTTGCAAGAGCGAAAAAGAGTGATTGTAAGGCACAATGCCGATATAAAAATGCAAGATTATAACAACATGGTATGTGAGAATTGCATCGAAGAAACAGGCGAACTGACTAGATTCGATGAAAAGGTCTTTCTAACCATGACCAAAGACATAAAGGTAATGAGCAAGAACCGAATATTGTATGAATTCAAAAATGGCTACACTGCTGATGTGGAAGTCATAGACTACTATATTCGCAAAGATGAGATAGGAGAGGTGAAGATATATGTTAGCATCTAATGTAAAGATTATAGAACCAACAAAGATTGATGACAACAAATCGTTCGATATTATAAGAAGAAACGATACCAAACGAGTATGTGCTTATTGCCGAGTTTCAACCGACTCGGAAGAGCAAAAGAATAGTTACAACTCGCAAGTGACTTATTATAAGGAATTTATAATGAACCATCCAGGGTGGATATTCACAAAAATTTATGCCGATGAAGGCATCACAGGAACAAGCATGAGAAAGAGAGAGCATTTCCGAGAGATGATTCAAGATGCCATGGATGGAAAGATAGACATGATTCTTTGTAAGTCGGTATCAAGATTTGCGAGAAATGTGGTAGACATCCTAAATGTGATCGAGCAATTGAACCAAAAGGGTGTGCCAATACTATTCGAAAACGAAAACCTAAACAGCCTTGATGATAAGCAAGGAACAAGACTACAAATACTTATAAGTGCTGCCAATGCAGAAGATTATTCGCAAAGCCTTAGCGAATCGGTCAAATGGGGAAGAATAAGGCAAATAGAACAAGGCAACTATCCAATAACAAGGTGCTATGGATACATTGTAAAAAACAAAAAGATGACGGTAAACAAGAAAGAAGCTGAAGTTGTAAAATTCATATACCAAAGTTTCTTAAACGGAGATTCATATAGACAAATATGCCGGAAACTTGAAGAAAGAAAGATTCCATCACCATTTGGAAAGGAAAAGTGGCAATGCTCAACAGTGGAAGATATCCTGGCAAATGTTAGGTATAAAGGGGACTTACACTTACAAAAATTCACTTCGAGCGACATAAAGTTTAGAAAAAGAGTTCCAAACACCACGGGAAAACAATACTATATAACCGACCACCACACACCAATTATAACAAAGGCACAATGGAATCAAGTGGAAAAGGAAAGAAAATATAGGGCAAACCTAAGGGGATTTGGAGATAGTGGAAAAAGCACTTACACTTCGAAATATCCATTCTCGAACAAGATATGTTGCTTGCAATGCGGTAGTAGATTTAGGCGACACAGATATACAACAGCAGAAGGCGAGGTTATAACCTGGGTGTGCTCAAACCATAAGAAGAGCAACAAGAATTGCACACAACTACCAATAATAGAATCAAAACTTGAAAATGCCTTCGTAGAGGCACTAAATGACATTATAGACAACAAGGAACAAGTGCTTGATGTGATTGTAAGAAACATACACACCATAATAAAGGATAGAAAGCAAGACAATACGATAGACCTTATAGATGCCGAGATCAAGGCCAAACAAGAGAACCTTATGGCGCTGATACAAGGCATTGGAACATCGGACACATTCCAGGAAAGTCAAAGAATTATGAACGAAATTGAAAGCCTTAAAGCAAAGAGAAATGAGATAGAACAATCTGGCTTAATGGCTGACCAAAACATCTATAGGATAGAAGAACTACAAGAAAAAATAAATTCAATGGAAGTGTTCGACAAGTTCAATGGCGGGGTATTCAAGCAACTTGTTGACAAGGTTCAAATAGATGGAAACAAGGCAATCTTCGTATTCAACAACCTATTAAGGGTAGAGAAAATAGTAAAATAAAATGCCACCTATCGCAAAGATAGGTGGTCTTTTTTTGTGCAGAAACACGGAAATATCAATGTTAGACTTTATGTATTGACAAGACAAGAACGAACTTTTTGCAGTGATAATACTTGAAACTTTCGCCTTAGACTTAGTGCAGGTTGGTTACAACTCATACCAACATTGATTTTTAGCACTGAGATAAATTCGTCTGTAGCGCTAGGGAGAATGAGTTTCCAAAAAATTTGAAACTTGTTTGCGTGCATAGATTTCATAAGTTGAATTTTATCGGCATCACATGAGTTGAAGGCATTGAGCATTGTTATCGTTGTCAAAACAATGCAGATAAGCACACACATAACGATGATTGCACCCATTCCAGAGCCTACCCAAAGGATAATGATAGGCCCAAGAGCAATCTTAGGCAAAGAGTTTAAAACCACAATATATGGCTCTAAAATTCGCCTCAGCCTTTTGTTCCACCAAAGGATGATTGCGAAAAAAGTTCCGCCCAAGGTGGCAACCACAAAGCCGATTATTGTTTCAAGCAGTGTTATGCCAATGTGTTTAAATATTGAGCCATTCTCCACCAAACTTACAAACATATTAAAAATTCGTGATGGACTGCTGACGAAGAAAGCGTCAATAACCTTGGTATAAGCAAGCAGTTCCCATAGTCCAATTCCAAGCACAAGAATGAGAATTTGAAACAAAATCACAAAAATTTTGTCATTTCGAAGTCTTTTTAAATATCTTTCATGTGCTTTTGAGTATTTTGCTACGGGTGAAAATTTAGGTTTGTTTGTTGTCTTTTTCATTCGTAAGTTGTTTCCAAATCAAGTCAAAGATTTTGCCAAAAGAGGGGTCTTCACGCCTTGAAAGTGGAGTTTCTCCATTAAATTTTAACATTTGTATATGTTTGACAGAGGCCGGTCTTGACGAAAGCACCACAACTTTATCTGACATGGACAAAGCCTCCGAAATGTCATGAGTCACCAGTATCGCCGTCTTGTTCTCGCTCTTTATTATGTCGTAAACGTCGTCGCACACTTTGAGGCGAGTTTGAAAGTCCAGCGCAGAAAAGGGCTCGTCAAGCAGCAGCAGTTTCGGCTGCATAACAAGTGTTCTTATCAGGGCGACTCTTTGACGCATTCCGCCACTCAGTTCCCGTGGCTTTGCAGAGATAAAATCATATAGGTCATATTTTTTCAACAGCTCCTTTGCCTGCTCACGAATTTGGTCGGCATTTGGCTGTTTTTTTATTTCCAGGCTGAGTGTCACATTTTGCCAGATTGTCCGCCACTCAAACAGGTGGTCGCGTTGGAACATATATCCAATTCGGTCATCACTGTCTTTTATGGGTGTTCCACTGAGCAAAATTTCGCCCGAACTTGCTTCCAAAAGCCCTGCAATGAGCGACAAAATTGTCGTTTTCCCACATCCGCTAGGCCCGACAATTGAGGCAAATTCATTTTCATCAACATCAAAAGTCAGGTCCTTCAAAGCCTGGATTTCTTCTTTTTTTGTTTGATAAAAAAAATTTACATTGTCAAAGGAAAGCATCTTGCCCATATTTTTATCTCCACATTATCATTTTACTCTTCAGTGCAAAATGTGTGAGAAAATTTGGCACTAAAAATTGAAATTGACGCAAACAGGCTTTAAACTCTTCTCGTGAAGCAAAGGAGAGGCTCTTGAAAGACGATGACTTTAAAAAACTCAAAAAAGTGCTTTTGAAAAAGGCGCTAGGTTATGTTACAAGCGAGCAGGTGTGCGAATACACCATTGACCCTTCTGGCGAACCTGTTTTAAGTAAGAAGAAAATCACAAAGAAACAGGTGTCGCCGGACCTTGCGGCAGTAAAAATTCTGCTTGAAAATGATGAGCACACCATCCCACTTGCCCAAATGAGTGACGAACAACTTCTTTTAGAGCGCGACAGGCTGAAACAACTTATCAGGGAGGAAGAAGATGCAGATAGAAAAATGCAACAAACAGACGAAGTGTGACTTTTTGGGTTGCAACAATCTTGCCGACTACGCTTTTTCAACAAAAGGAATTTTAAAAAGGGAACTTGCCTTTTGTGAAGAGTGTTTGAAAGGCATGTATGATGAAATGTCCAAAATTATCACGCCAAAAGGCACAACTTCACCATTCAAGTTAAAATCAAGAATAAATAAGGAGATGAAATGAAGCAAGAAGAAAAAATAGTTAAAGAGGTTTTGGATGATTTCAAAAACCGTCAAATGGAGCGCAAGAGTTATGAAACTCAGTGGCTCATGAATATGAATTTTTACATGGGAAATCAGTTTTGCGACATAGGTTATGGCGGTGAAATTGAGGACCTTGACAAGCAGTTTTTTTGGCAGGAGAGGGAAATTTTCAATCATATTGCACCAATTTTGGACCTTAGAATAGCGCGTCTTACACGAATTAAGCCAAAAACAACCGTTTTGCCTGCATCCAGAGATGAAAAAGATGTGACAGCGGCAAAAGTTTCAAAAAAAGTTTTGCAAAGTGTTTCAGCCAAACTCAACCTCTCATCAAAAATAACTGAGGCAATGTATTGGAGTGAAATTTGTGGCACAAGTTTTTACAAAGTTACTTGGAACTCTTCGGAGGGAGATGTTATTGCCTATGATGAAAACGGGATGATAAAAAGCGGCGAAGTCGACATCACTGTTTGTTCACCTTTTGAAATTTATCCTGACTCAAACGCGTGTGATAGCATTGAGGCATGCCAAAGCATCATCCATGCAAGAGCAATGGATGTTGACAAAATTAAGCAAGTCTACGGCATTGATGTCAAGGGTGAGGACATAAGCGTCTTTTCGTTGGACTCAACATCTGTTGGGTTTGGAGGACTGGGTTATTCATCCTCAGCGCCAAAAGTTTGTCAGGGCATAAAAAAGTCAAGCGGCCTTGTTATTGAAAGATATTTTAAGTCCAGCGAGGCTTATCCAAATGGCAGACTTACAATTGTCGTTGGCGACAAACTTTTCTTTGATGGAGATAACCCATTTTGTGTTGGAGTTGACGGCTCAAGAGGTTTTCCTTTTGTCAGACAGACAAGCCTTAATCAACTGGCTTGTTTCTGGGGTAGCAGTGTTGTTGACAGGCTAATTCCTGTTCAAAGAGCATTTAATGCAGTCAAAAACCGAAAGCATGAATTCATGAACAGATTGACCATGGGTGTTTTAAAGGTTGAGGACGGCTCAATTGACATTGACAATCTTGAAGAAGAAGGTCTTTGCCCAGGCAAAATTTTGGTTTATAGGCAAGGGTCAAATGCCCCAGAATTTTTGTCAGGCGAAAACATTTCTGCAAGTTTTGAAAAAGAGGAGAGCGAACTTCTTGATGAATTTAACACGGTCAGCGGCGTAAGTGGACTTATGGATAAAAGTGAAACATTTGCAAATCTGTCTGGTGTTGCTTTGGAACTTTTGATTGAACAGGGAGAACTCAGACTCAATGGCTCATCTGAAAACATCAAAAATTGCGTTAAGAAAATCTCGCAGATGATTTTAAGACTTTACAAACAATATGCCTTAGTGCCAAGACTTGCAAGAATTGTCGGTGAAAACGGCGATGTTGAACTCATTTATTTTAACTCCAGCGACATTTCAAGTGATGACATACAATTTGAAACACAAACTGAACTCGGTGAATCTGTTGCTCAGAGCAGGCAGATGGTGTTTGACCTTATAAAAGCGGGACTTTTAAATGATTTGCCAGATGGTATGAGCAACAAGATGAAAGCCAAAGCACTTGAACTGCTTGGCCTCGGCATCTGGGAAGGCGGAGATGACACAAATGAACTTCACATCAAACGCGCTGAGAGAGAAAACCTTAAAATGCTTGAAGGCGAAAGTGCAAGAGTGATTGAAATTGATAGTCATGAACTTCATCTTGACAGACATGTTGCCTTTATGCTAAGTGGCGACTATGAATCAAAATATAAGACTGACCCGAAAATTGAAGAGCGCTTTTTGGCGCATATCAGAGCACATAAAGAGGCTCAAAAAATAAAGGAGGATTTATGCAAAACGCAGACGGAGAACAACCAACCCTAGAACCGGCAGATGTTTCAAATGAAACGATAGAAAAGAGTGTCGCGAGTGAGGGAGGCTCTCAAGAAGAAGGCAAATTTGGGAAATTTCGCACGGCGGAGGCACTTTTTGATGCCTATAAGTCGCTTGAGGCAGAATTTACCAGAAAAAGCCAAAGGCTTAGCGAACTTGAGAAAGATATAGAGGAAAAAGCAACCGTGGACAAACAAAGTGTTGAAAGCGACCTTTCTTCCTTCCTTTCAGAGCATAGCGAGGCTTTGCCGTATGCCGAAAAATTAAAATCATTGGCTGCGGAGGGAGAAACCAATTTTGATAGTATGCTGGCAAAAATAATATTAGAGGATTTAAAGAGCGGCGCATCAAAAATGGAGAACCCAATTATTAAAAAGTATGTTTTTCAAGACGAAGAACTTAAAAATCATGTCATTGAAAACTACATGAAACAGTTAAGGTCCGGCGAAGCACCAAAAGTCATCAGTGGCGACAATGGTCAAAAAGTGGCTGGTGTTAAGCCAGCCACACCACAGTCGCTTAAAGAGGCGAAAAAAATGGTGGAGGACCTGTTCAGTTAACCAAAGGAGGAAAAAATGGTTACATTACAAAATGCGGAAAACGCACTTAAATCAGTATATTTGGGCGTAGTTGCAAACCAACTTAATGTTTCAGCAAACCCACTTCTCACAAAGATAAGAAGAACCGACAAAGATGTTTGGGGCAAAGAAATCATCAAACTTGCACCATTTGGCATCAACGGAGGAATTGGGGCAGGCGAAGAAAACTCTCTTCTTCCAGAAGCATTTGGAAACAGTTATGCTCGTTTCAAGGCTGAACTTAAAAACCTTTATGGAAAAATTGAAATCACTGACAAAGCAATCAGAGCGTCAGCAAATAATATTGGCGCATTTGTAAATCTTCTTTCTGACGAAATGGAAGGCCTTGTGAAAGCAAGTTCTTTCAATCTTGGAAGGATGCTTTATGGTGATGGAAGTGGCTTGCTTGCAAAAGCAACTGCCGCAAGTGGCAAAGTTGTGACTTGCGACAAAGTTAACAACTTCATTGAAGGCATGGTTGTTGATTTTTACTCAACTGAAGGCTCACCATCAGTCACACAAGCAAGAATCACTTATGTTGACAGGGCCAATAAACAAATCACAGTTGACAAAGATGTGACTGTGTCTGACTCGCTTAACATCTATGTTCAAGGCTCAAAAGGTCTTGAAATCACAGGTCTTGGCGCAATCTTCTCTGAGAGCGAAACATTGTATGGTCTTAAACGTGCAGATTACAAATGGCTTAAGCCTTACACATCAACATCTGAAACTGAAATTTCAGACAATCTTATCCAAACTGCAATTGACTTCTTGGAAGAAAATGCAGATTCAAAAATCAACTTTATCTCATGCTCAAGTGATGTGAGAAGGGCATATCAGGCATATCTGACAGCCTACAGAACAAACATTGATGTTATGGAACTTGAGGGCGGCTTTAAAGCAATCAGTTACAATGGAATTCCTGTTGTAACAGACAGATTTGTTGACAGCGGCACAATGTATCTTTTGAACACCAATGATTTTGTTTTGCATGAACTTTGTGACTGGAAATGGATTGAGGGTGAAAACGGCAGCATTTTAAGACAAGTTGCAAATCACCCGGCATACACAGCAACGCTTGTAAAGTATGCTGAACTTATCTGTGACAAACCAAATGGACAAGCAAAGATAAGTGGAATAAAGTCAACAGTTACAAACCCATTTCAGTGCAATTGCGTTAAAGAATAACCAGGAGAAAAATGAAAAACCAAATTTTGCTTAATGGCGACCCGTGTGACATTTGTTCGAGAATAAAAGAAATTGATGAAAATTATTTCATCACTTTCAACCTTTTAGAAAACAGGTTTGAAGTGCATAGTTGCGAAGGCGGGGACACATTGTGTCTTTGCCTTCCTTATGGTCAACTTGACGAGCGAACACTTGACAAAACAAGGCGCACGCGCAAGGAAAATGCCGACAAAATGATTGAACAAATGGACAGGGAAAACGAACTTTTGCGTCAAAGGCTCAAAACGCAAGCCATTGAGCAAATAAGAGAGGTAATAGATGAAAATAAATGAAGTTTTGTCCTTAAGTTGTGATTTTTTGGGCTTAAGTGAACTAAAATCTCAAATTGGGAGCGAAGAAGCTGGCCCGATTGAAAAATCTAAATTAGAACTTTTACTCAGATGTTTAAATCTTGCCTATGAAGAAATTTTGACGGAATATCTGCCAATTTTGGAGACAGAAACGTTTGCTGTTAAAGGTGGGAAAATCAGTTTTTCTGATTTTTCCCATCCAATCAGCGGTGTTGTTAGTGTCAAAAATTTGGATGGAGGCAGGCTGCCTTACACTTTTTCACCAGGATATCTCATGGTTGAAAAAGAAAAAAATGTGCAGGTCACATATCAAATCATGCCTGACAAAGTCAATTTTGGTGATGAAGTTCAAGTTATTTTTCCAGACAGGCTGCTTGCGTATGGAACAGCAAGGGAGTATCTCATTATGGAAGGACTTGATGATGGGGCTCTTGTCTATGAAAAACGCTTCAAGGACAGCCTTATAACCTTTGTGAGGAAAAAGTCACTTGTTTCGCTTCCTCGAAGAAATTGGATGCTTTAAGGAGGGGTTATGTTTATAAAAAAAGCAGTTCTTCCTTTAAAAAGCTCAAAGAAAAATTTTGATTTGAAGAATTTTAGCGAGTATGACTTGTCGGATGATGGCGTTGCCGCTTTTGGCAAAACCAGACATTGTTACAACTTTGCAACAAGTGACGGAGCATTAAAAAAAGGGCATGGCTTTAAAAAACTGACTTTGCCTATGGAGTATGACCCACCATATCAGGACATGGATGTTGAAATTGATTTTAAAAAGGTTATGGGGATGTGGCAGTATGTTTGGTATGACAAAACTGCAAACTTAGACAAATATTATTTGTTTATTTTGGATGAAAATCTCAAAATGTATATGCTCAGCATTTTTTCAGATGACAAATATTTGTTTGAAACAAAGGCGCAGTTCACAGAAATCCCTTACTCTGCATCATTTTCCAAAGTCGATGGCAATGATGATATTTTCTTTTCATCACCATCTGACAAAACGATATCCTTAAATGGCAATGGTTATCAACAATTTGATAAATTGCCAAAGTTTGTGTCCGCCTGCTGGTTTGGGCCATATTTATTCATGGCAACAGCAGGATACAAAAACCAACTCGTCTATGGCACAAGTGCCTTTGGCTCATGGGAAGAGGGCGAAATAAAAACAATTGACCTTCCTGATGTGCGGGGCGGCTTGACACAACTGATTGCGCTTGAGCAGTCACTTTACTTGTTCCGTGAATTTGGAATAACTCGTCTGTCGCTTTACAGCACGCGTTCGGATATAACCTATTCACACATTTATTATTCGTCATCTTACATTTTCCCAAAAACGATAGCGAAAAACGGCGACCAAATCCTTTTCGTGTCAAAAGAGGGGCTGTTTTCTCTGGAAGGGGAAAGTGTGAAGAAAATAGATTTGCCAATAGAAAAGGATATTGACTTTGAAAACTATTCAAGTTGCGGGGTCTGTTTTGAAGGCAAATATTATCTTGCTTGCAAGTATAATTTTTCAAGCGAAGTGAACGATGGGGAAAATAACGCACTTTTGATATATGATATTGAAAACAAGACTTTTGAACTTGTCAAAGGTTTTGACATAAGAAGCATGACAGCCATTCAAACCCCAAAATACTCCAAACTTTGCGCAGTGTTTAGAGGCGAAAATGAAAATTGCATTGGGCAGTTGACGGATGATGGCAAGTTTTTTGGGAAGGACCTTCCAAAATTCTGGGTGTCATCATGGACAGACTTTGGTTTTTCTATGCAAGACAAAGTTATCACGGAGTTAAATTTTAGGCCGAATATTGAGGCGGATGTCACAATCAAATCTGACTTAGATGAGAAAAAACTTAAAGTCCCATATTCTTCCAAACCGCAACGTTTTCGCACTAATGTGTTTGGAAAACAGTTTCAAATTTCAATTGAAACAACATCTTCAAAGCAAATTGTTTCAAAACCACAAATAAAAGTCAAAGTGCTTGGGTGATAAGTTCAATGAAAGTGATTTTGTCAAAGTATACAAGTTTTTTGAAAAGAATAAGGAAAAGAGGTGAAAATATGGAAATATCAAATCTCATAAAAGAAATCACTGATGACAAAATGGCTAAGGACAAACAATGTGGCAGGAAATAGTTAGTGTTGTGGTCAGCAATGGCATTTTTGCTGTGCTTTTTGTGGCGTTATTTTTCTATCAACTCAAGGACAGCAAAAAGCGTGAAGAAAAATATCAGTTGACCATAGAAAAACTCACCGAGCATATTGGTGTGGTTGACAAAATCAAAGAGGATGTTGAATATCTCAAAGAAGTTGTAACTCCAAAAAAGAGGAGGAAGGACAATGATAAAAAAGTTGATTTGCTCGTATAGTTTTTGGACAGCACTTGCAGGTGCGCTTGGACTTCTTGGCAGTGCAATAGGCAGAGCCTTTTCGTTCAAACTTGAAGAGAAGATAATCTCTGATGTGGTCATGGCAATTGCCGGAGTGCTGGTTGTTGTTGGGATTGTCAAAGTGCCAACAAACGATGAGGAGAAATCTGATGAGAAACCTGAGGAAAAAGATGAGAACTCGGACAAAAAAGAGCAATAAAAAAGGAGGGGAAAACCCCTCTTTTTTTTGATAAAAAAAGCCGAAGATTATTCCGGCTTTTGAGTTCTGATTTTATCAAGTTCTTTTGCGAATTTTGATTTTCTTCTTGCAGCACAATTTGCATGGATAACTCCATCTGCAACAGCACTATCAAGCACTGATGTGATTTCGCTGTAAGCGCTTTCACTAAGTGCAAGGTCTTTTGAAGCGACAGCCGCTTTAAATTTCTTTGTGTAAGTCAAAATTTTAGACTTAACTGCCTTGTTGATAGCATTTTTCTTTTCAATCACCAAAATTCTTTTTTTAGCCGATTTGATGTTTGCCATTTTGCTCTCCTTTTGAAATGTCTATATGAGAGTATATCACAACAAAAAAATATTTGCAAGTGAAAAACAAATATTTTTTCTTATCCTGAACAAAATATTTGTATGTATGACCTTATTGATGAGTGTGGAGAAGAAGTGCAGGGGCTTGGCTATGAAACATTTAAGCAGGGCAAATTTTCTCTTTGCATAGGCAAAATTGAAGTTAACACACCCTTAAAAGCAAAGCAAAGCGGCTTTGAGATGGGCAGTTATTACATTTACTCATGCCCACTCATGCATGCTTACAAAGAGGAGTGCGAAGATTATCTTGTCTTTGAAATGACAAAATGTTTGAGGGCGCTTTTAAGGAAACATAATCTTAACAAAAAATCTCGTGTGCTTATTGTCGGACTTGGCAATCCTCAAATTTTGGCAGATTGTTTGGGAGGAAAAGTGCTTGATAACATAGACCTTCAAAAACGCAAACTTAACATTTTCAAATTTGCGCCCAACATTTTTTATAACACAGGCATAAACTCGTTTGATGTTGTTCAAATGCTTTCGATATGGCTTGACATTGACTGCGTGATAATAATAGATGCCCTCGGCACGAATTCAACAAGCAGGCTGACGACTTCTGTGCAAATAAATGATGCCGGCATGACGCCGGCAAGTGCGGTTAACAATTCGGGGCATAAACTTTCAAAAGACACTTTGGGAGTGCCGTGCCTTTCAATAGGCGTTCCCACAATGCTGCTTGCAGGCAAAGTGAGCAAAAACTTGCCAGAAGAGTTGATTTTAACCCCAAAAGACATACACCAGGAACTTGATTTTCTTGCGAAGATAATTTCCAAAGCCATAATGTCAAGCATATAAGTTAAAGCATACAATAATAGATATGAAAAAAGTTGCAGTGATAGACAGTGGCAGCGGCGGAATAAATGTTTTAAAACAACTTTTTCTGACCTGCCATGATTGTAAATTTTTATATCTAGCAGATGAAAAAAACGCCCCTTATGGCGAAAAAACTCTTTTCCAGTTGCAAGAGATTGCCGCAGAACTCATTGATTTTTTGCAAAAGGTCTTTGCGCCCGAAATCATAGTTTTTGCATGCAACACCTTAACCGCCACCGCCATTGAATATGTGAGAGAGAAATATCCAAATATCATCTTTGTTGGCTCTCAACCGGCGCTTAAACCCGCCTGCCAAAAATATGGTGAAGAAAATGTGCTGCTGCTTGCAACTCCCACAACAATAAGAGAAAGCCAGTTTTTGCACTCATATCCAAATGTTGCCACTCTTTCAATTGATGGACTTCCAACCCTCATTGATGAAAATTTGTTTGAACTTGAAAATTTAATTCCGCTTTTGCAGGAGAGCCTTCTCCCATATTCACCCAAAGCCATAGTTCTTGGCTGCACGCACTTTGAGGCCTTAAAAGAAGTGTTATCTTTTAAAAATGCCGAACTCTTTTCGTCAAGCGAGGGCATAGCCAAAAGGTTGAGTGAATTTTGCTCTCAACAAGGTGGCAACGATGTGAATTTCATGACCACCGGCAGCGGCGAAAGTTTGGCAAAGTTTTACTCATATTTTTTAAAACTGATTTCTCAAAATGTCCAAAATTTGAATTGATGCGAACTTGATTGACACGACATCTGCTTTGGTGTTAGTCAAACAGGTTTGGCTAAGTGAAAGCATTGTTTTCAATTTCAAAATTTGAATGTTTTGACAATTTTGAAAGCAAACTTCAAATTTTTCAATTAATTTTTGATGATTTTCCTTTAATTTTTGCAATTTGTCCTGACACAGTTCAGCGGAATAAACTCCTGTTTCCAATCCAACATGAAGGTCACAAAGACTTCTAAACAATCCAATAAATGAGGTTTGGCACTCATTTAAAAGGTTTATTTCATCCGTCATGAAATTGCCGTTGATTTCAAAAGTTTGAATTGTCAGTGGCTTTATTTCAATTTTAAGTCCGTTTTTTTCGAGATTTGCTTTGACCTTATTTGCGTCATTTTCCATTTCATAAGCGGAATGGACAACATAAAAATAATCACCATCTTGCCAGATAAATTTGCTTATATTCTCGTAGTCATCTTTAAGCGTTTCTGATTCCAGTCTGCTTTGAGATTTTGCGCATATAACAAGAAAAACTTGCGTTTTAAAAGTTGGCAGAGGCGTCACACTTTTTTGTGCCAACCCAAGTTGAAGAGTGGGCGAAAAATAGCTGGTTGAAAAGCCAACAAACGCCGCCAGCACAATAAACAAACTTATGATTAACACGGCTCGCACATTAAACTTTTTCATCAGTTTAAGATATGACTTTATTCAACAAACTATGCCATAAGGAAAATGGCACATTTGCTTTACTTTTGAATATCATCATTGTAAAATGGAGGTGTAAAAAAGGAGACGAAAATGAAACTTATTCCACTTTTTGACAGGGTTATCCTTCTCCCAAAGAAGAAAGAAGAAACCAAGGGAGGAATTTTGATACCCTCAGTTGCACAGGATAAATCACAAATTGCCACAGTTGTTGCAGTGGGAGATGGCCAAACTGCAGAGGGCAAAGAGATAAACATGAAAGTTAAAAAAGGTGACGATGTTTTGTATGCAAAATACTCAGGCGTAGAGATTGAAGACGAGGGCAAAACATATGTTATTGTGCGTCAGGCAGATATCCTGGCCATAATAAAATAAGGAGGAATAAATGGCAAAACTTATCAAACAGGGCGTGGAGGCACGCCAAAGTCTTGAAAGGGGCGTTAATGTGCTGGCTGACACAGTCAAAATAACCCTGGGGCCAAAAGGCCGAAATGTTGTGCTTGGGAAAAAATATGCTCTTCCGCTAATCACAAATGACGGAGTGACGATTGCCAAAGAAATTGAACTTAGTGACCCCTTCGAAAATTTGGGCGCGGAACTTGTCAAAGAAGTTTCTGTCAAAACGAACGATGTTGCGGGAGATGGCACAACCACAGCAGCAGTGCTTGCTCAAGCAATAGTGGGCGAAGGGATGAGACACTTTTCCAATGGCGCTAATCCTATCATTTTAAAGAAAGGCATTTTTAAGGCGGTTGATGAAGCCGTTAAATGTTTGGGCGAGATGTCAAAGCCGGTCAATGGCAGAAGTGACATTGCAAAAGTTGCAAGCATTTCAGCCGGAGATGAAGATGTGGGTGAACTTATTGCTGACGCTATGGAAAAGGTTGGCGCGGACGGAGTGATAACTGTTGAAGAAGCACAAACCATGAAAACAGAGTTGCAGGTTGTTGAAGGGATGCAGTTTGACCGCGGATATCTTTCACCATACATGTCGACCAATCAGGAGAAGATGACAAGTGAACTTGACAACCCATACATCTTGATAACTGACAAGAAAATCTCACAAATTGCCGAAATTTTGCCAATTTTGGAAGAAATTGTCAAAGAAAATGGCAAATTATTGATTATTGCTGATGATGTTGAAGGCGAGGCGCTGACAACTTTAATACTCAATAAACTTCGTGGTACTTTCACATCAGTGGCCGTCAAAGCCCCAAGTTTTGGCGACAAGAGAAAGGATATGCTTGAAGATATTGCAATCTTGACAGGCGGCAAAGTTTTGTCTGAGCAACTTGGTTTTGACCTCAAACAAATTGATTTGTCAATGCTTGGCAGAGCAAGACTTGTCAAAGTTGATAAAGATAACACAACAATTGTTGAAGGAAGTGGCGATAAAGTTGAAATTGAAGACAGAATCAAACAGATTAAGTCACTTCTTTTAAACGAAACAAGTGAATATGAGCGTGAAAAATTGTCTGACCGTCTTGCACATCTTTCTGGCGGAGTTGCTGTTATAAAAGTTGGCTCTCCAACAGAAGTTGAAATGAAAGAGAAAAAACTTCGCATTGAGGACGCCCTGTCGGCAACCAAAGCGGCAAGTGAAGAAGGTGTTGTTCCAGGCGGTGGAGTTAGCCTGTTAAAAATCAAAGCGCGAGTTGAAAAATTTGTTCAAACACTCTCTGGTGATGAAAGAACGGGTGGAGAGATAATATTGAAAGCACTGGAAGCGCCAATTCGTCAAATTGCCAAAAACTCAGGTGTTGACGGCGAAGAGGTGGTCAAAAATGTGCTTGCAAATTCCAAGAACTCTTCCTATGGCTATGACGCCCTCAAAGGCGAGTATGTTGACATGGTTGAAAGTGGCATAATAGACCCAACAAAAGTGACAAGAAGCGCTCTTCAAAACGCAGCGAGCGTGGCAGGAACGCTATTGACAACCGAGGTTTTGGTGGTCGAAGAAGAGGATAAAACTCAAAAACCTCCAATGGAAGAATATTAAAAATGTTTAAGCCTTCCAAGTGTTGGAAACAATATTTGGGAGGTTTTTTATGAAAAAATTAAAATTTTTGTTGATTTTGCCTTTAATTAGTTTAATTTTTCTTTCAGGCTGCGAAGATGATAATGTCATTCGCGTTGCCACAATATCAGAAATCACAATGGCAGGCAGCAGTGATTATGGTGTGAAAGTTCGCTATCAAGACGACAAAAGGGTTGAAGATAAATATTATGATATTCAAATCATGACAGATGTTGATGATGTCGGACTTACGATATGGAAAGAGCGAAATGAAAAATTCACAATCAGAATTTCTGAAAGAAACAGGTGGAACTCATTGACAACCATAAAAGCGAGAGCAGCAGGCCTTGAAGGAAAGGAAAATTTTGAAAAACTCAAAGATGCGGTTGATGAAAGTTATATGTTCAATGTTGACAAACGCGTCAAAATATTTTTGAGGGTCGTTGCAGGCGAAAGTGTTGACAATTCACAAAAGACTGGCAAAATTCTTGCCAACACTGAACAAGTGAGCAAACTTTTCACATTAAAATGTGAACCTGATTAAAATTGCTTTTATTTTTGAAAGAAATATAGTAAAATAACTCCGTAAAAGGAGTTTTTATGCTTTCAATCAAACATCTTTATCACAAATATACGCGTGAATTTTATGCGCTTTATGACATCAATCTTGAAATTGCTGATGGTGAAAGGGTCGCCTTTGTTGGCGCTGACAACAGTGGCAAAACAAGTCTACTGAGGTTGATAGCAAAACTTGAAAAAATTTCCAAAGGTGAAATTTACCTTAAAGACAGGCCACTTAATAAGGTCAACTTCCGCTCTGACATAAGCGCTGGCTATGTTCCTGCTTCACCAGTGTTCATGGAAAACAAAACCGTCTATGAAAACTTCAAATATGTGCTTGCAGAACGCAAAGTGCCACAGATGGACATTGAAAGCAAAATCAATGCGGCTGTCATAGACTTCTCGCTTGAAAAAATCAAAGATGAAAAAATTTGCAACCTTTCAAATGAGGAAAAATATATCCTTTCTCTTATACGCCTGTCATTTAGACATCTCGACTTTTTGATGATTGACAACATCTTTGAAAATTTAACTGAGTTTTATATTGAAGTTATAGAAGAGATTTTGGAAAAGATTGTTTCTCCAACAACCACACTCATTGTTGCCACAACAGATGAAAAAATTGCAGACAGGTTCTGCAAACGCAAAATTTATTTTAAAAATGGCTCTTTGGTCAGCGCGCAAGATTATTTAGCGGAACAAAATTAGTTTGGAAAATCTTTTTCTCCCTCACTTTGTGGGGGAGTTTTTTTATTGTTGTTTGCGAATAAACTTAAGGCGTTTAAAAGCGGGTTGTCGCCCCCAAAATTAAGCCCGTTTATGTTCCCGCCAGTTAGCAGTTTGATAAGAAGTGGCACAATGGGTGACATATTTTGGCCAATATTAAAAGAAGGCGAAGGCGTCTTTTCTTTTTCGTTGACAAAAGCCTGTGCATTGTTCTGCTCAGAATAAGCCTCTTGCGGATAGAGTGGAAGATTGTTCATGTTTAATATATATGTTTTTTAAAAAAGAATTGCAACAATATTGTGGAATAAAAAGAAAGCAAAACATATATTGAAAGAGGAGACAAAATGAGCAAGAGTTTTTCTGATTTTGAATATGAAAATCCCCATCAAGAAAACATGCAAGATGCGGTCAAACAGACCTATGATGAACTTAAGGATTTGGACCAAACAACGCTTCAGCAAAAACTGATTGAAGAGGTCAATAAGCAAAAGGCTAATAACACATTTAATTTTGCTCTTTTATCATCCACGGTTGAAAGCATGAAGCCTTTTATGCCGCAAGAGACATACGATGGGCTTAAAAATTTGCTCGAAAGGATAAAATGAACTTACGCAAGATTGATGAAAAACTTTTTAGGGTGGCGAAACTGTCAAAAGAAGATGAAAAAGTTGAGTGTTTGCTCAGTGCAAATGATTTTTACAAGTTGAAAAAAGAACTTGAAAAAAATCATCTGCAAATTTTGGATGAATATTTATTCATAAATTCATTTTATGTTTCTGCAACAAAAAAGCAATTGGAAGTTCTTTCAAAACTCAGTTCTGTCCGTTACATTTGGTCAAACGCCTCTGCGCTTGCCTTGATGAATGTGTCACGCAAAGTGTTAAATTTCAAAAATTTTTGTTTGACTGGGCGTGGCGTTGGGGTTGCGTTCATAGACACAGGCATACATATTCATCCGGACTTTTGCATGGGTAAAAACCGCATAAAAAAGTTTGTTGATTTTGTAGATGGCAAAACATCTGCCTATGATGACAATGGCCACGGCACTTTTGTGAGTGGTGTTTGCTCAGGAGGAGGGACTTTGAGCGGCGGAAAGTATATGGGTTTTGCACCGCAGAGCCAGATATACGCATTAAAGGCTTTGGATAAAAATGGCGAAGCATATTCCAGCAAAATTCTCTCTGCAATGAAATGGGTCTATGAAAATCATAAAGCCGAAAACATCAAAGTTGTGTGCATGAGTTTTGGCAGTGACCCTTTGGGCTATAATGACCCAATCATGAACGGAGCAGAGCAACTGTGGAAAAGTGGCGTCATTGTTGTTGCTGCTGCAGGGAATAACGGTCCAGAATTTCAGTCCATCAAAAGTCCAGGTGTAAGCAGAAAAATCATCACAGTTGGAGGTATGGATGACAACCGCCTGAGTGATGATTACTTTTCGCCAGAACTTTTTGAAGTTGCATCATTTTCTTCGCGCGGCCCATCATTTAGGTCATTTAAGCCAGACGTGATAGCACCCGCAGTGGAAATCACTTCTTGTGGCGTTGAAAAGCCTTATATAAAACTGAGTGGAACATCAGTTGCAACGCCAATGATAGCCGGCATTATGTGTCTTCTCAAGGAGAAATATCCTGACATTTCTCCAGATGAAGCCAAACGCAAACTTATCTCTTGTTGCCGAAGTATAACCTTTAACAAGAATCTGGAAGGGTATGGCTATCCTGACTTAACAAAGCTCTTCAATTAAATTTGCAATATGCTGTGCGGCATCGTCATTTTCTGCTTTTTGCAAATTTTTTTTATAAAAATCAAGGTTTTTTATCATTTTTTCAATATTTTCTTGCAAATTATTCTGATTTAACTCTTCGTCAAGTATCATTTCACCATAGCCGTATTTGCAAAATAGTTTTGCATTATCAAGTTGGTCACCGCGCGAAGCCTTTTTTGAAAGGGGGAGCATAAGCATTGGTTTTTTTACAGCCAAAAGTTCATTTATCACTCCAGAACCGGCTCTTGTCACAACCAAATCTGCAGCGGCAAAGTAATCAGCAACATTTGATAAAAATGGAAATGGAAAGTAATCTTTTTTGCGTGCGAAATTTTTAAAATTGTTTTTTCCAGTAACATGAACGACGCAAAAATCTTTTGTTAAATATTCTGGGTCAGATAAAAGTTCATTTATTCTTTTTGCCCCACTACTTCCGCCAATAAACATGATGATTGGCTTTGTTGGATAGCCCAGAGTCAACAACGCCTTATTCTTGTCGCCATGCAAAATTTGTTCGCGTATTGGCTGCCCAGTGAAAACATATTTGGAGTTATTTTTGCATGTCTCTAGGAAGGTGGTGCAGACCTTTTTTGCAGGAAGGGAGATGATTTTGTTTGCAAGCCCAAGCGTTAAGTCTGATTCGTGCGTCACAATAGTAATGCCAAGTTTTTTTGCAGCAAGCACAACTGGCAGTGACACATATCCGCCTTTAGAGAAGATGATGTTTGGCTTAATTTTTTTTAAAATGTTTTTTGCCTGTTTGATGCTTGAGGAGAGTTTGAAAGGTATTAAAAAATTCTTGGAGATTTTACTCCTGTCAAACTTGACAGCATCAATTGCAAAAAATTTTATGCTTTGGCAGGTTTTTAATATTTCCTCTTCCATCCCGTGAGTGCCGATGTAATATTTGTCCCAATTTGGCAATTTTTCTGCCACAGCAAGGTTGGGATAAATGTGCCCTGCAGTGCCGCCGCCAGTGAAAACAATTTTTTTCATACTTTACCTCTTTTAAAGATATGATACGCGTTAAAAGTGAATTTTATTTATGAATAACTATGCATAAATATGAATAAAATTGCACTTAACAAAATGCTTTAAAAATTTGGAAGAAAGTCAAAAATATGTTACAATAAGTTGTAATAAATTTGGGAGTAGACATGGCTGAATATAAATCAAAAGATATTGTTGTGCTGGAAGGACTTGATGCCGTAAGGCTCAGACCGGGCATGTATATAGGCACAACAGGTGCAAAAGGTTTTCATCATATTTTATGGGAAATTGTTGACAACGCAATTGACGAAATATCAAGTGGATATGGCGACAAAATCACAATCACTTTAAACAAAGATTTCAGTGCCACGGTTGAAGATAATGGGCGTGGTATTCCTGTGGACAAGCACCCGACAATGAAAAAGTCAGGTGTTGAAGTCGTTTACACAACTTTGCATGCCGGCGGAAAATTTAACACATCAAATTACAAGTTTTCTGGTGGCCTGCATGGTGTTGGCGCATCAGTAACAAATGCACTATCAAAATGGTGTGATGTCACTGTTTACAGGGACGGCAAAGAACACAACATGCGTTTTTCTTCGCGTGAAGGTGCTGACGGAAAAGTGCATGGTGGAATTGTTGAAAAAGAACTTTCAGTTGTTGGTCCAACCAAAAAAACAGGAACGAAAGTAACTTTTCTTCCAGACGAGCAGATTTTTGGAAAGCAATATTTCAGTTTTGAAACAATAGTTAGGCGTGCGCGCGAACTTGCTTTTTTAAACAAAAATTTAAAGATTGAAATCACAGATTTAATCAACAATCAGCATGAATTTTTCCATTATGAAGGGGGGATATCAGATTTTGCTGATTATCTCGTGGAGGGTAAGAACAAACTTTTCCCAAAACCTATTTATATAGAGCAAGAGGAAAAAGATTTTCAAATGGAACTTGCAGTTGTTTACACGGACACTTACACAGAGAACTGTTTTTCCTATGTCAATAACATCCCAACCACAGAGGGCGGAACACATGAAACCGGTGCAAAAAGCGCAATCACAAAGGCGTTTAATGATTATGCTCGTGCAAACAACATCTTAAAGGAAAAGGACGCCAACTTCTTGGGCGAGGACTTTAGGGAAGGCGTGACAATGGTGCTTTCCATCAAAATGAACAATGTTCAATTTGAAGGCCAAACAAAAACAAAACTTGGCAACCCTGAGGCAAGGGTCAAGGTTGAGGCACTGGCACTTAAGGGTCTAAGTGAATATTTAGCAAACAAAAAGTCAGCACCTGTTGCAGAAGCAATTTTGGGCAAAGCAAAAGCAGCAGCAAAAACAAGAGAGGCGGCAAAAAGGGCAAAAGAACTCTCTCGTGCCAAAAATTCGGCTGACAACTTTAATCTTGTCGGCAAACTTGCTGCGTCATCCTCACGAAACAGGGAAAAGGCGGAACTTTTCATTGTGGAAGGTGATTCTGCGGGCGGCAGTGCAAAACAAGGACGCGACAGGTCATTTCAAGCCATATTACCACTTCGAGGCAAGCCTTTAAACGCTGAAAAGAAGAGAATTGACCAAGTTTTAGGCAACGAAGAAATCAGAACAATCATCAGTGCTCTTGAAACGGGAATTGGTGAAGATTTTAATCTTAGCAATTTGAGATACAACAAAGTCATCATCCTTTCCGATGCTGACCAAGACGGTGCGCATATCCGTGCCATACTTTTGACATTTTTCTTCCGTTATATGCGTGAACTTATCACTGACGGCCATGTGTTCATTGGCCTTCCACCACTTTATAAAGTTTATAAAAAAGGTTATGAGCAGTATGTTTACTCAGATGCAGAACTTCCTGCAGCAGTGAAGGACTGCGGCAAAGGATATATGATACAAAGATACAAAGGTCTTGGCGAAATGAACCCAGAGCAACTTTATGAAACCACAATGGACCCAGAAAAAAGGTCGCTTATCCAGGTGACCATTGAGGATGCGGCGGAGGCAGAAAAGAGAATTGTCACGCTGATGGGTGATGACATTGAGGCGAGGAAGGAATATATTTCCAAGCACGCCAATTTTGACCGTGAAGACACATTTATGAACGAATACAGGGGAGGCTAAGATGGAAGAGATAATTTACAAGTCGCTTGAAGATGTTTTGCATGATTCCATGATTCCATACACAGAACATGTTGTTTTGGACAGGGCACTTCCAAGAGTTGAAGATGGTCTTAAACCTGTTCAGCGCAGAATTTTATATTCCATGCTTGAACTTGGACTTCAACCAGAAAAACAATACCGTAAATCCGCCCGTATTGTCGGTGATTGCATGGGTAAATATCACCCTCATGGTGACAGCAGCGTCTATGATGCCATGGTTCGCATGAGCCAAGATTTTGTTTTGCAAGCACCACTTGTTGACGGACACGGAAACTTCGGCTCAATTGATGGTGACAGTGCGGCGGCAATGAGATACACCGAGGCAAAACTTTCACCTCTTGCAATGGAACTTTTGCGTGATTTGGATAAGGACACGGTCAAATGGAGTCTTAACTTTGATGACACTTTGAAAGAACCGGACATGCTCCCAGGCAGATTTCCAAACTTGCTTGTAAATGGTGCATCAGGAATTGCCGTTGGCGTTGCAACGAACATCCCTCCTCACAATTTGGGTGAGGTGATTGATGGTGTTGTTGCATACATTGACAACCCAAAGATATCACTTGATGACATGATGAAAATCATCAAAGGCCCAGATTTTCCAACAGGAGGAGAACTAATCTATGAGGACGGTCTAAAAAGTGCATATCAAACGGGCAAAGGCAAAATAACAATTCGTGCCAAAGTGGGAGTTGAACAAAGCGGCGAAAAAACAAGTCTTGTCATCACCGAACTTCCATATCAGGTTAATAAAGCGGCACTTTTGCAAAGAATTGTTGAACTTAAAGAGCAAAACAAGGATAAACTCTCCGCAATAAGTGAAATTCGAGATGAGTCTGACAAAAGTGGTATGCGAGCGGTCATAAGGCTTAAAAAGGAAGCAAACATCAAAAGCATACTTGAGTTTTTGTATAAGTCGACCAACATGCAAGTGTCCTATGCAATCAACATGGTGGCAATTGCCGGTGGAAAGCCGCGTCTTTTAGGACTTATGGACATCATCTCATATTACACGGACTATCAGCGTGAAGTTATCATAAGAAGAACGAGATTTGACCTTAACAATGCAAAAGAGCGCGCTCACATTGTTGAAGGGCTTTTGAAGGCTATTGCTAACATTGACCAAGTCATCAAAATCATCAAAACAAGCCCAACAATAAATGAGGCAAAAACCCGTCTTAAAGCCAAATTTGGCTTTTCCGAAAAGCAAACTCAGGCAATTTTGGATATGAGGCTTGCCAGACTTGTCAATTTGGAAGAAGACAAATTGAAGGCTGAACTTAAAGAACTCAATGAAACAATAGACACGCTTTCCAAAATTCTTTCAAGCAAAACTCTTCAAAATAATGTTATCAAAAAAGAGATTTTGGAAATCAAGCGTGCTTACAATCAGCCAAGAAAGAGCCATGAGTTAAAGAGCAAGGAAGTCAAAGTCAAAGAGGTGCAAGCAGAAGTTCCACAACTTGCAAACTATGTGGTTGGTGTGACAGCCTTAGGCACAGTTAAAAAGGTTTCGGCAAAGAATTATTCAATGTCCAACAAAGCGCTGATTGATGGCTCAACACTATCTGATGTGCACACTCAAATTGAAAATTGCACCTCTGAGGACACGCTTTTCATCTTCTCAGACAAAGGCAATGTGCTTAAAGTCCCGGCAGAAAAGATGAGGGAGTGCAAGTGGCGTGACAAAGGCTTCACTTTGAACGAAATTGACCGTTCTGCGTCGCCAACAGAAAAAGCGGTTAAAATTCTTCTTGTCGGCAAGGGCGAAGAGGTTATCTTCTTCACGCGCAAAGGCATGATAAAACGCTCTACCCATGAGGACACGCTGACGCAAAAAAGTTTCTATCAGGCAGTCAAATTGACTGAAAATGATGAACTTATCAATGTTGAATATGTTGATAAGAGCAAAAAAATATTGTATCTGACCACTCATGGCATGAGTCTTGGTTTTGACGAAAGCGAAGTGCCATGTCAGGGCAGAGTTTCCATTGGTGTTAAGGCAATTGTGCTTGAAGAAAAGGATGAAGTTGTGTTTGCAGGACAATTTTTGCCAACCGACACCGTGCTTGCAATCTCACGCGGTGGAAATTTGAAGAAAATTTCATGTTCAGCATTTTCACTTATTGGAAGATACAGAAAAGGTTTAAGATACTTTACCTTCTCTTCTCCATCAGAAGTTTCCTTTGCAGCGCTGATAACTCAGTCAAATGTGATAGCGGTTGATTTTGGAGTTAAAGTCTTGCCGCTTGACACCAAAAAGTTTGCGCTATCAGAAAGGTTATCTGCAGGCGAGGGAGTGATAAAAAAGAAATTTCAAGGAATTTACTTATTCAGATAAAAACGGGCTTTAAAGCCTGTTTTTTTTGCATAACTAAAAAAGCGGAAGAATATATCTAGGATAGGTCGACAATTATCGACACAAACAAGCAAAAACTTTATATATGTTTGTTTTGTCAGATTGAAAGATTATATTATCATAGAAAGCGAGGTTTTAGATGCACTTTGTTGTTATCAAATCCAAAATACTTCTGATAATCCTGGCCGTTGTGTCTTTGGCAGCGTTAATAGCAATAAACTTTTGCGGCATTAACTATGCAAGTGTTTACTTTGGCTATTCAGAAAGGCTTGTCCCAGTTTACAGTGTGGACACTGAAGAAAAACAAGTTGCAATATCATTTGACGCGGCTTGGGGAGCGGACAAAACGGAAGGGATATTGGAAATTTTGGAGGAGTATGATGTTGGTGCAACCTTCTTTTTGGTGGGTTTCTGGGTTGATGATTATCCAGAGATGGCAAAAAAGATTGCAAACAGCAAATGTGAAATTGGCACTCACTCAAACAAGCATCCCGACATGGCAAAATTGGACGCGAAAAGCATACAGACCGAACTTGTCACTTCAATCGAAAAAATACAGGAAGTCACAGGCAGAGAGGTCAAATTGTTCCGACCTCCTTTTGGGTCATACAACAACACTCTTATAACCCAAGCACAAAAACAAAACCTTATCACAATTCAGTGGGATGTTGACACTTTGGATTGGAAGGGACTAAGTGGGCAAGAGATGCTTCAAAGGGTTGAAAAGAAAGTTAAAAACGGCTCAATAATTCTCATGCACAACAACTCGGACAATATTTTGGAAGGTCTAAAACTCATCTTAGAAAAATTAAAAAATGATGGCTACAAGGTGACGAGTGTTGGGGACTTGGTTTATCACAGTGATTACAAAATAGATAACAATGGGGTTCAACACAAAATTTAAAAGGAGAAAAAATGACAAACGAACATAACATGGAAAAAAACAATCAGGTATATCTGGTTGGTGAGGTATTTGAAGAGCCAGTTTTCAGCCATAATGTTGAAAACGAAAATTTTTATGAACTTAAATTAGAAGTCAAAAGGCAGTCTTTGAGCAGTGACATAATCCCTGTGCTTATATCAGAAAATTTGTTAAAGGATGACCTTTGCAAATGCGGTGAAAAAATTGCTCTTACAGGTGAATTTCGCTCATACAACAAAACAATTTCGCCAACAAAAAACAAACTTGTCCTTTCGGTCTTTTGCAAGGAAAAACCAAAAACAAGTGATGAGGAGGACAGAAACGACATCTTCCTCCGCGGCTTTGTTTGCAAACAACCAATTTACAGAGTAACGCCATTTGGCAGACAAATTGCAGATGTGCTTCTTGCCATCAACCGCCCGCGTTACAAACGCTCGGACTATATCCCCACAATAGCCTGGGGACGAAACGCCATTTTTGCTGGCACACTCAAAGTTGGCACAGAAGTGATGTGCCAGGGCAGAATTCAGTCCCGCCAATATCTCAAAACTTTGGAAGATGGCACGCAAAAAGAACTGACCGCCTATGAAGTAAGTTTAAGAAGTTTGCAGCAATGCGAAAATGGAATTATTTATGACGAAAAGTATTCTATGCCAGAAAAACAAGTGGAAATAAATAAATAATAAATTAAAATATTGAAAAAAATAACAAAATTTAACATAAAAACAAATTATTCGCCCATAAAATCAAGGCGAATAATTTATTTATATCAGTGGTTTATCCATGTTTTTTGGAATATCAATATTAAGCATTTTTAATATTGTTGGAGCAATATTGCTAAGTCCCGCGTTTTTGGTATTTTTAAGTTTAAATTTTTTCTTTGAAACTATGATAAATGGCACTTTGTTGGTAGTGTGGGAGGTGATTTTGTTTCCAAATTTGTCATACATAAGTTCCGCATTGCCGTGGTCTGCTGTGATGATGCAAATGCCTCCAGCCATCAAAGTTGCAAGAGCGACCGCATAGACCTGTTTGTCGACGCACGCTGCTGCCTCTTTTGCTGCTTCAAAGTTACCAGTGTGACCAAGCATATCTGTGTTTGAGAAGTTGATTAGCACAAAGTCATATTTGTTTTGACTTATGGCGTTGAGTGCGCCCTCAGTGATTTCAAGCGCTCTCATTTTTGGATAAGGCGAAAAGTCTTGCACGGCTATGCTGTCAATAAGTTGTCTGTCTTCGCCTTTGTAAGGCTCTTCAATTGTGCCATTAAAGAAAAATGTGACATGGGCATATTTGGTTGTTTCAGAAATGTGAAATTGTTTAAGTCCGTTTTTTGAAATGATTGCAGAAAGGTTGTCTTCAACTTTTTTTGCAGGGAAGATTACTGGTGCAGTGAAGGTGTTGTCATATTGTTTCATGCAAGTATATTTCAAATTTTTGAAATTTTGTGTTTTAAATTCTTTGAACTTTGGGTCAATGAAAGCAGTTGTGATTTCTCTTGCCCTGTCAGAGCGATAGTTAAAGAAGATGACGCTGTCCCCATTCTTGATAAGTCCGTTTTTATCTATAAGACAAGGCTCAACAAATTCATCTGTTTTCCCAGCGGCATAACTTTTTTGCAAAGCCTCTGTCGCTGAATTAAAATTCTCGCCCTCACCAAAGACCATAAGGTCATACCCCTTTTTCACGCGGTCAAATCTTCTTTCGCGGTCCATGGTGAAAACTCTTCCGCAAACGGTCGCAATTTTTGCATTGCCACGGTCAGGGAACTGTTCAATTTCATTAACAAAATTTACCCCACTTGTCACATCTGTGTCGCGCCCGTCAGTTATCACATGAATAAATACTTTTTTAAGTCCAAAATCTTTTGCAATAGAAAGTATTGCTTTGAGGTGATTTATGTGTGAGTGCACTCCGCCATTTGATAAAAGCCCAATAAGATGCAAAGCCGAATTATTCTTCTTCGCATGCTCTAAAGCAGCAACTAAATTTGGGTTTGATGCAAGCGAGCCGTCTTTGACTGCCTCATTGATTTCCTCTAAGTCTTGCAAAATAATTCTTCCAGCACCAAGCGTCAAATGCCCAACCTCACTGTTTCCCATTTGTCCTTCGGGTAGCCCAACCGCCTTGCCGCTGGCAAAAAGGGTGGTGTGAGGATAATGCCTTTTAAGTTTTTTTAGATAAGGTGTTCCGCTTGCTTTAATTGCGTTGCCAAAGCGGTGTTTATTGATGCCAAATCCATCTAAAATGACCAATGTTACCATAATTTTTTTCTCCAACAAGCAATTTTAACACTGCGAAAAATTATTGTCAATAAAATTGACTTTATGGCGGAACTTTATTATAATAAAACTGATGAAGAAAGAGAAAAAACCAAACATTTTTCGTTATCTAGGCAAGCACAAACTTGGTATTGTTGCATATTGTTTAACAACACTTTTAAACGCGTCTTGTGGCATTTTTTACACTCTCGCTTTGGCAAGAGTAATTGAATATATTTCCTTTGGTGTGGTCGAAAATTTTGATGCAATCATTATTGTCATGTTATTTACGCTTGGTGTTGTTGTGATTGAACATCTTTCGCAGTATTTCAACACTCTCATTTATATAAAAGTTTCAACAAGTGTCATGACTGACCTTAACTATGACCTCGCACGCCAGGCATTTAAGCTTGATAGCAAAACTTATTCTGACCATGGCACAGGTGTCTTTGTCCAAAGGATAGTCCATGACCCAGAAAACATTGTCAATTACATGGTCAATGTTATTGACATCACATCTGAACTTATCATGGCAGCCGTCATGCTCATTTACATCATGACAATAAATGTCTATGTCACTCTTATTTTGGTCGCATCAATGTGTATTGGACTTCTCATTGAATTTTTGCGAATCAGATATCGCAATAAGGCGTTCAAGCAGGTGAGAAGTGAGCATGACAAAATTAACTCACTCACCACCGAAATTGTCCGAAGTGAAATGGACATCAAAAGCATGGGACTTGAAGATAAACTCAGTGAGGTAAGCCGCCAAAGTTACAATTCTTATGGCAACACAAGACAAAAATTCTTCGTTAAAAATCATGCAATGTTTCAAATTCGCAATTTCTTTTGCAGTTTGATGGTTGTTGTTGTGCTTATTTTCAGCATTTATCTTATGAGGGCGGACCTTATGACGCTTGCGGCGTTCATGATAATTTATTCCAACAACCGTCTTCAAAGTGTTGTCTGGCAGGTCGGACAACTTGCAAATCAGTTTGTCGACATGAAGGTCGCACATGGTCGTATGTTTGCGCTGTTTGATGAAAACGAATTTGTCACAGAAAAGTTTGGCAAAAAGAAGGTTGATAATGTTGCCGGCAAAATTGAATTTAAAAATGTGAGTTATGCCTACCGCGAATATGAATATGAAAGTAAAAACAAAAAGCACATAACCTCTCGCACTAAAAAGGTGGTCAGTGAAAACAAAATTTTCAAAAATCTGTCTTTCACAATTGAGCCAAACACCACGGTCGCATTTGTCGGCAAATCTGGTTCAGGCAAAAGCACAATTTTAAACCTCATGAGCAAAATGTTTGTTGTCGACAAAGGCGAAGTGCTTATTGATGGCATCAACATCAATGATTTTGATAAAGCATCACTTCGCAAAGCAATATCACTTGTCAACCAGTTTCCATACATCTTTGATATGTCCATAAAGGAAAATCTGCTGCTTGCCAAGGCGGACGCCACAGACAAGGAAATTAATGATGCAATCAAAAAAGCAAGTCTGGCAAAGTTTATTAAAACTCTTCCAAACGGCCTTGAGACAAAAGTTGGGGAGAGCGGCGTCAAACTCTCTGGTGGTCAAAAACAAAGGTTGGCAATTGCCAGAGCCTTGTTGCGAAAGTCAAGTATAATTATCTTTGACGAGTCAACCTCAAGTCTTGACAATTTTGCCCAAAAAGAGGTCAAAAAGAGTATTGACCACATGAAAGGGAAAAGCACCATTGTCATTGTGGCGCACCGCCTTTCAACAATCAAAGATGCGGACGAAATCTTCTTTCTTGAAGATGGCAAAATTCTGGACAAAGGCACATTTGACGAACTTTTTGACCGCAACGAAAAATTCAAAGCTATGTTCCTTGCAGAAAACATCTAATTTTATTTTGATTTTTGGTTATATTTGGTTATACTAATAATAGGTTATCCACATAAATAAATTTTGTGCGAGGGAAAATGAAACATTTTGTTACATACCCGGGG
>CANPWN010000010.1 GCA_947584415.1 uncultured Clostridia bacterium | reverse complement strand
GGAACAGCGCAAAAATATGATGAAACGGGACATATTGCGCAAGGCAAATATATTTCAAGTTTCATTGGCACTTTTCCTGCCGCGAACCCTGAGTATCTTGTCATGATTATGGTTGATGAACCAAGCGCCGGTGCTTATTATGGCAGTGTTGTCGCCGCCCCTTATGGCAAAGAGGTCTTTTCGGGCATGTTTGATTATCTTGGCATCAAAAAACAAAATGAAGAGGTTAAAGTTGAGCTTGTTCAAATGCCATATTTGATTGGCAAGACGATTGCGGAGGTTTCTCAAATATTGCGTGGAATAGGTGTTTATTTTGAAACTGATGGTGATGGTGGAATTGTTAAAGAGCAACTTCCACCCGCCGGCACAAAGGTTGCAAAAGGCGACACGATTGTTTTAATCACTTGATAAAAGTCGCAAAAGATGATAAACTAAAAACATGGAACTATGGATGATTATTGTCATAGTGGTTGCGGTCATTGTGGTGTTCAGTCTTTTGCTTTGGTTCGCAAACAGTTCGTATGACAGGTTTAAGGAATTATATGACACGATGATGGTGACTCCTGCAAATGTGCATAAGTCAATTATTGAGTTTATCAACGAACAAAACTTTGAAAAATTTGATGGAAAGTTGAAGGTGGCAAGAACAAAAAAGGAAGTCGGTGATGCCTACAGTGCGAAACATAAAGTTTTGATTTTGACTGACCAAACCTTGCATGCCGATTCAATAGGCGCGTTTTCAATTGTTGCACACGAACTTGGTCACGCCGAGCAGGACTTTACAAGCAAAGTTTTTAAGCGAAGAAAAATTTTGCATGGCTTTGGCGTTGTTTTGGGCAAACTTTTTGTTCCGGCAATCATTGCTGCGCTGGTGTTATTGTTTTTTGAAGATTTGAGAATTTATTCCTTCATTTTGGTGGGAGTGGCAGGCGGAATATTTCTCTTCGCACTTTTAAGCAAACTTTTGACAGTCCGCCTTGAAAAGGACGCATCAAGAAGGGCGATAAAAACACTGAACGAATTTATCCCAGAAAACGAGATGAAAGAGGTCAAAAGGTTTTTAAAAAGCGCAAGGATGACATATTGGAGCGACTTTGTCCGCCTCTTGCTCTCTTGGAGCGGCCTAGTCAGAAAAACAAAGATGTTTTAAAAAACGGCTTAAGCCGTTTTTTTAAAACTCAATTTTCTTTGTAATGTAATCTGGCAGAGCGGAGATTTTTATACGCTCTTGCGCCATTGTGTCGCGGTCACGAATTGTGACGGTGTCATCTTCGAGCGTGTCAAAGTCAATTGTCACGCAGAAAGGAGTGCCAATTTCATCTTGGCGGCGATAACGCTTTCCGATTGACCCGGCTTCGTCATAGTCGCACATAAATTTTTTGGACAGAACAGAATAAACTTCTTTCGCCTTATCTGAAAGATTTTTTTGCAGTGGCAAAATTGCAACTTTGTAAGGCGCGATGGCTGGGTGGAAGTGCATGACAACTCTTGTTTCGCCATTTTCCAAAGTTTCTTCATCATAGGCCTCGCACAAAAGTGCAAGCGTCAATCTGTCAGCGCCGATTGAATATTCGATAACTGAAGGTACATATTTTTCATTGGTAACAGGGTCAAGATATGCTTGTGATTTGCCACTGAATTCTTGGTGGCGGCTTAGGTCATGGGTCGAGCGGTGGTGGATTCCGTTGAGTTCTTCCCAACCAATAGGGAAGAGATATTGGATGTCGCAGGCCGCTTTGGCATAGAAGGCGAGTTTTTCGTGGTCATGGAAACGGAGATGGTCTTTGTCAAGTCCAACATCTTCAGCGAACTTGAGCGCTTTTTTCTTCATGTTCTCATAAATGCTCATTGAATTTTCGTCTTTGCAGAAAGTTTGAAGTTCCATTTGCTCAAATTCAACGGTTCTAAAAAGGAAATTTCCTGGGGTGATTTCATTTCTAAAAGCCTTTCCAATTTGGGCAATTGCAAACGGAACTTTTGCCCTCGCAGTGCGCTGCACATTTAAAAAGTTGACATATTCGCCCTGCGCTGTTTCAGGACGAAGATAAACAACATCTTTTTCACCTTCAACTGTGCCGCGGCTGGTTTCAAACATCAGTTTGAATTGACGGATTGGTGTCCAGTTAAAATTGCCACACCTCGGGCATTTGACTTTGTGTTCATTGATGTAATTTTCCATTTGTTCGGTTGTCATACCTTCGGCAGAAACGCTGCCTTTGGAGTGCTCTTCAATCAAATTGTCTGCGCGGAAACGCTGCTTGCAGTTTTTGCAATCCATTTTTGGGTCGGAAAAACTTTGCGTGTGACCACTGGCGTCCCAAACGGTTGGGTTCATGAGAATTGCAGCGTCAAGACCGAAAGTTGATGGGTCTTCCTGCACAAATCTTTTCCACCACGCGCGCTTAATATTGTTTTTAAGTTCAACTCCCACAGGGCCAAAGTCCCAAGTGTTGGCAAAGCCGCCATAAATTTCGCTGCCGGGGAAAACAAACCCCCTCGCTTTGCAAAGATTGACAATTTTGTCCATTGATGCTTTCATATTTTTTCTCCTTTTAAAAAACCCTATGCCTAGTTTAGACATAGGGGCGATTTTGTGGTCGCTGTTCCACCCTAATTTGCAAGTTTCCTTGCCTTATTTAATGTCTTTACGCCGACACGCGATAAGTTCCGAGCTTCCAACCCCATCATCACTTATGCCACTATTTTATTCAAAACCACACTTTTTGTCAACAAAATTAAATAAAATGCTTGACAATAGAAAGTTTTGTGATATAATGATTACGGAATTACGGAAAACCATAATTTCATAATAAGGAGGGAATATGAAAAGTTTAGAAGAAAGGGTCAGCGAACTTGAAAGAAAAATCAATGGTGCTGCGGTTTCAAAAAACGCCATCTCAATCTCAGGGAATTGGACACAAAACAATTCGTCTGCAAATTTCAGGGATGACATCTCGCTTGACGCAATCAAAAGCGTTAATCCACAAGAGTATGCAAGCATATTTGCGGCGTGTGGTAATGCTGAACGCATCAAAGTTGTTATTGCGCTCTTGGATGGCCCAAAAACGGTCAAAGGCCTCATGGAACAGGTCGATTTCAACACAACGGGAAAAGCGTATCATCACTTGAATTTCTTGGAAAAGGCAGGTTTTGTGGAAAAGCGTGGCAATGGATATGCTTTGAAATCTTCCAGAGTTTCCGCTCTTTTGACATTGTTAGGCGGCGCAAAAGCCGTTTTGAGAAAGATGCAAGAAAACTGAAAACTGCCGAAATTTGTCAAAATTTGTTTTGTTTTTTATATAAAAATGTTTATACTATAAATATAAGATATCCACACAAGAGATATCCCAAGCGAGGGAAGTATGAAACATTTTGTTACCCACCGGGGGGGGGGGCAACCTTACTGCCTAACTAAAAATTATCCACATTTTTCAAAACAGCCAGGGCTTTTGAAAATCTTTTTTTCATCCGCCTTGGCTTTTGTTTTGTCGCTTTTCTGTTTTCCGCAAGTTTCAAAACTCGGACAAGACCTTAACGCTCCATCCAACGCTTTTACATACAATGACACCTCGTTTTCCAAAATCGATGAAATCTACAACGGCGATGGGACATTTAACAAAACGAACTTTGAAAAACTCCTGCAACAAACATCAGGAATATCAACTCTCACTTCGGCAAACCTGAGCGAATTAAACACTAAAGTCACATCAGCTAATATCACAGCAAGCGACATGAGATCTTTCACAACAGGTGGGAAAAGTTCAGGGAAGGACATTGTTGTGCGTATGGGAGGGCTTGATTGGACACCTACATATCTTTCAAAAACAAAAACTGGCGATCCAATCCTCACTCTTTGGCTTTCAAATAATGAGCAAGACGCCTTCCAAACCCGCACAAACAACGCCGCTGAAGGTGCTTTCTATGGCTATGTTAAAAGCACCACCACAAACAGATATGGTCTTTACTCTGACTGGTCTGCGGATTGGTTTTCAAACACAACAAGCCAAGGTACTGCCGCTTTTTATCCTTCAGCAATGTATGGTATGTCTTACATTCGTTCTGTGACCCTCAATAACGGTGGACAATACGCGACCTCAAACACAGCACTGGCTGCTGACCCAGGGCAAAAAACAACCAGCATTTTTGCCCCATTCACAATGTCCTCAAACCCGCTTTCTTCTTTCATAGCCACTCCATCAGAAGTATCCTGGCAAGAAAAACAATCTGCTACGGCCACAAACGGCACATCTAGTTCATATGATTATCCAAACGATGAGTGGCATCCAGACTCAGCACAAGGAAAATATTATTCAGATGCTTACAACTATGTTGAACACAACGGCTACGATACCTGGAAAAATGACAAGCTATGGCTTCCATCAATGGCGGAGACGGGCTACAGCACCTCAAAACTGGGGCTTTGGAATCCATCTGTAGCGCAGCGAGCAAACTACGACGGCTCAAGCACATCCTTTACTGCCACAATAGGCACATCTGAAAACAAAAATAACGCAACGACTGCGTATACATACTCTTGGCTCCGCTCCGGCTTCAGCAATAATGCTTGCTATGCATATTATCTGCTCCCGTCCGGCTCTGCCCACTCTCACGACGGTGTCCGCAGCGCTCGGGCGGTGCGTCCTGCGCTTCACTTGAATTTGACAAAAGCGGCACAAAATGTGGATTTTTTTGATGACTATCCCGGCATTTACAAAGCCTCTGACGGTTCATATCACATCACTGATTACACCGGTCTTAAGGCAATGTCGGACTTTACAAACGCAGATGGCGAATTCAAAGCAACTGACAAGTTTTATTTGGACAAATCAATTGATTGCACAGATAAAAGTTTTGACCCAATAAAATCATTTACAGGCACGCTTGATGGGCAAGGAAATTCAATTATAAATTTGAATATAAGTTCTGATACAGTTACAAATAAAGAACTAACAGAATATTGCTTTATTCACACAGCCACAGACGCCACAATTCAAAACATCAATTTTATTGGAAACAACATTATTGGCGGTGGGAATAATGCCTCTTTCATATATGAAGCTTCAAATAAAGTAACTCTTTTTAGACTTTTTAGATTGGGAGGTAGCACGAAAATGTCAGTGGGTCCTGGAACCATTTGTTCTGGATTAATCGGCATTGCACAATCGGAAAGCGAAATAGAGATTTCTCATTGTGAAGTAGTAGGGAATACGCTTGAGCGTGGGAATAATCATCCTGCAGGTTTTATAGCATTAGCTCAAGCAAAAACAATAAAAATTATAGATTCATGCTATCGTGGGGCAATTAGAGAGCAGCCTACTAACATGGGTGCGGCACGAACAATATGGCGTTTAGTTGATGTTGGGGCAACAGGCACTGTTACATATAGCGGAGTATACTCGCAATCAGGCAAGAGATATTGGGCAGGCTTTTCTGACACTGAGTGGATTTGCAGTGACGATATGCAATCAGGCTATCCAATGTTAAAATGGAACTTGTGGGTTGGGGAAAACCTTCCGCAAACTTCCGTTGAAGAGTGGCTTGTTGCCAAGGGGTTCTCCCTTGTAACTTAAGGGGTAAAATTTGTTTGTAAAAAAACAAGGCGCTAAAGCCTTGTTTTTTTAATTGAGCAATTTGTTGCAGGTTTTTATTGGCCAATGTATTCTTGATAGGTCATTTGTTTATCTATGATGGTGTTTTCGTCTTTTATGTCAATGATGCGGTTTGCCACAGTTTCAACAATTTCTTGGTCATGTGAGGTGAAGAGGAGTGGGCCTCGGAAATTTTGCATCCCGGTGTTGAGCGAGGTGATGGACTCAAGGTCGAGATGGTTGGTTGGTTCGTCCATAATGATGAGGTTTGCACCTTTGAGCATCATGCGGGCGAACATGCAACGCACTCTTTCTCCGCCGGAGAGGACATTGACTGGTTTAAGATTTTCTTCGCCGGTGAAGAGCATCCTGCCAAGCCAACTTCGGATGAAGGTTTCGTTTTGGTCTTTTGAGAACTGCCTTAGCCAGTCGACAAGCGAAAGTGTGCAGCCCTCAAAGAATTCGCGGTTGTCTTGTGGGAGGTAGGAAATTGTGATGGTTTTTCCAACATGGACTGTGCCGCTGTCGGCCTCTTCTTTTCCTGTGATGATATTGAAAAGAGTTGTCAAAACTGCGCTATTTTGTGCAAAAAACGCAATTTTTTGGTCTTTTTCGACATTAAAACTCAAATTATTGAACATACCTTTCTTGGTCAGGTTCTTGACAATCAGCACCTCTTTTCCAATTTCTTGCTCAAACCTGAAGTCAATGTAAGGATATTTTCGTGAGGAAGGGCGAAGGTCATTGATGGTCAATTTTTCAAGTTCCTTCTTTCTGCTGGTTGCCTGTTTTGACCTTGCAGCATTGGCGGAGAAACGCGCTATGAATTCTTTAAGTTCTTTTGCGCGTTGCTCGGCTTTTTTATTTTGGTCTTTTAACTGTCTGGCAATGAGTTGTGAAGATTGATACCAGAAGTCATAGTTACCAATAAACATGTTGATTTGTCCGTAGTCTACGTCGCAGATGTGCGTACAGACTTTGTTCAAGAAGTGGCGGTTGTGGGAAACGATGATAACGGTGTTTTCAAAGTCAAGCAAAAAGTTTTCAAGCCATACGGCAGTTTTGAAGTCGAGGTTATTGGTCGGCTCGTCCAAAACAAGTATGTCTGGGTTGCCAAAAAGTGCTTGCGCAAGCAAAATTTTGACCTTTATTTTTGGGTCTATATCTTTCATGAGTGAATAATACATGTCTTCTTTGATATTCAGCCCCTGCAAAAGGTTTTTCGCTTCGCTTTCTGCCTCCCAGCCGCCTAGTTCTGCAAATTCGGTTTCAAGTTCGCCAGCGCGTATGCCATCTTCTTCGGTGAAAGGGTCTTTCATGTAAAGAGCATCTTTTTCTTTTTGCAAGTCCATAAGTCTTTTATGTCCAAGCAGCACTGTGTCAAGCACGGTTTCATTATCATACGCGTTTTGGTTCTGTTGCAGCACGCTCATCCTTTCGCCAGGAGAGATAAAAACATCACCAGTGTTTGGTTCAAGTTCACCAGTGAGAATTTTCAAAAAGGTTGATTTTCCTGCTCCGTTTGCACCTATTATGCCATAGCAGTTGCCTTTTGTAAATTTGAGGTTAACATCTTTGTAAAGTGTTCTTCCGCCAAAGGCAAGAGAAACATTGTTGACTTGTATCATAAATTTTTCCTTTTGCTGTTTTGTATGAATAGTATAAGAAAATTTCAATTTTAAGTCAATAATTTAATAAAAAATATTAAAAAATCCTTATTTTTTTATTAAAAAACGCATTTTTTTGAATTTTTAATAAAAATTTTTCAAAAATTTCATGATGTATTTTTTTGTGTTATCTTTGCGGATAAAAAACTATTTTGAGTTTTTTTTGCATTTATCTCAAATGATTTTGAAAAATTTGTCAAAAAGTGTATATTAAATTATATATAACCAGCATAACAGAAAAACTTTTGCAAAACATAAAATCAAAGGACGGAACAAATGAAGATTAAACCTCTAAAGCTTTGGCAAATAACGGTGATAATCATTTCCATAATCGTTTTGGCGATTGGTGGTTGTTTTTTGGGCGTCTATTTGACCCGTGGCTTTGGCAAAAAGGATATTCCACCTGAAAAAATTAATATTGAAGATATTGACAATTGTTACAACAACCGAACTGGTCAATATGAAGTTGTTGACACTTTTAAAATTAAGATTACCTCTCCAACTGAGCAAGTGAATATGAGCGAACTAAGATTTAGATTTGACTCAAATGTTACTGTGGAAAGAAACACAAATGGCGAAATAACAGACGGCGTGATTATTGTTAAAGAGTATGCCAACCTTGGTGACGAAATTGAAATCAGCCTTAAACAAAAACTTTACACGGCATCAGATGGCACAGAAGTTGTTTCAAACGCAGGTGGCATAAGCAAACTTTACATTGAAACAAAAAATAATTTGTATGCTTTGGAAGAAATAACAATTGCTGTTGATGTTCCTGTTGAAAAAATAGATTTCAAACTGTGCGACTCTTCCTCTGCAACCGAAATTAGAGAACTTGATGGCACTGAGGTTGCTGAAAACTCAATGTTTATCATCAAGCCTGAGTTTTTCCCTGCGGAAAGCGAGTATTTGTTCAGCGACAATCTTAGAGATGCAACAAGACCAAGAAAAAAGGAAGTGTTCTTTCAAATGTCTTTGGCATCACCTGACGGCGTGAGCCATGTGTATGGTGGCGGTGAAGATTATTTTATTGCAGGCGAACATGTTTCAGACGGAAATGTCATAAATGGCTATGTGTTTAAAAAAGGCACAGACCAAAACAAGTTGTATGAAAGCCTTTTTGCAAGTTTTGAGCAGGAGATTGGTGATGGTGATTATTTTGGCAAAGATGTTTTCAGCACCACCCTTTATGACGAGGCAGTAAGCACTCTTTCAAATGACAAAGATGGCAATGTTTGTGCACCTTCAGTCAATGTTTCTGTCATTGAAGCAACCATAGGCTCTTTCACAGTTAAGCCTGATGCTTCCTTTAGTATGAGAACAAACAAGATGTTCACTTTGTATGCTGGCATGCCACCAATTGGCTCTGGCGTTGGTTCAGATTTAGACAGCGACTGGCTTTGCGTTGATGTGCGTGATGATAAAGGCGAATCACACAGTGAACTTATCAAAAATGTTGGTATAAGGCTCAAAGGCATTTATTTAAAAACAGACACTAGAAAAGCAAATAACTTGCTTGGTGATGATTATCTTGGGCAAAGCGGTCAAGTGAGAGTCACGGGCGGAGAGATAAGAAATGTTTTGACCGGAGAAGATAAAGAGGGCGTTGCGAAAACAGAAAAGTATTTGCTCATCAATTCTGATGTTAGATATTATGATTATGCAAAATGGGAAATTTCGTCAGAAGGTGATTATGTCATTGATGCAGAAGTTGTTTTGATTTGGCAAAATGAAAAAGAGCAGTATGAATTTTATATGGATGAAAAAGAAAACAAGGTTGTTTCTTATCCAATAACTTTCACTTCCACCGAAAGTCTTGAAAACGAAAAAGATATCAGTTGGCAAAATGTTGGCGGCAGTTTGACAACCACTTTGGTGTATGACAAAGACAGCATTGTGCCTTCACAAATCAACCTTGCTCGCCTTTACAATGTTCCAGCAGAAAACATTTATCAAAAGGTTGTTTTCTTTGCTTATCTTGAAGGTGCAGGTGATATTCATGACTATATTGACAACCTTGACACAGTTGGTGAAGGAAACTATGGCGCAGCAATATCTGGTGCGGCAACTCTTTATCCTATCAGACAGGGGTCTGAACTTATGGTTAAAAGCCCTGGCACTTTCAAACTCTTGTTTGCAACTGTCAAGACTGACGCTTACAGAAAACCGCTGATGAGCGGAAATATGTATCAAATTGTCAAATATGTTGCACCAATTGATGTCATTGTCAACAAAACCTTGCGTGAGCCAACCAGAACATTTAGGGTTGATAATGAAGAATACTTAAATAACAAAGATTATGTTAATACCTATGTTATTCCAACAAACAAAAGCGAAGTTATTGTTTTAAACATCACGCTTCAGCCAGGTGACGGTCCGGTTTTTGAGACCGAAAAGAGCAGGATAAAATTCTATGCGTCAGAGGAAGAGGACGGCTCAACAGAGGACAATCCAGTGTTCAAATTTGGTGAACCACAACTTGACTCAGAAAATGGCACTGTCACGGTTTTGGTGTCAGTGAATAATGTTGCAATTTCAGAGCAAAAAGGAAGAACCTTCTTCTTCTTTATGAGATATGACAACTCCTTCACAATTCAAAGGTGGAGAATTACGCCGGAAGATTCACAAATAAGCCAGCAAGTGCGTGTTTATGAACAGAAGGCGGGCAGTATTGCCACAGTGAGTGGAAATTTGGAAGATAACACTTTCACCGTTAGCCAAGAACTTGACCCTTATGGCGCAGGCAACAATGTGTCCATCACAGACGCAAAGGAAGTGGGCATCACAACTTTGGATGCGCTTAACAATGAGTTCAAAGAAGAAAATATTGTAATCAAAGATATTTTTGGCAAAGTTATTGAAGGTGCTCAATATCATTTGGAAAACCAGTCAACAAACGCAAGTGGACAAAAGGTTTTGAACATCACAGGTCACGAACTTAGTTTCAACAACAGTGAAGGCAGAGTTGCCGTCAGTGTTGCGGTTGTGCCAAACAATCCTCTTATTAAAGTCAATGAAAATGATGAAGTTTGCAACCCGCTTGAATTCACTCTTGATGTTGAAACCACAGGCGTGTCAAAAATCTCTGTTGACGAAGTTGACCACACGGACAACCTTTCAAACATAAGAACGCAAACGGAAGGCAAGGCTGGAGAGAGTTGGCAGCCAAGCAGCCACTTTAAAATTTATGTAAAACAGGGTGCGGAAGATGTGCTTTATGAAGGTCCAATTCAGGTTTATCTTGCCTCTTCCTTTGTTCAGTCCACAAATCAAGATGAAACAAGACGCGACAACATTTGGTCCATGCTCAAAATCAATGATTACACTTATTCGGAAGGGCAATATCATAATATTGGCGGAGAGGGATTGGAAAACCCGCTTGACGAAGTTGAAATTTCAAGTCTTGGCTTTGCTCAAAACTTTGGCAAGAACTTGGAAGTTATGTTAAATGTGCGCAATGAAGATGGCACAATCAACTTTATCATCACTCTTAACATCCTCTCTTCCATTACAGACGGAACAAACACGCTTGGAGATGTGCAATATGAGGGCGTTGGCGCAGGCGTTCCTGAAGAAGACAGGCCTCAAACTGAGCAGGCAAACGCTGTGTTTGTTTATGCCGGATATGAAATAAAACTTGATGATTATCTCAAAGTTATGCAGGGCGGAGTTATCTTGCAAGACTTCTGGGCAAAAGAATATGAATCAAAAACAGCAAAACTTGTTGATGTGTCCTCTGGTGACGGAACTGCTGTTGGCGAAATTAAACAGGGCGGCGTGCTTTACTTCTATGATGTTTACAGACCGCAAGAAGCCACCATCACTCTTTATGCAATTGACGGCAATGACTATGCTTACACTAGGCAGATAAGCGTTGTCATTTGTCCAAACTTTAAAATTGAAGTGATAAAAGCAACGGCGGAGGGTGCAAATAAAACCTTTGCAATGACTGACCTTACAAAAGACAGCCAAAACAACTTGAACATGAACGCATATATCAACATTTTGCGTAAGACCAAAAATGCCGATAGTGAAAGTCCTCTTCCAAAATTCGGCGGCTGGGTGATAGGTTCGGCAGCGGATGGAACTGATTACATCAAAGCCGACATCAATGGCGTGATTTCGTTCAACAAAACACTTAGCCTTGGCTATGGTGAAAAATTTAAAGTTGTCACAATTTGGCTTAAGGATTACAAAGGCGACAACTCAGAAGGCGAAAAGATTGAAGGTGTTTCATGCTCACTCAATTTTGAGATTGGCATTGACAATAAGAGCCTTATCAAAGATACGAACAACAGTTGGCTTGGTGACGAAAATCAAATTTTGTATAACGGCACAAAACTCATCTTTGTTGAACAAACTGCAGAATATCACATCAGCGAAGTTGATGGCTTGAAAGTTCAAATTGGTGGCAGCACAACCGGTGCTTATGAAGTTACTTCCACCTTAGACCCTAATGTTAGAAATATCAATTTTAAACCAAGTGGACAGGCTGGCTATCTTGTTGGAACAACCAAATATTTGAACTTTGTTTATACCCTTTCTGAAAATGATGATTTGATGTATGCAAGAAAAGAAGAGCCAATCTTCATTTCCTTTGTTGGCAAAGGTTTTGCATCTTACATCACAGAAAAAGATTTTAAAGATTACTTTGCTGACACAGTAACTGACGGCCAATGCGACTTGGCAGAACTTTTGGCAGCAAGCACATCAAGTGAACTTGCAGCAAGTGTTAAAGGCGGAGGAAAATACTTCTTCTATTCCCCAGACACAATTGACGGCAAAAATGTTGAGTTCACCGAAGATGGCAAACTTAAACTGGGCGAAGACAAGGCTGAATATGCGGAAGATGTCCAATTATTAAATCAACAATCTGGCACAATCAAAGGCGTAAAATTTACCGCAGTGCGAAGGGTCGGCTTTGGCTGGAGATTGACAAGTTATGGTGAAAACATCTATCTTTCAGCACTTAAATATTCAGATGCAAATGATGATGCCCACAAGACATATTACACCAACATATCTCTTTCAAGCGAGTGGTCAGGGCTTTTCAAAGATGCAACAATCAACAGTAAAACTGGTGAATTTACCCTTAACAATGTTGTTTCAACTGACCCAATCAAGGCTTACATAACTGTCAAGATGACAATGTCGGGTGTTTATTCCACTGAATATCAATACAGACTCATAATCACTCCAAACGCAACACTTCAACCACCAGTTTATCCTTATGACGGCGAAGTTGAGTCTTTGACCATCGCAGCAGGTGCTTCTCAAGAAATTGACATGTCCGCACCAATTGGAAATGACCTACACAAAGATGAAAAGCGTTTCCCTGATGCAATCTATATTGGCGAAAGCAAAGTTCCAACGCCAATCACTGAAACGGGCACTCTTTCGGTTTCAATGATAAAACATGCCGAAGAGGACATCACATCTTCCTACAGAAACAATGTTCAAATCACTGGCAGTGTTGTGAAAATTTCCAATCCAGATAATTTTAAAGATTTGGTTGTTGTGATTCAAAAGACATATCCAAATGTGTTTGGCGCAATTGCAACTTACACCTTCCTTATAAATTCTTCCAACGAACTTCAATATTACTTGGAATTTGCTGCTGGCACTGAGGAAATTGAAGAGGAAGTTGAACTTGAAAGAAACACTGAAAAAATAATCACCGTAACTCCATGGTATCGTGACAAAAACACAGGCATGGAAGGCGTGCTTAATGATGCAGTTATAACAGCAAGATTTAACAGCGACATGTTGAAAGGTTCAACCGTAAAAGAAGATGAAGAAGGGGATGTTGAGTATTCAAACACAGTTGTGCTTAAAAACAACACACTCACTCTGACCCCAGCAGATTTTGTGCCGGCGGAGACAAAGGTGACAATCACCTTCAGTGTGTCTTACAACGGAAAACTTCAGGACAACATTTCTCCACTTACAGTTGTGATTCCATCCACAGTTGAAATTAAGCAGAAAACAACTCTTGACAACATCAATGGCGGCAAAACCTATCAGGCGACAGATTTTGCAGATATCATAGACAGCAGTGATTACTCTTTCACAGCAATTTCTGTTGAAAGTGTGACAAAAGGAAATGCAAATCATCAGGGCGTGTCGGTTACAAATGAAGACAAGTTCTATAAAGTAGAAGGTGCGTCAATCACCTTCCACCACACAATCAAACCTTACAAGATTGTGTTAAAACTCACTTATGCACATGGAGAAAATGTGGGCTACTTCACAACTTCAGAAATCACAGTAAATCAAAGCCTTACATTTGAAGATAATTTAAGTTTAAATGACGTCATTACACGAGATACAAGTGACACAACCAAAACAATTTATGGCGGAATAGCCGCCAATGTTGAACAGAGCAAAATCTTCACTAACATCTCTCCTGAGGGAGGAAAAGAAGGAAATATAACCGGCTTTAGCATAGCAAGAGCAGTTAATTTCAATTCCACTCCAACTTATAGCGAAAACGAAGGTGCATACAATCTTAACTTCACGCTTAATGATGTTAAAGAAGAGCAGACCGTCAACTCAGAAGTGACCTTTAAATACACCGCCGCCGAGGGATATGGTTTTGAAGTGACAGTTCGCTTTGCCGCAGTTGTCAGCCCAAGAGCAACCATACAGGCAAATTATCCAACAATCTCTGGCGGAGATTATGAGTCAATTGCAAGCGGCAGCACATTTAAATGGAAAAACGCTCCATTTGGTGCAAAAAAGGAAGAAGAAACACAATTAAAACGTATCACCGGCACAATCAGAACTTCGCACAATGGCAATACCTCTCCAAGTGAAGCCATCAATTACTCTGCTTTCACTGTGACCGTTGAAACAAGTGATAATGTCACCCAGAGTTCAACCACTGATGGCATAACCCTCACTCTTACAGACACCACCAAACCGGGCAAGATAGTGTTTAACATCAATTATTGCGGTGCGACCACAAGTTATGAGTTCAATGTTGTAAGCAAATTGATTTCAGCATATGCAAACAAAACCATTGATGCAACAAGCAGTTCTGTAACAGATGGGGCAACTTCAATTTCAGAAACTTTGTATGAAGACAAAGTTAAAGATGACGCAACACTTATCACCGACTCACACAGACTTTTGGAGATAAATGTGACAAGTGCCGCTGTTTCTGACATAGTTTATGAAATTTGGCTTGTTTACACAGAGAGCGAAGTGCAAAAAGAAGTAAGATTGACTGACTTCCTTATGAGTGGCTCTTACAGAAACAACACAATTTATGTTGACTGGGGCGCAAAGCAAGAGGTAAGTGACGAACTTGAAAAAGTGTTCACTACACAAGAAAACCGCATTGAATTCAGAAGCAGACAGGGCAATGTCCTTCAGGGTGCAATAGCAACTCGACTTGCTGGCAGAATTGAATTCACCTATGCAACCCACTCGGGAGGCACAAGAATTTCAGATGGAATCCAAATCACAGCGGGCGATTGGGGAACTGCAAGCGTAGATAGCGGCGCGAAGAAGGGAGAATTCACTGTTAGTGGCATACAATATGAGGTCAATGGGGCGAAAGAAGACACAAACATCAGTTTCACTTTCAAACGCGAAGTTGATATTGCGGTGCTGAGAGAATTCAGTGATTCTCAACAAAACTTCATCACAATTGTCACAAACTACTTGTATCTTTCAAACGGCGAATTTAGATATTCCTTCATTAACACTGCCGGAGTTGTGAGAAAATCAACAGGCGAAACCCTTACAAAAGACTATATCAAGGATAATAGTATCAATATCACTCTTAATGTTGTTAGTGTTGGAAATGACACAAATAATGAATACAACCGCAAGTTGCCAATAGTCAACGGCAGACAAAAAACATTTAAAAACAAAACAACCGATAATAAGGAATACATGTCCTTCCGAAACATAACTTATGCGTCAAATGATACAACAATTTGCGACTTTGTTGTGTTCGGTGAAGGATGCGCAAATGATGGCGACTATGTTTTGACCAGGTTTACTTATCAGATTGGTAATGATGGCAGAATTTATGAAGCGCTGGTTGCGTTCTATCTTGTTCCAGGCTATCAAGTGACTGTGGCAGGCACTCAAATTGTTGGCGCAAGCGTCAATAAAACACAACCTTCTTCCAATGAAGTTAATGGTGTGACGACAAACCTAAATAACATTTACAGTTTTACACCAACAGGAGAAAATAATAACAAACCAGACAACAAATTGACTCTTGTGTCAAAAACAGGGGAAAATAACCCAATCTTGTCTGTGAAGCGTCCACTTTGGAACGATTCCGAAATTGCTCAGGCATTTGACCAAATTTACTTTACTGTTAACGACGGCGTTTACAATAAACAAGGAACTTTAGACAAGTTGTGGAAAAACGGAAACGAAAGCTCAGGATGGAAAGAAGATGACTCAAAATATATTCCTACAACTTCTGGTGCAGATGCAAGAACAGAATTGCATTTTGACACAATCAAAGTTATCTTTGGTGAAAAACTTTACAAGATTGTTTTTGAAGATAGTTTCCATTACAAAATTGAACTTTACTTCAAACTTCTGCCTGAAGAAAAACAAAATCCATCTCTTTCAAACTTGAGCAATTCATCCTTTGTTGAAGGAGAAAAGTTTGATGTTGGTGCAATTTTCACTCGCATTGCGCCTCCTCAAGAAGAGGAAAAAGAATATTCTGTGACTGCAAATCAAACGCCTGCTCCAGAAAATTCTCAGATTAAGAAGTTTGTTGTTCAGGGCGTTAATGCTTGGGGATTTACATCACCAGTTGCACTAAACGACAAGGAGAATGCTTGCACGAATGGAAAACTTGACGCAACCTTCAAAAATCCTCCAACACTTCATGATGTTACCATTGAAGACATTGAGTTCAACTATTTTTCAGCGGGAGGCTCAGTGAGTGCAAAGGCAATTCAAAACACTGTTCCAAAAATCACCTTTGCTGAAGGGGCAGGGTCGGGAACAGACAGAAGACTTGGCAAAAAATGGCATGGTTTCACCATCAGTGAACTGACAACAAATTCTGTCACACTCAAATATTCTGTTCCGGTTGCTTTGACCTCGGCAGAAAAAACTTTCACTGGTGAGTTTAAATACAATGAACAAGACTTTACTGTTACAACAGATGAAAACAAACAAATCACATCAATCAAGAGTAAGAATCAGATAAGTAATGGCATAGTTTCACTTTATCAAGGCACAGCGTTAACAGAAAACAGCCACTTCTTCCTCGGTTCAAGCAAAGAAGATAATAATTATGGTTTCTTCACTTGGAAGGTTGATGGTGACATCTTATCATTTGATTTTGAAATTGGCTGCAAGCAAACGACAAGCGAAACAAAAGTCAAAGTTTATCCATCCACAGCACCAGCCGGAGCAGGAGAGACAACTGTTACATTTGGAAGTGACAACAGTGATTTGTCAAGGTCCCTTGCAACAGATGACCTTTATTATCCTATCAGTAAAGATAACGACGGCTCAGGCGAATACCGTCCACTTGACAACAACTGGATTGTTCCAACCATGCCGGGCTGGATATATGGCACAAACAACACAGTTTCTGCGACAGTTACAATCACTTTGCATTATAAACACACAAACGCAGAGACCCGCAGCACAGAGGAAGAAACTGCAACGCTTGCCCCAATCTCCATCACCTTGAGCAGAAACGCTCGCACATCATCAAAGAACAATGTTGTGATTGATTCTGTGGCATTTAATCTTGATAATTACATTGGCACATCCGCACAAATTGGCAAGCTGTATGAAGGCATAGAATATTTTGATGACACCTTGTCTGTCACAGTTCCAGACAAGTCAACAGTGACTGTCAAAGTTGAATTGTCAGAGACGGAACACAATTCTTTCTCTGAAGCTGCAGAGGGCGGAACAACACAAAATGAAGTCACAGAAACGCCACCGCAAGGCAGTTGGGATGCTAAGTCAGAAAAAGAAATCACAAACACAAGTTCAATCTGCCAGACATATTACACTGCTGGTGCTTACGATATGTCCCTCTCTGACATGCAACGCAGAGCAATCACACCAAACTCAATCATAAAGATAACGGTGGAAAGCACAAAGGAAGGCGCAATGATTGCCTATGGCGGCGTGTGGTTCAAAGTTGACCAAAAGGTTGGTGATGGTGATGATGCAAAATATGTCTTGGGTAGCAGAAGCGAAAGAATTGTTGCGACAGCAGAAAATGCTAAAAGCAGTTCCACTGTGCTTGACACCGCACAACCATCCACGGGAGATAAGGATCTTGGTGGCATGAGCAAGCCATATATGCCAAACAGCGGCCAAGACAATGGCAAGTTAATCTTCAGTCCTAAGGCAATAACCAAAGATGTTCTTTACATTGAAAACTCAGGCATTTTGAATTCATCAGCGTTGTCAACCATAGTGACAAAATCCTATGTTGTAAGGATGGGCGTTAATGATGGTGACGCTAACACTAAAGATTATGCAACTTATTATCAACACTCTCACACCTTCAATGTTGCCCGTTACATCAGTTTCTTTGACTCTGGTCTTGGAACAGACACAATGCTCAGACTTTATGTTAAGCAGTTGTCCGGTGAAAGCCCGCAAGATGTTACCACAACCAAAGACGTTGAAGGTAATGTTTATGAAAATTATGTGAAATGGGATAGCGGCAACGGCTACTCCATAGATATTAAAGAGTGGGGCAAAAAGGCTGAACTTTATCAGACCAAGTGTGAAAAAACAGTTGTTAAGAACCCTGGAACAAAGCAAACATTGGCTGCAGCAACTGACGACAACTTCTTGAAAGCGCTTTACTTTGAAGTTGGCGAAAGTGATTCATCTCTAGCACATTTTGATGATGATGGAAGAACTTTAATCACAGGTGCAAACTACAAGCCAAGCAACGAAGAGCACATTTTGATTAGGATATTCCTTAAATCATCAGGTGGCCCATTTGATAATTTCGCTGAAAAAAGCAGCAGTGATTTCGAACTTGGCCACTTCATGATAATCTTGTATAATCAACCAGCATCAAGCTGAAAATGTCAAAGCAAATGCTTTGGCATTTTTCTTTGTTTGGGGTATAATAGAAATATGATTTGGATACATTGGGTCTTTGTTGCGGTTGGCATTTTGGCGCTTGTGAATTTACTGCTTCTCATAGGCATGATTTTTCTTGAACGCAAAAAACCGCAAAGCATCATTGCATGGCTTGCCATTTTGACTTTTCTCCCAGGCATAGGCTTTATTTTTTATCTTTTGCTTGGAAGTGGGCTTAGCCACAGAGTGCGAAAGATGATTAAGAAAAAGTCCATTTCAGACAAAGATGTGCTTAAAAATATTCATGGACTTAAAACCTTTTCAGAAGTCAGCGGAATTAGGGCGCTTAGCAAAGATAGTGACATCATGAAACTTTGCTATGACATGGGAGGATATCCATGCCTTGGCAATGATGTTAAAATTTTCTGCCATGGCTTTGAAAAAATTGCAATATTAAAGGAGGACTTGCTTGCGGCAAAGCACTCCATCAATATGGAATATTATATCTTTGCAAATGACGCTGTCGGCAGAGAGATAATGGACATTTTGATAAAAAAAGCCAAAGAGGGCGTCAAAGTCAAACTTATATATGACGCCGTTGGCAGCAAAAAAACACGCCGCCGCTTTTTTAAAAAACTGAAAAAGGCAGGCGGGGAGATTGCCGAATTTTTCCCTCCATTTATGCATATCCGTCTTTTAAACCTCAAACTCAATTACCGCAATCACAGAAAAATTGTTGTCATTGATGGCAAAATTGCTTACACCGGCGGCATAAACATCCGTGACGACCACATGGGCGTCAACAAGCGTTTGTCGCCATGGCGTGATGCAAGCGTGCGCATTGAGGGCGGCGGTGCTTTTCCACTTCAAAACATTTTCTTGGATGATTGGCGCTACGCTTCAAAGGACACAACCCCAATTGAACAATATGTTGCCGAATATTTCCCAACTCCAGAGCAGAAGGGAAATGTGAATCTTCAAGTTTTGACTTCTGGGCCGGACAGCAAAGTGCAAAAAATAAAAGAGGCATATATCAAAATGATTGCCAGCGCAAAAAAGCGCGTGTTCATGCAAACGCCTTACTTTGTGCCTGATGACGCGTTTATGAGCGCAATTTCAATAGCAAAAAGAAGTGGCGTGGATGTGAGAATAATGCTCCCGCTCAAACCAGACAAAAAAACAGTTTATCTTGCAACTTTATCTTTTGCGCGTGAAATGGCAGAAATTGGCGTCAAAATTTACTTTTATAATGGCTTTTTGCACGCAAAAACGCTGCTTGTGGATGACAATAAACTTTCCATTGGCTCAGTCAATCTTGACAACCGCTCGTTTGGGTTAAATTTTGAGTGCACTGCAATCATGTATAGTGAAAAACTGACAAAAGAATATGCAGAGAGATATGAAGAGGACATTTCAAACTCAATCCTTGCAGAAGAGGGGCTTTTTAACAGGCTTTCACTGCGAAGTCGAATTGGTCAGTCTGTGTTCAGATTGCTTTCACCATTGTTATAAAAAAAGTGCTATGTGGCACTTTTTATTTTTCTTTCAAGTTCGGAAAGAATTTTGTTTCGCTCTCCCTTTGTCACAAGCCAAAGGCTGCTATTTTCTGCTGGCGTGAAAAGTGTTTGCCCGCGCTTTTTTCCTTTGCCAAGTTGCAGTTTTAAGTTGACCGGCTTAACTTCAAAATAATTTGGCTTTGCAAGAAACATGACGGCGCAAAGGTCATGTGTGGCAAGTTTGTCGCTGGGGAGTAAAAGGTCATGATAGCCGCAATAAAGTTGTTTGACCATCTTGCCATAGCGGTTCATTTTTTCAAGTTTGTCGGTCAGTTCATTTGTCACATAGGTGTTTATGCCAAGTTCGGTTGGGCTGAAAACAATCTTTTTAAGTCCGCTTTTTAATATGATCCTCAGCGACTCGGGGTCATAGTAAACATTAAAACTTGCATAAGGGGTTATACTGCCTGTGCCTTTAATTGAGCCGCCCATAATGATGACCTCTTTGATAAGTGGCACAATTTCGGGATATTTTTGTAAGGTCAAAGCGAGATTGGTTGATGGGCCAACGCAAACAATTTTAACTTCATTTGGGTTTGAGACAATAACATCTCTATAGGCTTCGCACACACCATAATCTGGCTTGTTTATTGTTTTAAGTTTGGTTTTGGTGGCTTTGATTATGTCGCCCAGCCCAGTTTTGCCATGCACAGAAAGATTGTGTGAAAAAGGATATTTGATTGGCTGTGAAGCGCCTTCAACAACGGGTATTGGATAGGTGGCAAAATTTTCAGTGATAAACAGGGCATTTTTCACGCATTGTTTTATTCCAACATTTCCACCGACAACGCCAAGCAGTTTTATGTCAAACTCTTTATTCAAAAAGGCGTAAATAAGGGCAACAGAATCATCAACCCCAGGGTCAACATCAAGTATGATTTTTTGCTTTTGCATTAAAGTTCTCCTTAAAAAACATTTTATCACATTTTTTTAAAATTTCATAACATGAAAGAGGGGAAAAGCCCCAAAGGAGAAAAAATATGTGTGGTTTTTTTAATGGGTGTGGCTGCAGACAAAATTGCTGCAACAATGGATATTATCCTTTTTATCCAATGGGCGGCTACACCGAAAGAATAAATGTCATTTCAGGCATTGTTGGTCCAACTGGTCCAACTGGTCCGGTAGGCCCAACAGGTCCAACTGGTCCGACTGGACCAATAGGGCCAACAGGAACAAGCCCAATCACAAGCATAAATGCTGTTTCTGCAACAGACGCAACAGGCGGAACTTTCAGTGATTTCACTCAAACCGCTTCAGTTCCAGCAGGGAACGGAGATGTTGTTGTCAATGATGCGGGTGTCACTCTTGTAAATGCTGGCACTTATCAAGTGACAATGTATGGCGTAATTGACAATGCGTCAGGCGCTTCAGAGTCCACAATCACAGCAAATCTTGCTGGCGCGCCAATTGCAGGACTTGTGATATCTGCACCGGCAAATGGCTCGGCTAACGGAGTTAGAAACGCATTTATAACTGCAACGGCAGGTCAAGTTATCACTGTGACAACAAACCAGACCGCTTCTGCAAATTACGGCCCTGTTCAACTTGTGATTACAAGATTGTCTTAAAAAACCTTGCCTTATGGCAAGGTTACATATTTTTTTATGCTGCAACAGGCGTTATTGTGATGTCGTGCGCACCATTATTGATATAGGTCAGTGTCAATTTCATGCCCGGCCTAAGTTTAAACAAGAACTCCTCAAATTGAAAGGCTCGGTCAAGATTTAATTTTTCTTCGCCAATTTGTATGGATGCAATTAAGTCGCCAATTTGAAGACCTCTGGTCAGTGTTAGGGAAGTTAAGGATGCAACCACCACTTCTTCTTTGACGCAGACAAGCCCCGTGCCTTCATCAACCACCGCTTTGGAGTTCATGCCAGCCACGGTTATTCCAACATCATATTCTTTAAGGCCTTTATATAGCCCTGACTCATCTCCAAAAATGATGTTGTCGCACACATTTGTCACAAGAGGGACAGGCAATGCGCTTCCAATATTTTCGGCATCTGAGTTGCCCGCGTTGACAATGCCCAAAAGTGCGCCCGTTTCATCAAATAATCCTCCGCCAGAATTTCCGGAGTTGATTGGCGCGTCAATTCTTATGCACCTTACAATCAAATCTTCAAAGTCGGAATATTTGATGTATTCACTTTCTCTGCTAACAATACCTTTTGTCACACTCAATTTGTTGCCAAGCGGATTTCCAACAGTTATCACCGTTTGTGCCAAATGTGCAGGAGATGTGGAGATGTCCGCTTGTCTTGCACTGCTATTTTTCAAAATGTCGCTGCCAGAAATTTTGAGAACGGCAAGGTCATGTTTTAAACTTCCGCCAACAACATTTGCGCTCATTGCTGTCGAGCCATAATGCGGGGTGACGCCATTTCCCACTTTTTCAAGCCAAGTTTCCTCACTGCCATAAAGTTCAACATATATGTTTGAACTGAAATGGTCGAATGTGTTGAATCCTGAATCATACACCACATGATAGTTTGTGATGATGTAAGCGTTGCCAGCGTTTTTGTCAAGTTTATATATGACGCCAGCGCCCATGCTTATAACAGAGCCAGTGGCTTTTTTACCTTCCGCATAAATTGAAACGCCGCTTAGCATTGCCTTGTTTGCCGCGACCTCAATGTCAGAAGTTATAATTTTGTCAACAGTGATTGTTGGAGAAACATAGGTCGTTGTAAAGCCGCATGCTGACAAAAACACGCAACATGAAATGAAAATGAATAATGGAATAATGTGCTTAAGTTTTTTCAAAATCCACCTCTATTTATATGGTATTATAACGCAAACAAACAGATTATGCAACTTTTTTACTGAAATGACCTATGTGACATTTTGTCTCAAAATATTGATATAAAGGCATATTTGTTGCATTTTTTTTCAATAAATGCTAAAATATCCCGTCAGAACTTGGGGGAGGTGTGCTATGCAGGAAGAAAAAAAGTATTTGGAGAGCGTTGAAAACGCCATTGACAAAAACATCTCTGACCTCAAATTAAAGAAACAAGAACAAGAAAAATTCTATAAGGATGTGCAGGCAGAATTTTCAATTTCCTTTTATGAAGATGACAGCCAGCAAATTTCAAAATATAAAACGCTACTTGCAGAAACAGAAAATCAAATTTCACTTTTGGACAAAAAAATTCTTCAACTCTCTTCGCAAAAGCCACGCCCATACTTTGCCAGAGTTGATTTTTCAGATTTTGCACATGGGACAAATCAAAAGATTTATATTGGACTAACGCACATTTCTGCTGACGGCGAAAGATATGTCTATGACTGGCGCGCGCCAATCAGCAGCCTTTATTATGACTATGACGAAGGCGCAGCAAGTTATGAAGCGCCCGAAGGAGTGATAAATGGCGAGATAACACTAAAACGCCAGTTTGGAATTTCTGACGGAAAACTTAACTACTTTGTGGACACCAAGCAAAACATAAATGATGAAATTTTGCAGCAGGTTTTGAGCAAAAACACTTCCACAAAAATGAAAGAAATTGTTTCCAGCATACAAAAAGAGCAAAACGCAATTATTCGTGAAGAAAAATTTAGAACAATTCTTGTGCAAGGTGTTGCTGGCTCTGGAAAAACAAGCATTGCTCTTCACAGGGCGGGATATCTTTTGTTCAAACATAAAAATGATTTCACAAGTTCAGATGTTCTCATTTTGTCGCCATCAAATCTTTTTTCAAGTTATGTGAGCGAAGTTTTGCCAGAACTTGGCGAAGATAATGTTATTGAGATGACCTTTTCTCATATTGCAAAAACAGAACTCAAAAAACCTTTGGAGTCGCGCGAGCAACTTATTGACAAAATTTATTCTGCCAAAGACCAAGCAAAACTCAATGAAATTGCCTATAAGTCCTCATTTGATTTCTTGGACGATCTGTTGAAGTTTTTAAATGATGTATATGCTGGACTGTTTGACCCAAAAGATTTGATTTTCAAGCCAAAGGATGTCGCAAAAGACGCTTACAACGCTTTCACTTTCACGGCGGAGGAAATGCGCAAACTTTATTTTGAAATTTTTGGGCATTTGCCAGTGGACAAGCGCATTGAATATATGGCGGACTATCTTATTGAAAGGTTTGGCCTTAAGCCTGACGAAGCGGAACTTATAAAGCCGCGTTTTAAAAACATGCTTTACAAATTTTTCCCAATATCAGACATATATAAAATTTGCAATGTCTTTTATGCCCGACAGGGACTTAATCAGCCGACCTTTGACGAAGTGCCTTATGAGGACATAGCACCTCTATTGGTCATCAAAGAGTTCACACAAGGACTTAGTCATGACTATAAAGTCAAATATGTCATCATTGATGAAATGCAAGATTTCACTCCTGTTCATTTTTACTTTTTCAACAGAATTTGGGACTGCCCAAAAATTATTTTGGGAGATATTAATCAGTGCATTGAAAAAACGCTGTCAAAAAAATATCTTTTGCAACTTGCCAGATTTTTGAAAGCCAAGACCATTGTTTTGAACAAAACCTACCGTTCAACAAAACAAATATCCCAATTCTGCGAAGAACTTATTGGACTTAAAGGCGTTATCAACTTCAGCCGTGATGGAGAAGAGCCAAGAATAATAAAAACAAATGATACTGCTCAAGCGCTCGTCAAACTTATCAAAGAAAGCGAGGGGAAATTTGGCCACACTGCAATAGTTTGCAAAACAGGTGACGAAGTTAAAAAACTTTCAAAAATGCTTAAGGGCAAATTGAACTTCGAAAACATTGTTGGCTCAGACCACAGTTTTGATTATCCTCTTGTTATAACAACGGCATCAACATCAAAGGGGATAGAGTTTGACCATGTTATAATTCCTTTTGCAGATGATGAAAATTACCGCTCGCCACTTGACAAAAACCTATTGTATGTGGCGTCAACCAGAGCGCTTCATCAGTTAGAAATTGTCTATGAAGGCAGGAAGTCAAAGTTTTTAAAAAGGCATGAATATGCAAAAAAGGACAAATAATTTGGTCGTAAAAAGCAAAGCAAAGCGAATATAGTAAATTAAAGCCAAAACAAGAAACCTCAAAAAGTTTATCCGTTGCAACGAAAAATGGCGAAATACGGCTTTTGGGCAAAAAAATTGTGTGGAAATGTGGATAACTTATCCAAAGTTGTCCTCATTATCCACAATATGAGCGGTTTTGCATAAAAATAAGCGGTTTTGCATAAATATTTAAATGTGGAAATGTGGATAACTTTTTTGTGGAAAACCCGCAGCGAAACAATGAATTGTCAATTTAATTGACAATTTTTTTTTATTAAAATATACTTAATTTGAGTTTAGGAGAAAACCATGGATAAGATTATTGTGCCGCGCAAATTGCAAGGCTTTTGGGAACTTAGTCCTGAAAAAGAAATTGTGTTTGAAGAGATGATTGACAAAATTAAAAGTGTTTTCAAAAAGCATTGTTTTTTGCCGCTTGACACACCTGTCATGGAACTTAGTGAAATTTTGCTTGCAAAGAGCGGCGGTGATGTGGACAAGGAAATTTACCGCTTTGTCAAAGGCTCAACTGATGCATGTTTAAGATATGACTTTACCGTGCCTCTTGCAAGATATGTTGCCATGAACGAAAACACATTAAATTTTCCTTTTAAGAGATATCAAATTGGAAAAAATTACCGTGGTGAAAGACCTCAAAAGGGCAGGCGCAGGGAATTTTATCAATGTGACGCTGATGTTGTTGGTGATGGAAAACTCAGTTTGGCCAATGACGCAGAGTGCATAAAACTTTATGAGGACATTTTCAGTGTGCTTGAACTTGACGCAGAGGTTGAAATTTCAAGCCGCAAAACTTTGTTTGGAATTGTTAAGGCACTTGGATATGAAAATATGTTTTCCGACATAGCAATTATTCTTGACAAAATGGACAAGTTGGGCGAAAAAGAGATTGGCGTTATGCTTAAAGAATTGCAGGTGAAGGAAGAGGCTTGCAACAAACTTGTTTCCTATGCAAAGTTGCGTGGAGGAAAGGAAGTTCTTGACAAGGCACTTCTTTTGTGCGAAGAGCAAACTTTTGTTGAAGGCGTCAATGAACTTAAACAGGTGTGTGAATATCTTGAAGCCATGGGCGGAGAAAAATACATCATCAATTTTGGAATAATTCGCGGACATAACTATTACACAGGCACTGTGTTTGAAGCCTTTTTGAAAGGCAAAAGAAATTTGGGTGCAATTGGCGCAGGAGGAAGATATGATGAACTTGCATCTTATTTTTCATCACGCCATCTTCCAGGCGTTGGGATGAGCATAGGCATAAGCAGGCTTTTCGACATTTTGGAAAGCGAAGGATTGATTAGTGAGAGCGAGGCTATAACCACGGTTGCAATCATCCCTCTTGGAAACACGCTTAACGAAAGTTTGGGGTTGTGTGCAAAAATGCAAAAAGAGGGCGTTAAAGCGGAAGTGTTTGCAGAAGAAAAGTCATTTAAAAGCAAAATGAAAGACGCCGGCAGACGCAATATCCCTTATGTTGCAATCCTTGGCGAAGATGAAGTAAAGGCAAATAAAGTGACAATCAAAAACATGAACACATCTGAGCAACAAACATTGAGTTATGATGAAGCCTTAAAAATTGTGAGGTAAATATGCTGATTGTGATAGAGGGCATAGACTGCTCTGGCAAAGAAACGCAGTCCAAACTGCTCGTTGAAAAACTTAATCAACAGGGGAAAAAGGCAATTAGATTTCAGTTGCCATTTTATGAAAGTCCAACGGGACAAATTATTGCAAACCCATATTTGGGCAAAGATGGACACAGTTGGTTTAAAGAGGGCGCGGCACATGTTGACCCTTATGTGTCCTCGCTATATTATGTCGCCGACAGAGTTTACAATATGGACCGCGTGCGAAAGGCAATGAAGGAATATGACTATGTTGTGCTTGACAGATATCTTTATTCCAACATGGCGCACCATGGCTGCAAGTTGCCTCCAAAAGAGAGGACAAAGTTTTTTAACTTCATTTCCACACTTGAGTTTGACATGCTTAACATGCCAAAGCCTGACCTTAATCTTTTTCTATATGTCCCATCAGATGTTGTTGCCGAACTTAAGAAAGGGCGCAGTGAAAAACCAGATGGCCACGAAAAAGACCAAAAATATTTAAAAGAGGCTGAAAAAACATATCTTGAAATTGCAAAAAAATATAACTTCAAACAAATAAATTGCTCGCGTGCGGGAAAAATGAGAAGTGTTGAAGATATATCTGAGGAAATTATTAGCAAAGTAAATGAACGATAAAATCAAACAAAAACTCAAACTTTTGCCGACAAAAAGTGGCGTGTATGTGATGAAAAATGTATACGGCACAGTCATTTATGTTGGCAAAGCCAAAAGTTTAAAAAACAGGGTCAGTCAATATTTTAGAAATTCACCAAAGCCAAGCAAAGTTCAGGCAATGGTGGACAATATTGATGATTTTGAATATTTTATCACCGTTTCTGAGCGTGATGCTCTGGCACTTGAAAGCAATTTAATAAAAAAATATCAGCCGCACTATAACATTTTGCTTAAGGACGGCAAGGCTTTTCCATACATTGCAATCAACATGCTTGACCCCTTTCCAAAACTTCAAGTTTTAAGGCGCGTTGGAAAGCCGGGATACAAATATTTTGGCCCATATTTTGCGGGACTGAGCGTTGCTGAGATTGTTAAAACTGCAAACGCTGCATTTGGACTGAGAACTTGCAATATGAAAATCACCAAAACTTCCGTTGCAAAAAGAGAGTGTTTGAATTATTTTCTTGGTCTTTGCTCTGCTCCATGCACCAAGCGTGTCAACCAAGAGGAATATGCCGAAAGGGTTAAAAAGGCCATAAATTTTTTGAGCGGCAATGATGAAGAAATTGAACAGATTTTAACAAAAAAAATGCAAGAAGCGGCTGAAAATGAAAATTTTGAAAGCGCACTCCAATCTCGCGACCGACTTAAAATGGTGCAAAAACTCAAAGAGAGGGTGGTTGCAAATCTTCCAAAGGATGTGGACAAAGATGTGTTCGCCTATGTCACCAATGGTCTTAATGGCGTTATAACAAGCATGGTAATTCGTGGCGGAAAAATCTTGGGCGTTATGAACTATCCAACAGATGACGCAAGTTTGGAAGAGGAACAAACAATGTTTGAATTCCTTAGGCAATATTATGAAAATATGCTTGTGCCAGAGGAGATAATATTAAGCCATGAGATTGCCGACAAAGAACTTTTGTATTCTGTCATGAACCGGCGCGCAAAACTTATTTCAAACCCGCACGGCATCAACCTTACTTTGCTTAAAATGGCGCAAGAAAACGCCAAGGATTTCATGGAAAAGCACATTGAAAAGTCAAAAATTAAGTATGCCAATACACTTGGTGCGCTTGAAAAACTCAAAATCGCGCTCAACCTCAAAAGTTTTCCAAACCGCATGGAGTGTTATGACATTTCGCACATCAGCGGCACAAACAAAGTTGCATCAATGGTGGTTTTTAAGGGTGGGGAGCCGTCAAAAAAAGACTACCGCAAATTTAAAATTAAAACTGTGCAGGGCTCAAACGACTTTGCCTGCCTTCAAGAGGCACTTCGCCGCAGATTGAGAAGACTGAAAGAAGAAGACGGCGAAAGTTTTAAAGAAAAGCCAGATTTAATCATCATTGATGGTGGCAAAGGCCAACTTTCTTCTTGTCAAGAAATTTTGAAGGAAAGTGGACTTGATATTGAGATGATTTCACTTGCAAAGCGTATTGAAGAGGTGTTTGTGCCAAATCAAAGCGAACCAGTAATGCTCAAAGTGGCAAGCGCGGAATTAAAAATGCTCCAGCGCATCCGTGATGAGGCACACCGCTTTGCCATAACCTTTCACCGAAATGTTCGCGGAAAAATGCAGACGGTCAGCGAACTTGACCAAATTAAAGGGTTGGGCGTCAAAAAACAGACAGCACTTTTGAACGCTTTTGGCGGTGTTGAACAAATCAAAAACGCCACAGTCGAAGAGTTGATGATTGTCCCCGGCATTCATGAGGCACTTGCAATAGAAATAAGAAAACATTTTGAATAAAAAAAAGACACCCTGAAGATATCTTTAAAGTAAAAGATTTGCCACAACACACTCCAATTATTATTAAAGGTAAAAATATGATTGTTAACAAAGATATTGAATGGATAGACAGGTTTTATCTTCAAGGCAATTTAGAGTGTGCAGCCAAGATAAGCGGAGATGTTTTCAAATTGAAAAAGATTTTAAAGTGAAAGATTTGGAATGCTATAAAGCGAAGTGCTTGATATCCCAAAAAGGTGGAGGAAAGTTAATTGATTTCATAAAATGCACTAGAGATAAAATAATTTGACTTGGTGTAATATATGTGCTACACTCCCAACAAGGAGAGTGAAAAATGACAAAAGCACAGGAACAAAAATTTATGATTGATGCAGACAAGGAGCAATATATTAAAAATGTTGTTAAATTGTTTATAGAGAAAGAAAAGCGAAGTTTTGAAACGAGATATAAGTCGTGGTC
>CANPWN010000009.1 GCA_947584415.1 uncultured Clostridia bacterium | reverse complement strand
AAGGGGTCTTCAAGGTGTTCAAGGTGAGCCGGGCCAAAAAGGAGAGCAGGGAGAGAGAGGACTTAAAGGCGACAAGGGTGACCAAGGCGACCCAGGTCCACAAGGGGCAAATGGTGAAAAAGGTGAGCGCGGAGAAAAAGGTGAACCGGGAGAACGAGGAGAGCAAGGCCCATCTGGCATCAGCACAACGGCATTTTTGACATCACCGGAAACGACAGGCGAATATAAATTCAACATTGTTTCTTCATATCCATCTGGGCAGGGAGATGTTTCGACCAATAACACCGACTTCGTCACGCTTTCGGCGGGCGGCTATCTTATCCGCTATTACACTTACATAACCAATAACTCGGACACAGTTCCGCAAATTGACTTAAGTTTAAACGGCATGTTTTTGCCGAATTCAACAAGATATGGTTTTGCACGAACAAACATGGCAATAGTCGGCGAATATGTCTTTAAACTAACAAACACCGGCCGCCTGCAAATCACACACACGGCAAGCAGTGACATAACATATTCCAACACCTATCTTGTCATCCAGCGCATGTCAACTTGAAAAAAACCTCTTGAAATTGCCCTTAAAGTGTGTTATGATATAATTATCACGGAGGGGTAAAATGCCAAAGATAACAGAGAAAGTGCTGACTAAAAAAGTGGGCGAAAACGGAAATGAGTTTTATAGCATGGAAGAAAAGGTAAAAGAATATCCAAATCAAATCACTTTAAATTATTCTGCCTACAAAAAAGGATATGTTCTTGGCAAAATCTTTATCCCGCTTGAAGATGTTGTCAGTTCGTTGGCACAAAATGAGGAAGAATCCATCACAAGAGACTAAATTTGGTCTCTTTTTTGTTATATAGCCAAACTTTTGGCAATAATTTTTGCATGAACCTTAAAAATTATCAATCAAAGCGCAATTTTGAAAAAACTTCAGAGCCTAAAGGCAAAATTAAGCCGAGCGGGGAAAAATTAAAATATGTGATTCAATATCACGAAGCACGCGCCAAACATTTTGATTTTCGTCTGGAACACGAAGGCGTGCTTTTAAGTTGGGCAGTCCCCAAAGGGCCAAGTTTAAATCCCAAAGACAAGCGTATTGCGGTCAGAGTCGAAAATCATCCGCTTGACTATGCCTCTTTTGAGGGTGTAATTCCAAAGGGTGAGTATGGCGGAGGAACCGTCATCATTTGGGATGAAGGGTGTTGGAAATGCGAAGGAAATGTCAATGAAGGGCTGAAAAATGGCTCTTTAAAATTTTCTCTTGACGGGGAAAGGCTGAAAGGAAAGTGGACACTTGTCCGTCTCAAAAAAGAGGGTGAAAAAGAAAATTGGCTTCTTATTAAGGAAAAAGATGGTTTTGTCAAAGCGACCTTTACTCTTCCAAAAACTTCAGTAAAAACTGGTCGCACAAACGCACAACTTCTTCAAAAAAAGACAAAGCCTTTGCCTTTCAAAAGCATCTTGCCAATGCTTGCCAAATTGCAAACTGAAATTCCAAAGGGCAAAGATTATCTTTTTGAGGTCAAATATGATGGCTATCGCATACTTGCATATATAGAAAATGGCAAAGCAAAACTTTTCACCCGTAACAATTTGGACTATTCGCAAAAATTTGAAGAGGTGACTGAGCAGATGAAAACATTTTTTGCAAATCACTCTCTCGTGCTTGATGGCGAAATGATTGTCGCAGACAGTCAGGGCAGAAGTGACTTTGGCCTTTTGCAGTCATATATTAAAAACCCAGATGACAAAAATCTGACATACATGGTCTTTGACCTTTTGGCTCTAGATGGCAAAGACTTAAGAAAGACGCCTATTCTTGAGCGAAAGAAAATTTTAAAAAAATTGCTCAAGAACTCTCCGCCTCAAATTCAATTCAGCGAGCATCTGATAGGTCAGGGAGAGCAAAGTTTTGCTGTTGCATCAAAACTTGGGCTTGAAGGAATAGTTGGCAAAAAGGTTAATTCAACTTATTCATCTTCGCGCAGTGGGGACTGGATAAAAATCAAGTGTTATCACCGCCAAGAATTTGTCCTTGGTGGCTATCAGCCTTCAGAAAAGAAGAGTGGTGGCATAGGGGCAATTTTGGTCGGGTATTATAAAAACGGCGAACTTAAGTATGTTGGCAAAGTTGGAACGGGCATAGATGAGGGAGAGGCGAAAACTTTGTTAAAAAAGTTTGCAAAATTAAAAACAAAAACATCTCCATTTTCAAATTTAAAAAGTGATAAAAACACAGTGTTCCTAAAGCCCGCACTTGTCGCAGAAGTCCAGTTTGCAGAAATAACGGCAGACGGACTTTTGAGACAGGGAAGTTTTAAAGGACTAAGGGAAGATAAAGCGTCAAAAGATGTTGTAATGGAAGAGGCGGATAAAAGCGAAGTTGATGGCGTTGAAATAACTTCGCCTGAAAGAATAATATATAAAAAAGAAAGGATAACGAAATTGGATGTCGCCAAATATTATTCCGCCGTATCAGAGAGGATGCTTGATTATGTCAAAGACCGAATTGTCAGTGTGGTCAGATGTCATGATGATGTTGAGGGAGAAAAGTTCTTTAAAAAACATCCGCTCCCAAACAGCAAAAATATCAAAATTATCAAAATTTTAGGTGAAAATAACGAAAAAAGTGACTATTTTTGCTTAAAAAACAAAAAATCACTCATAAGTGAAGTGCAACTTGGCACAATTGAATTTCACACTTGGGGAAGTAAGGTTGGCTATTTAAACAAGCCGGATATGATGGTTTTTGACCTCGACCCAGATAGTAATTTGGAACTTGAAAAGGTCAGACAGGGTGCAAGAGATTTGAAACGAGTGCTGTCCGTTTTGGGATTAAAATGTTTTTTAAAAACAAGCGGTGGAAAGGGTTATCACATTGTTGTGCCTCTTGTCCCGTCTGTTGGCTGGCAAAAATTTCATGATTTTGCAAAAAATGTGGCTGAATATATGGAAGGCAAATGGCCAGAGCGTTACACCACTAACATCCGTAAAGATAACCGCAAAGGCAAAATTTTTATTGATTGGGTTCGTAATGGCAAAGGTGCAACATCTGTCGCACCTTACTCCCTTCGAGCAAGAGAGGGTGGCACAGTGTCAATGCCAATTCGTTGGAGTGAACTTGATTCTATTGCCCCAAATGGTATAGACATGAAAGAGGCGTTGAGGCGCTTAAAATATGCTGACCCATGGAAAGGATTTTTTAATGTTAAACAAAAATTAAAGAAAAATTAACTAAAAACCGCATTTTTTTGCTGTTTTAATTTGAAAAATAGCAAAATTATGATAAACTTTTTCTTATGAAGATTATTGATTATGACATCTCTGGCGAAGGTGTTGCCAAAGAAGAAGGCAAAGTATATTTTGTCAAAAATGCGCTTTTGAACGAAGAAGTGACGGTTGAAATTTTGGCAGAAGAAAAGAACTTTGTCAGAGCAAAAAGCAAAGTGATTAAAAACGAAAACCCAAACAGAGCTGTTCCACAATGCCCATATTTTTTCAAATGTGGGGGTTGCCAACTTGAACACATGAACAAGTGTGAAAGTTTGCTTTTTAAACAAAACCTTATTTGTAACACGCTCAAAAAAATTGCAGGGATAGATGTCCGCGTGGAAGAAACGGTGGCGTCAGACAAAGATTATCATTACCGCAACAAAAGTGTGTTTGTGGCAAAGGTGTATGATGGCGGAACGCACTTTGGGATGTATGAAGAGGGCAGCAAAAATTTTGTTGAAATAAAAAAGTGCCTTCTTGCAAGTGATGGAATAAACGAAATGCTTTTCTTTGTCGCACAATTTTTTGAGGACAAGCCAGAGCGAAATTTAAAACACCTCATGCTCAGACAAATAGATGACCAAATTTTATTGACATTTGTTGCGCAAGGGAAATTAAATTATCTTGACAGTTTTTTGACCATCTTTAAAGCCAACAATTTTAATGGCGGAGTTTATCTAAACTTTAATTCTTCTGACGAAGAAATTTTGTCAGGGAACTTTCAGCATGTTTATGGCTTAAAAAATCTGACTTTGATTGAGGACGGAGTAGCACAAAAAATTTATCCCGCAAGTTTTCTACAAGTCAACACTTTTATTAAGGAAAAGTTGTATCAAAAAGTCATTTCATTTGTAAATGTTGGTGACGAAGTTGTTGACGCCTATTGCGGAAGTGGATATTTGACTTATTTAATATCCACAAAGGCAAAAAGTGTGGTTGGCATAGAAAGTGTGCCGGCGGCAATCAAGGCGGCAAAGCAGCTTGCTTTATCAAAAAAACAAACTAACTTAAAGTTTGTTTTAGGAGATGTTAATGATGTTTTGAAAGGCCAGTTGAATAAAACCCACTTGCCAACAATAATTCTTGACCCGCCACGCAAAGGCTGTGGGAAAAAGGTTTTAACCATGCTTGCAGATGCCATGGCAAAAAGAATTGTTTACATTTCTTGCAGTCCAATTTCACTTGCAAAGGACATAAAACTTTTGCTATCTTATGGTTATTCCGTCAAATTTACCCAGGGCTACGATATGTTCCCAAACACCGCCAATGTTGAAACTTTGATGGTGCTTGAAAAAAATTAAAAAAGCATTTTAAACTTGGTTTTTCTTTTTTCGTCAGCACAAACACTTAAAAAGAAAATTTTATTTTCAAACTTTATTTTTTTTGTTTTGCACCAGTTTTCACAAATTGCCTTTGGAACAAAATGCGCCCCACCATGAAGTTTAAAGGCTGACTCTTTTTTTGTCCAGAGTTTTGTTAAGCGTTTCATATTTTTGGCATATTTCATTTCATCTAAAGAGCAAACATATCTTTTTATCTTATCTAAATTTCTGTTTTTATCCACCTGTTCAACATCAATTCCAATGTCTTTTTTGCATATTGCCATCGCCACAAGCCCATGCGAGTGTGAAAAAGAAAATTGGAAAAAAGGGGAGTGTGGCTTGCCGTTTATCTTAACAATGTTTTCAAAGTTGTCGTCTATCTTTAAAAATTTAAGCGCCCAGTCCAATAGCCCGAAGGCAGCATATTTTTCATCCAAAACTTTTTGATTGGAAGTGTTTTCAATTTCTTTTTCAGCAAACTCAGGCAGTTTTCGGTTGCCTTTAAATCTTTCAACGCTTGAGACGAACACAAAAATTTTGTCAGACAAATGTTTCATGAGGATATTATATCATAAAGCCGCAAAATATCAAATAAATTGTTTCGTTAAAAAACGCTTGAATTTTTTTGAGCAATGGTTTATACTTTTGACATGACCTCGTAGTAAAACCGGATATTACGGAGCCCTCCTAAGGCTTTGTTCTGGGTTCGAGTCCCGGCGGGGTCACCACAAAAAAATAGCGCATGGCACAATTTCGCCGGGGCTCGAACCCAGCATAAAGGATTCCAAAAAATGCTTGAATTTTTTGGAAGAGGAGCAAACGAGCGAGGGCAAAGGATTGTGCCAAGCAATCCGCCACTGAGAGATGTTTGCGACGAAGTCCCGGCGGGGTCACCAGCAAAAAATAGCGCATGGCACAATTTCGCCGGGGCTCGAACCCAGCATAAAGGATTCCAAAAAATGCTTGAATTTTTTGGAAGAGGAGCAAACGAGCGAGGGCAAAGGATTGTGCTAAGCAATCCACCACCGAGAGATGTTTGCGACGAAGTCCCGGCGGGGTCACCACAAAAAAAGCTGCGCTGATGGCTTGTTTCCGCCTTCGGCGAAAAGCATCGCTTGACGCTTGCTTTTTTTGTTTGTGCAAAATTGCACGAATGTTGGCAATTTTGCACAGATTGCTGACCGCAATCGCTCGAGTGTCGTTTGTTTTTTCGAGATGGAATGAAAGCATGCCTTCGAAGGCAATTTTGCACAAGGTTTTTAATAGGAGAAAAGATGTTTGTTGATTTTGACGCGCTAAAAAAAGGATTAAACAATTTAAGCATAAAAAAAGTGCCAAAAACATTTTTGCAAATTTTGGACAAGACTTACAATGAAGTTTTGGTATCAAAATATCTTGCCTATTTTATTGATGAGCGCAACACAAACCGGAGTATAGTGCAACAAATTTTGCAAAAGACAAAAGTGAGTTCTGAGCCTGATTTTGAGGAACTTTTGGCAAACTCGACATTTGAAAGTATTAAAACAGAGGACCAGATTTCGTCACAGAGCCGACTGGACATAATTGTCAAGTATTCACAATTTTGGCTTGTAATAGAAAACAAAATATGGGCGTGGGAATCAAAAGCAAATCAAACATCCGACTATGAAAAACAACTCTCCGTGCTCAATAAGGACAAACTTCCTGTGAAATATATTTACTTAAAGCCTGAGTTTAACAAGTCCAGGCCGTCCAATAAGCATTTCATCCAACTTTATTACAAGGACTTGGTTGACATATTGAACAGCGTTAATCAAGAGCAACTTGCCGACCAAGAAAATTATCTTTATCTTAGAGATTTTACAAAACATGTGGAGGAATATTTTATGAAAGAAAATGAAGAATTTGACGACCCAGCATTACAATTTTACTTTGAAAACAGAAATAAGATTGACCATGTTGTTTCCACTTACAACACTTATTCAAAAAAAATAATGATATTGTTGAACGAGCGACTCCAAGATTCTTTTTCGGACTATAAAGTTCATGGGGTTAAGTCTTACACACAAATTTTCAAGAAAAATTGGGAAAATAAAGGTAGCACTGGTCTGCATTTTGAAATACAAGCAAGCGAACCGCTCGACAAACTCTTAGGCAACAAAGCCGTCACTTTCAAATATTCCATCCACAATGAAGCCAACACTCGTGAAAGATATCCATCTGTCCCACACAAACTTGAACTCGGCAGCGGAAGGTATTTGTTCAACAACAGCGAAAATATTTTCTCGTCAATTCAGTCAATTGTCGAAGATATGAAAACCATTGTTGAAAACAATGTGCATATCATAGATGACGCCATTGCCAAAGGCCCAGTGAAATAATTTTTTTGCATAAATATGCAAAAATTGTTTGCTTTATTCAATTTAATGTGATATAATTAACCCATACATCACTCGGAGGAAAAATGCTTAAAGAACTTGAGAAATTGGGGCTTTTGAAAAAGACGGATGGCTCAATAGACGAAAAAACAAAGATAATGTTATTACATATTTATAAATGTAGATTTGAGAAAAAGAAAACTGATGTTTCGAGCATTTTGCAAGATATTAAATCAGGGCGTTTAAATTCGTATTCCCAACTTTTGGACATGCAGACCAAAGATTTTTTTGTTGACGGATTTGACAGTGGCATTGAACTTATGCACTCTGCACTTCGTGAAAAAGGGAAGAGTGCAAGTGATGAGCAAAAAAGCAAGCAGTATCGCGCCTTTGCCAATGCATGCGACAATATTCAAAAATTGGAGATATTTCAGGACGGCTATGGCCCAATGTGGCAAACGAACGAAGACATGGCATTAAAATTTCTTCCCACCGCCACAACTTACATACTAAATCAGGAAATAATATTTGGCGACAACGCCCTTCAAAAATCTTTTTAAAATCAGCCATTTTATTTTGTTTTTTGACTTAATTTGTTTATACTAATTTTGTAAAAAGTTATCCACAAAAAGGAAATTAGAAAATGAAAAAATTTTTTGTAACAGATTGTCACCGGGGGGGGGGGCACTCTTACTGCCTAACTAAAAGATATCCACATTTTTCAAATCAGCCAAGATTTTTGAAAACAATTTTTTCATTAGCCTTGGCTTTTATCTTGTCCCTTTTCTGTTTTCCAAACATTTCAAATCTTTTTTCAATGTCTTCCACTCCCTCCACAATCACAGCGGCAGGTTGGCCAACCAAACCAGCAGGAAATCTTTCTTGGCATCATTCAACGCTAAATAACCATACATATTTTTGGATTGAATTAGGTGAATATCCACAAACGCATTTTTCTGGTGCAGATGCTGCTTCTATGACACCTACGGGTAAAACATATGCTGGTTTGGGGCAGCGTGATTGGGCAGAATATGATTGTTTTGCAGAAAAATATGTTTCAGGAACTGTAAAATGGCCATATAAAGAGGGCGTGTTATATTCAGATGGGACTGCTATTAAAAAAAATGCTACAGAATGGTTTAAGGTTGAGCCAATTAAGTGGTGGGTAATTGATGGGACAATTCCGGCAGAGATTACTCAACCAGGAACATATGAAATAAAAGTTATTTCAGACCTCGCATTAACCGACATGCTATGTCCAGAGTCAAGTATGTATAAATATATAGACCCATTTTTAGATAGTTTTCTTGAATGTTCTGGACTTTCAGCGTATGAAGACACAATAATAAAAAAAGAAAATGATTATTATACTCGTTTTCTAACAATGGAAGAAATGAATACATATAGCCCATGGACAGATAAAAAAGGGTTATATTATCTTAGTTCACATGAAACATCAAAACCATTATCATGTGCGGCTTCTCCATCGGATTTCGCATTGGCAGACGGAGTGGCTCTAAGTGCTGCAGTCACTACTTCATATAGAAAAGGAACATGTGGTTATTGGCTTAATGATGTTTATCCAAATAGTTCTAGTAATTATTATTGTGTGATGCCTGATGGAACAATTTCATATCAGTCGCATACGAATGAAACATTTGCATATCGTCCAATTATGACGCTTAATTTTACTATAAGTAAAGTAAATAAAACTTTTGACGAAGGAATTTCCTCTTATTCTGGCATAACGAAAAAGACAGATGGCTATCACATCACCGACTTCACAGGTCTTCAGGCTATGTCAGATTTCACAAATGCAGGCGGAACATTTTCCACGGCGGATAAATTTTTCCTTGATACTGACATTGACTGTATTGACAAAACATGGACGCCTATAAAAAATTTCTATGGCACATTTGATGGACAAGGGCATTTTATTACAAATTTGACTATTAGCAATAAAAATGGAGATGATCCTGCGTGCTGCTTTATTCAAAAAAATTATGGCACAATTCGCAATATAATGTTTTTTAAGTTTAAAATAAAAAGTGAGAGCGAAGCATCGTTTATTAATGAGGCTGGAAGTGGGTCTGTTTTAGAAAATGTTTTATTAGATTTTTCGTTCTCAGGAGGAAGCACAAAGCAACATTATTGCGCGGGTTTAATAAGCCATGTCGATTCTTACAGCACAACAACTATTTCCCATTGTGCTGTAAGAGGACTCGTCCTTACTTATACACCTATGGAAGGAAGTCCCTTTCCTGCCGCTTTTGTTGGAGAGGCAAAATCAGGATCAAAAATAAATATAATTGATTCATATTTTATTGGGACAATAAAAGCTGAGAATGCTGGTCGTTTTTTGGACACATTAGTTGGGACGACCTCAACAGATTGCACGATTACCTATAAAGGTGCATATACTCGCGGTGGTGATGGTTATGGTGATAATACAAATTATAAAAAATATTGGCCAGGATTCACTGATAGTGATTGGATTTGCAGCAGTGGAATAGATGGTGGTTGTCCAATATTAAAGTGGAATTTGTGGGTTGGTAGTCATATCACAACAACTTCCGTTGAAACATATCTCAAAAATAATGGTTTTAAATCTCAAAAATAACGGTCTGTTTCAACATTAAATCTTAACAAAAAAGCAAGGGTTTGCCCTTGCTTTTTTATCATTTTTGTTTTTCATTTATTAAATATAAAAAATCTTCGTATGTATAGAGGGATTCATTTCATTTTTTTTGCAAAATTGCTTGACAAAAGGATGTTATATATATAAAATATAATAGTCGCAAAACTAGCCAAGCGGTTTTTTCTTTATATTAGCCCCATAAAGTTAAAATGGCTTGAAGAAAAAGCGAGAAAATTCGGAGGAAATATTTTACATGAAAACTTACATGGCAAAGCCATCAGAAGTTGAAAGAAAATGGTATGTGATTGACGCCGCAGGTCTCCCACTTGGACGCCTTGCCACAGCCGTTGCTGACCTTCTGACAGGCAAAAAGAAGACAATATACACACCACATGTTGACACAGGCGACTTCGTGATTGTGCTAAACAGCGACAAAGTGGTTTTAACAGGTAAAAAAATAGAGAAGAAAAAATTTATTTGGCACACAGGTTACATTGGCGGACTTAAGGAAGTCAAGTATGACCGCTTGATGGCAGAAAACTCACCAAAAGCAGTTGAGCAAGCAGTTAAAGGCATGCTCCCAAAAACATCACTTGGACGCAAGCAATTCACAAGATTGCATGTTTATAAAGGTGCAGAGCATGAACATGCTGCACAAAAACCTGAGCAAATTGTTGTAAAAGGAGGCAGAGTTTAATGGCAGAGGCAAAAGCGGTTAAAAAGCAAAGTGGTCTTTTTATTGCAACAGGCAGAAGAAAAAGCTCAATTGCAAGAGTAAGGATGCAAAGTGGCAAAGGCGTTATCAAAGTTAATGGCCGTGAAATTGGCGAATATCTTCAACGCGACACCTTACTTCTTGTTGCACTTCAACCACTTGAAAAAGTTGGAGCAATGGGCAAGTATGACATCACAATCACAGTTGATGGCGGCGGCATAGCTGGGCAAGCCGGAGCAATTTGCCACGGCATAGCAAGGGCGCTTGTTAAGGCAAATGAAACTTACAAAGCGGAACTTAAAGCGGCAGGCTTCTTGACAAGAGACCCAAGGATGAAAGAAAGAAAGAAATACGGTCTTAAGAAAGCAAGAAAAGCACCACAATTCTCTAAGCGTTAAGATAAAAATAGACCATTTTATTGGTCTATTTTTTCTAAAATGAATACAATATTTAGGGAGATAAAAAATGATATATGACATTGTAATAGTTGGTGGTGGGCCTGCAGGCTTGACGGCGGCAATATTTGCAAAGAGAGCGAACAAAAAAGTGCTTGTGCTTGAAAGAGGTATGTTTGGCGGCCAGGTTGCAACGCTTGGAAAGATAGAAAATTATCCAGGCTTTACCTCGGTTGAAGGCAGTGAACTTGCCACGCAGTTTTATTCACAAGCAAAAGCCATGAAGATTGAACTCAAAGCGGATGACATGCAAAAAATCGAAGACGGCGAAATTAAAAAGGTCATCTGCAAAAAAGGCGTGTATGAAACAAGAGCGGTCATCCTCGCGCTCGGCTCAGTTTCAAGAGAACTCAATGTTGAGGGAGAAAAGGAGTTTATTGGCAGCGGAGTCAGTTATTGTGCGACCTGTGATGGCGCGTTCTTCAAAGGCAAAAAGGTCGCAGTTGTTGGCTCAGGCGACAGCGCAATAGCGTCTGCACTATATCTTAAAAACATCTGCAAAGAGGTTGTAATAATCTCAAAGTATCCTGAGCTTAAAATCAAATCCTATAACGAAAGCGTGCTTGACAAACTCAGCGGAATAAAAATTTACTATGGCTCGCTCATCCAAAAGATTATAGGGCATGGCAAAGTTGAAGCAGTTGAACTCGACACACAAAAAGAGCCAGTCACCCTTGATGGCGTCTTTGTTACAATTGGCAGAAGACCCGACACAGACGCACTCAAAAATCTTTTGACGCTTGACGAAAAAGGCTATATTGTCACAGATGCAAATATGCACACAAGTCGGGCTGGCATCTTTGCATGCGGTGATGTAAGGTCAAATTCAACAAAACTTATTGTCACCGCAGCATCATCTGGAGCAATTGCGGCCGCCGAGGCAATAGCATTTACAAATTAATAGATATAAAAAAATAATTTTCATAGAGGAAAATCAAATTTTATTGAGTATATATAAAGTATAAGGTTAAAAGATAAGTGAACACACGCGGAATTTCACCAGAGTGGCTGGATGAACTCAAAAGGAAAAATGACATAATTTCAGTCGTTTCCAAATATGTGACTTTGGAGCAAAGAGGGAGCAAATTTTGGGGATGTTGCCCATTTCATCATGAAAAAACTCCTTCCTTTTGTGTTGACCAGTATGAAGGACTATATCATTGTTTTGGCTGCAAAGAGGGCGGAGATGTAATCACATTTGTGCAGAAGATGGAAAGTTGTGATTTTCATGATGCAATAACTCGTCTTGCAGAAAACGCGAAAATGGAAGTTCCAAAATTCAGCCAAGATGAAAGCGTTATAAAGCGGAAGAAAGAAAAAGACATAGTGCTCAAGATTTTAAATGACGCAGCCGAGCATTATCATGAAAACATCTATAAAAAAGAGGCAAAGCCGGCGCAAGATTACATAAAAAGCCGCGGTTTCACACGCCACGAACTTGAAGACTTTAAAATTGGCTATTCGCTCGACTGGAACGAAATGATAAGATATTTGCTTAATAAAGGCTATAAAAAAGAGGATATTCTCTCTTCAGGAGTGGCGCAAAGCAAGGAAGAAGGCAAATTGTATGATGCCATGGGCGAAAGACTCGTCTTTCCAATATACAATTCCTTTTCGGAGTGCATAGGTTTTTCTGCGAGGGTGCTTGTCAAAACGGACTTTGCAAAATACAAAAACACTCCAGAAACGGTTGTTTTCAAAAAGAGTAAGGTTGTGTTTGGCATACACCTCTTGAAAAAACTCAAACAAGAGAAGGGACTTAATCAAATCATCTTGGTTGAAGGGCAAATTGATGTCATCACCATGCACAGATATGGCTTTAAAAACACGGTTGCTTTCTTAGGCACGGCGTTAACGAGCGAGCATGCGAGGGAACTAAGAAAATTTGCTGACGAAGTTATTGTTTGCTTTGATGGTGATGAGGCGGGACAAAAAGCAACCTTAAGGTCGATTGACATCTTAAAAGAAGCGGGCTTTAGGGTCAGAATTGCCGTTTTAGAAAAAGGAAAAGACCCAGATGAAACCCTCAAAGAAGAGGGTGGACAAGCCAAAATGCAAAGCATCATAGATGGTGCAAAAGCGGTGATAGATTATTATATTGATGTCGAAAAGAGCAGGGTTGACATGTCCAAGCCTGATGAAAGAGCGGACTTTGTCAAAAACATGCTTGAAAGGCTCAAAAAATTCACTCAGCCAGAGCAGGAGGCATATTTGCCAAAACTGAGAGATTTGTCTGGGATGCCAATTGACGTTTTAAGGCGTTCGCTTGGCATACAAATACTTCCAACCTTTGAAAAAGAAAGCAAAAATGTTTTAACGAACCGCATAAATGGAAATAAACGAGCAGAAACATTTATTTTGGCATCATATTTGCATAAAAAAAGTTATATTGACCCTCATCTTGACCCAAACAAACTTCTCTCTGGTCGAGAAAAAGAGATTGAAATCATCAAATCACTCACAAGGCTCTCTGGGATATATGATGTGGTCAGTGTGGATGAAGATGAATTTTGGCAAGACCTTGTATATTTCAATTTTGCTGAGTCAAGCAACAACGCAGAGCAGTATTTTGCAGAGTGCGTCTGGTCGCTGGCTGAAGAAAAATTGAGGGCGAAAAAAGAGGCAATAATGGAAAAATATAAACTTTCCACTGACTTAGCGGAAAGGCGCCAACTTCTTATGCAAGCGCAAGATGTTGACAAAAAAATAAGAGATAAAAATTTGGAGGACTTTTATGCTTGACAAAAAAGCAGAAATTGAATTTAAAAAAATTATGGACATTGCCCAAAAGAAAGGCTCTGTCAATGAGGATGACATCTATTACCGCATTTTGAAATATGATGTTTCGCCTGATGATATTCACAATTTTGTTCAAACTTTGGAAAGCCGTGGCATAAGGGTCATCCGTGCCAGCGAAGATGATGATTTGGGCAAGGAAGATTTTTCAGATTTAATTCCAGAATATGGAGTTGACGACCCTGTCAAAATTTACCTCAAAGATATTGGCAAAGTTCCACTTCTTTCAAGTGAAGAGGAAAAGGATTTGGCACAAAGGATAATGCAGGGTGATGAGTATGCCAAAGCAAAATTCTGTGAGGCCAACCTTAGGCTTGTTGTCAGTGTTGCAAAAAAATGGGCATCTCGTGCATCAAGCCTGTCCTTTTTGGATTTAATTCAAGAGGGCAATCTTGGTCTTTTGAAGGCAGTTGAAAGGTTTGATTATTCCAAAGGCTTTAAGTTTTCAACTTATGCAACATGGTGGATTCGTCAGTCCATCACCCGTGCAATAGCCGATCAGTCAAGAACAATCAGAATTCCAGTTCACATGGTTGAAACAATCAACAAAGCGCAAAGGGTTATCCGTCAATTGACGCAAAAACTTTGCCGCGAACCGACCACTGAAGAAATTGCCGAAGAGATGGGCATTCCGGAAAGCAAAGTCATTGAAATTCAAAAAATTGGCCTTGACCCTGTCTCGCTTGAAACTCCAATTGGTGAAGAAGAGGACAGCAAACTGACCGACATAATTGTGGACGAAACCGTGAAAAGCCCAATTGAGTATGCAACCCAGTCGCTTTTAAGAGAGCAACTTCTTGCAGTCATTGACACTTTGACACCAAGAGAGCAGGAGGTTATCCGCCAAAGATATGGTCTTAAAGATGGCAGAGCCAAAACGCTTGAAGAAGTTGGAAAGGAATTTAAGGTCACGCGTGAGCGTATTCGACAAATTGAAGCCAAAGCGCTCAGAAAGTTGAAACACCCAAACCGCAGCAAAAAACTTGCTGACTTTATGGAATAGGAGGAAGAAATGGACTTAAAAAATATTCTTGCATATCAGCAAGTGGACAGCAAACTTTATGAACTTGAAAATGAACTTTTGCAAGACCCAAACAAAGTCAAATGTGCCCAGTTAACACAACTTGCAAAAACCTCACAAGCCAAATCAAACACACTAGAAGAGCAGGCGGGTTCACTTTTAAGGGAAATGAACGAACTAACCAAAAATTATGAACTCACTTTCAAAAAAGGTGATGAACTTTTAAAAAGCAATCCTGAAAATATGACCAAGCAGCAAATTGATGACAATCTTGCTTTAAAGGATAAGGTGTCACAAAATTTGACTTTGCTTGACAAAAGATACACCCATCTTGCAGAAAGCATCAATTCAATTTTGGCAGATTTCAACCGCACAGTGAAGTCATATAATCAAGCGAAAGAGGACTACGCAAAATACAAATATTTGTATGATAAAAAAGTTGCCGAACTTGAACCAAAAATAAATGAACTTAAAAATGAACTTGCAAAAATGCAAAAAGGCATTGATGCAAAAATCATGCAAACCTATCTTTCAAAAAGGGCGGACAAAATTTTCCCAGTGCTTGTCAAACTTGATGGGAACAATTGTGGCAGATGCCGTATGGAACTTTCCGCGTCTGCAATCAGCAAACTCAAAGAAGAGAAAATTCTTCAATGTGAGCATTGCCGTCGAATCATCTATTTTGAATAATTAACAAAAAAAGAGGTAAAAACACCTCTTTTTTTGAAAAAATGCCTATTTTTTGTTAATTTTTTGTTTTTTAAGCAAACTCTTAACAGCGACAACAAGTTTTTGAACATCTGAGAAAGAGGTGAAAAAGGACAGTGAAACTCGCACTGCGCCTTGGTCCAGTAGCCCCAGCGCCTCATGTTTTTTTGCCGCACAGTGATAACCGCCACGCACACAAATTCCAAATTTTTCATCCAGGTATGACGCCACTTCTGTCGAGTGCATGGAAGGGATGTTGAAGGAAAAAACACCTTTGGAGTTTTCAACACAGGTGTAAATTTCAACCGGCAGCGAGGAGAACTCATAGTGCAAAAATGTTGTCAAATCATCAAGGTGGTCGCGGATGGCAGAAAAGTTTTCATTGACAAAATCAATTCCTCCCGAAAAGCCGAATATGGCAGGGGTTGGCAAAGTTCCAACTTCAAATCTTTCAGGTGAAGCGAGAGGCTGCACAAGTTCAAGTGAGTTTGTTCCTGTGCCACCAAAAGTTATTGGTTGCATAAGTTCAGGTTTTCTTGCAAGTAAAACGCCAAGCCCTTGCAGAGCATAAAAGCCTTTGTGAGGGGCAAGCGTCAAAAAGTCAATTCCATCTTTTTGCATATCAATAATCTCATGCCCGCCGCTTTGCGCAGCGTCAACCAAAAACAAAAGCCCTCTTTCTTTGCAAAGTTTTCCAACGCCTTCAATATCACACATATCTCCATTGACATTTGACATGTGATTTGCAATCACCATATATGTGTTTGGCTGCAAACATTTTTCAATATCCTCACGCGTCAAAACCCCTTTGCATGACTGCGAGGCGACAGTGTAATCAATCATGCCAATTTGTTTCAAATGTTCAAGAGGTCTAAGACAGGAGTTGTGGTCATTTTCGGTGCAAACAACATGCCCGCCCATCTTTGCAGTGCCAAGAATTGCTTGATTGAGTGCGGCAGAGCATGAGGAAGTGAAAATGACATTGTTTTCATTTCCAAGATTGAACATTTTGCTTGTTTTAATTCTTGTTTCGGTTACCATGGTGGCAGCATCAATGGAAAGCCTATGCCCACTTCTGCCGGGGTTTGCGGTGTAGCGGGAAAGGGCAAGTGAAACATTTTTCAAAACCTGTTTTGGCTTTGTGAAAGTTGAAGAACTATTGTCAAGATAAATCATCTTAAAAAAATTCCTTTTAACAAAATTTTTCACTAATAAATATAGTGTAAATGGAGAGAAAAGGTGCATAGCAGGAGAAACAAATGGGATATATTTATGCAGTTTTCACATCACGCAGTGAAACCCTGTCTTTTGCAGCATATTTAAAGCGTATGGGAGTGCCAAACATGGTTGTGTCAACACCCAAATCAGCGGGCAGAGCCTGTGGCATATCAGTCAGATTTATGAAAGATTATCTTCCAATAGTGAAGTCGCAATTTCCAGAAAGCAGTTTTAAAACATTTAAAGGATATATAGAAGGGTAAGAGCATATAAAAACAAAAATTTCATAACATAAAATTGTGAAAAGAGCGCCAATATTTATCATGCTTTTTTTTGGCATAGCGTTTTGTCTTGCCATAACTTTTTTAATGTATAGTTTGGCGTATCCAATAAAGTATAAAAGTGAGGTTGTATCGGCGGCGGAGAAATATGACCTTTCGCCTGCGCTTGTGCTGTCAATAATCAATGTTGAAAGCGGCTTTGACAAAAACGCTGTCTCAAAGAAAGGGGCGAGGGGTCTTATGCAACTCATGCCAGAAACAGCGGCTGCGGTCAGTTTAAAAGATGGCTTTGACCCAAACGCCCTCTTTGATGTTGAAACAAATCTTGACTGCGGATGCAAATATCTTAGATATCTATTAGGACTGTTTAGTTTTGACGAGGCAATTTGTGCTTACAACGCAGGCCCAACAAAAGTACGGTCTTGGTTAAGGACGGAAAAGTATTCTTCAGATGGCATCACATTAAAAGAAATACCTTTCAATGAAACGCGGGACTATCTTCAAAAAGTCAAAAAAAACAATGCTTATTATAAAAGCAAGGTTTAACTTTGTTTTTCCGTCAAATAGGTTGACTTTTTTTGGCTATTTTGCTAGTCTTTTTCTTGTAAATTAAGGAGAAAGATATGGCAGATGTAACAAACTTATCAAGCGAAATTGATGTAAGACGAAACAAGATTCAAGAACTTCAAAAAAGTGGTGAAATTGTCTATAAAGCAAAATTTGAGCGCACAGCGACCATTGAACAGGCTCGCACAATGCTTGGCCAAAGAGTTAAAGTGGCTGGCAGGATGATTTTCAGGCGTGTTATGGGCAAATTTGGCTTTATGCAAATTCGTGACATAAACGCAGCAATTCAAGTGTCAGTTGGCAGAAATGAATTGGATGAAGTTAGTTATGATTTTTATAAAAAGATGATTGACCTTGGCGACTTTGTTGGTGTTGAGGGCGAGGTTTACACAACCCAAACAGGCGAGGTGACAGTCAAAGCGGAAAAGGTGACCTTGCTTTCAAAGGCACTTCGTCCACTCCCAGAAAAATTCCACGGGTTGACTGACATTGAAACAAAATATCGCCAACGCTATCTTGACCTCATTGTCAATGAGGACGCGAGAAAAATTTTCTTGACACGCAGCAAGGTGGAGTCTTTCATCCGCCGCTATTTGGAAGATAATGGCTTTATTGAAGTTGAAACTCCAGTTTTGCAGACGAGTGTGTCTGGTGCAAGCGCAAAACCGTTCTTTACAAAACACAACGCACTTGACATTGAGTGTAATCTTAGAATTGCCACAGAAACATGGCTTAAGCAGTGCATTGCCGGCGGCTTTGACCGTGTGTTTGAAATGGGCAAGGATTTTAGAAATGAGGGCATGGACACGGCACATTTGCAGGAATTCACACAGGTCGAGTGGTATGCTGCATATTGGGATTTTGAAGATAATCTCAAATTTTTCAAAGATTTTATGTTAAAAATGCTTCAAAGTTGTCTTGGAACGACAGTGGTCACATATCAAGGCCGCGAAATTGAGTTTAACAAAGAGTGGCCAAAGATTGACTATGTCGCAACAATGAAAGAAATTCTTGGCTTTGATTTCTTGGACATCACGGATGTTAATGAACTTAAGAAGAAAGTTGTTGAAAAAAAATTATTTGGCTATACTGAACTTGAGGAGTGCAAAACGGTCAGAACGCTCATTGATTACATTTATAAGCGTAAAATCCGTGCAGGAATTGTCGACCCAACAGTCATTTACAATTATCCAGCAATCATGATTCCACTTGCAAGACGCAATGACAAGGACAGCCGCATCATTGATGTTTTTCAAATTGTGGCTGGTGGACAAGAACTTGTTAAGGCTTATTCCGAACTTGTCAACCCAATCACACAAAGGCAGACTTTGGAGGAACAACTTGAGGAAAAAGCGAGCGGTGATGATGAAACAATGGATGTTGACGAGGACTTCCTTCTTGCCATGGAACACGGCATGCCGCCAATCAGCGGTTTAGGTTTTGGAATTGACAGATTTTTGCAGTTTGTCTTTGACCTTCCAAACATCCGCGATACAGTGTTGTTCCCACTTATGAGGTAAACTTGAAGACAGAAGAAATAGCCGCACAATTTAACAAATTTTTTCCGAACGCCAAATGCGAACTTGAATATAACTCTCCATTTGAACTTTTGGTGGCGGTTATTTTGTCGGCACAATGCACGGACAAGCGTGTCAACATTGTGACGAGGGAATTATTTAAAAAGTATAACACGCCCAAAAAGATGCTTTCATTAAGCCAAGAGGAACTTGAAGAGAAAATTCACTCATGCGGCTTTTATCACAACAAAGCAAAAAGCATTTTATCCGCGTCAAAGGACATTATTGAGCATTTTCATGGCGTTGTTCCGTCGGATTTTGACGAACTTTGCTCTCTTGCTGGTGTCGGCAGAAAGACGGCAAATGTCATGCTCTCCGAAGCTTTTCACAAGCCGGGTTTTGCGGTCGACACACATGTTCTTCGCGTTTCAAACAGGCTGGGTCTTGTCGACGAAAAAGACCCGAACAAAGTGGAACTTAAACTCAAAAGCATCTTTGACGAAAAAGATTGGTCGCGACTGCACTTTCAAATGGTCTTGTTTGGCAGATACAAGTGCAAGGCAATAAAGCCGGATTGTCAAGGTTGCCCGTTCCAAAAAATTTGCAAATATTATCAAGGAGTGAAAATTGTTTCTTGACCGCGTAAAAATCAAAATAAAGTCTGGAAATGGAGGTGCAGGACACCTCAGTTTTCTTCGCACAAAACTCAATATGAAAGGCGGCCCAGACGGTGGAGATGGCGGAAAAGGTGGCGACATAATTTTTCACGCAACAGAGGAGATGAACACGCTTTATTCCTTCCGCTTTGCCAAGAAGTTTTATGCAGAGGACGGAAAAGATGGGGAAAAACAACTTAAAACCGGTGCGTCTGGTAAAGACCTTATCATAGATGTACCTGTTGGCACGGTGATTTTGGAAGCGGAAAGTGGCAAAGTTATTGCTGACCTCAGCGAAAAAGAGCAGTTGTTCACAGCATTAAAGGGCGGAGCTGGTGGACATGGCAACGCCTATTTCAAAACATCAGTCAAACAAGCCCCGGCGTTTTCGCAAACAGGAGTTGTGACAAAGGAAAGGGAAGTCATTTTGGAACTTAAAACGCTTGCTGATGTTGGACTTGTCGGCTATCCAAATGTTGGGAAATCAACACTTTTGTCAGTCATCTCAAATGCGAACCCAAAGATTGCCAATTATCCTTTCACAACCCTATATCCAAATCTCGGTGTATGCCAAGTTAAAGGACAAGCGTTTGTTGTGGCGGACATCCCAGGCTTAATTGAAGGGGCAAGCGAGGGTGCAGGACTTGGACATTATTTTTTAAGACATGTTGAGCGCGTTAGGCTTATAGTGCATCTTATTGATGCATCACAAAGTGAAGGCAGAGATGTTTTTTCAGACTATGAAAAAATAAACTTGGAACTTAAAAAATACAGCCCTGAACTTGCCAAAACACCGCAAATTGTTGTCTTTTCAAAGATTGACGAAGTTGAAGAAGATGCGCTTCAACAACTTTTAAATGAGTTTGAAAAGAAATATAAAATTCGCCCAATGACACTTTCATCCATTTTGCATGAAGGGGTCGAAGAACTTAAAAACACAATGCTTGAAAAACTTTCGCACTTGCCGAAAAAACCGCCTGTTAAAGTTGAAGTTTTTGATTTTGACAAGCCGGACTTAACAAGTATTGAAATCACAAGAGAGAACAACATTTTCATTGTCTCTGGCGGCAAAATTGACAACTTTGTCCGTGGCATAGTGCTGGATGACCCAAGAAGTTTTGCCTATTTTCAAACACGCTTGCAAGAGATGGGAATAATTGATATGCTCAAAGAAAAAGGGCTTAAAAATGGCGACATTGTCCGAATTAAAGACATAGAATTTGAATATGTGCAGTAAAGGAGGAAAAATGCTGACTTCAAAACAACGCGCATGCTTGCGCGGACTTGCAAGTGTGCTAGAGCCTGTTGTCCAAATAGGCAAAGATGGCCTGAGCGAAAACGGATATGAAGGCATAAGGCTATTATTGGAAGCAAGGGAACTTGTCAAAATCAAAGTGTTAAAAAATTGCCCGCTTGACACCAAAGAGGTGATGAGCTTTATTTGTCAAAACACCGGCAGCGAACCTGTCCAGCAAATTGGGGCAATATTGGTTGTTTACAAAAAATCAACCAAAAAAGGTTTCAAACACATTGAACTTCCTTAAAGCAGCGACCCCGCCTTTTTGTTTCTTGCAAAAGGGTTGTAAAGTGAAATAAGGGCAAGGATGACAAGCAGGCTTGCAACAATGCAGTAATATATTGTCGCTCGGACGAAAAGCGAAGAAAACACAAGTATTAAAGCGGAGAAAAAATAACCTTTTGCGCGCGAACGGTTGAGTGAATACATGGCAAGGTCTTTGAAAGCAAGGGCCTTTTCTTTTTTGTATTTAGTCTTGACTTCTGGCATAAAATTGTAAGGCATGTAAAGTTTGGAGTAAGTTTCATATTGGTCCAAAATGACAAATTCAATATCAAATTTTTTTGAAAAACTGAAACAGTCTTTGCCCGCCGACTTGCAAATCACAACCACTTTTTCAGCCTTATATTTTTGCGCCTTTGCCACAAACTTTGCAATGTCATCACAACCAAGTTCACGATGAAAAAGAAAGGGTTGCAAAATCACTTTTTCTTCGCCACTATGACAAATCAAAATGCAGTCATCTTTTTTGGTTGCAAGGTGCTTTTTTGAAGCAAGTTTAAGAAAAAAATCAAGAGGTTTATTTTCCAAAGATAGCGACAAAAACATGTTTTCTGCATCTTCACGCTCGCTTGCTTTAAGACTTGCAGATGATTTTCGTTTCTTTGAAAACAGGGATGTGACAACAAAAATTGCCGCGCTCACTGCAATAGTAATCACAAGACAAAGCACAAGCGAACGAACAAAATATCTTACCCAAACAAAAACAATCAAAAAAATGAGCAAGAATTTAAAAAGTGCTTGAAAAACAAATGATATTTTTTGCATAGCGTAATTTTTAACAGAAGTTGTCAAAAAAATACTGCAAAATTATTGTTTTTTTGAAATGAATTATGTAAAATATATAAAAAGGGAAAGTATGAACGACAAACTTATCAAACTTGTTGAACATTTAAAAACGCTTAAATGCAAAAATCTTGCCACCTTTGATTTGTCTGATGGTGACGAGGAAAAGTTTTGCGTTATTGTCAGCGGGGCGAACACACTTGAAACAAAAAAAATTGCAGACGAAGTTTGTGAGGACCCAAGATTTGCTGGCGAAAAAGATGGCTATCACAAAGGCGAGTGGATAATCATCAACACCTCTCCAATCATCCTTCACATATTCACCCAGCCAGAGAGAACGAAATACAATCTTGACCGACTTTATAAAAGCAAAGAAATTGATGTTGTCAAAACAATGAAAAAACGCTCAAAGAAAGCAAAAGAACAATAAATCAAAGCATATTTGCTTTGATTTTTTTTAAATGTGTGTTAAAATTTTGCTATGGAAAATGTAATAAAATTATGTTTTATTTGCACAGGGAACACATGCCGCTCATTTATGGCAGAAAGGCTTATGAAAATGCACCTGGAAAAAGCGGGGATAAAATTTGTCAAAATTTCTTCGCGCGGTTTGGATGCAACGGGAGAAATGAGTTGTGAAAACGCATGCAAAGCCTTAAAAATTTTGGGAGCGAACAATAAAAAAAGAAAGAGTGTAAAAGTCAAAAAATTTGACCAAAAAACTTTGTATGTTGCCATGACCAGCGCGCAAAAAGCGAGGGTAAACGGCAGGGTGATTGAAATGAAGGACCTTATTGGCCAGCAAATTCCAGACCCTTATGGCGGCGACTTGGATGAATATTTGGAGTGCGCAAAAATGATAGACAGGGCATGCGAAGTTTTGACAAAAAAATTGATTAGTATTGGGGGAAAGATATGATAATTCTTGCTTGTGACCACCGTGGATATGCTTTAAAAGAAGAGATAAAAAAGTTTTTTAACGCTGAAAGCATAATCACAATTGATGTTGGCACATATTCAAAAGAGGGCGTTGATTATCCGGATTATGCCAAAAAAGGTGCGGCAAAGGTCTTGGAAGATGAACATAATGTTGGCATATTTATTTGCGGAACTGGGATTGGCATGTCAATAGCGGCAAACAGAAACACAAACATCCGCGCGGCTCTTTGCTGGAACACAAAACTTGCATCACTTGCAAGGGCGCACAACAACGCAAATGTCTTGGTGCTGCCAGGCAACTTCATGAAAAAGAACAAGGCAATCAGAATTATCAAAGTCTTTTTGACCACCGACTTTGAAGGCGGCAGACATCTTAGAAGAATAAAAAAACTGTAGGAGGAAAAATGGTAAACATCATCTTGCCATTGACGGAAAACATAAGCGAAGTTAAGCAGTTTTTGAAGGAAACGAAATCTCTTGACGCGACCTATTACATTGGTATAGAAAGCAAAAACAAAGGAATCATCCGAGCGGGCAAACTTATCAAAATTTTTGTTTATCAAGACGGCTCAAAAAAGGAAGAGATGATAAATTCGCTTGTCAAAAAAGTTTCCACGGAAGGCAAAATCATCATCATGCGCAAACTTTTAAAAAAGGAAGAATTAAAAGAGTTTATTATTTCAAATGCGGACATAACAATATGCCAAAAAAAGAAACATAACAAATTCTGTGACTTCTTTGTTCGGGTTTGGAAAAGACTTATTGAGTTAATGTTTGGTTTAAGTTTGTTTGATGGTGACACATCAGTTGTCGCATTTTGCCAGCCACTAAGTGATGTTTTAAAAAACCTTTCAAATGCATCCTACTTATCACGGCTTAACAGGTGGAAAGGAGCAAGCGTTGTGGCACTACCTTCGTCATCTGCGCCTGCGAAAAGCGAATATAACAAACTCAAAAACAACTTTATGTTTATTGGATGGCTGGCGCTTTTTGTGTCGGTTATCACAGGGGCCACGGTATATTTTGTGCTGTGCAAGGCAACATTTTTGTTGGGCTTTGTGTGGGCGAGTGCCATACTTATAAGTTTGGTGTTGTTCCTTGTCAGCGCAATGATATATACATTAAATATTAAAACAGGCAGCCGTAAATTTAGTGTTGCCAAAGAGGAGGAGAAAAAATGAAATTAAAAGTTGGTATCAATGGTTTTGGAAGAATAGGAAGGCTGGTTGCAAGAATATGCGCACAGCGTGGCATTGAAATTGGTGCAATCAATGACCCGTTCATTGATGTTGAATATGCAAAATATCTGATTGACCATGACACAATTCATGGAAAGTTTAACATTCCAACATCTGTAAAGAAAAACAAACTCATGCTTGGCGACAATGCGGTAAGTTTTTATGCAGAGCGTGAGCCAAATCATATCCCATGGGCAGAAAACGGCGTCACAGTTGTTGTGGAAGCCACAGGCAAGTTCACAAGTTTTGCAGACGCAGCACGCCATCTTGAAAGCGGTGCACAAAAAGTTATTGTTTCAGCCCCAGGCAAAGAGATGCCAATGTTTGTTATGGGTGTTAACAACAAAACTTATAAGGACACAATGAAGGTCATCTCAAACGCATCTTGCACAACAAACTGTCTTGCTCCACTTGCCAAGGTCATCAATGACAACTTTGGAATTAAGGAAGGTCTTATGACCACAGTTCACTCAACAACAGCAACACAGTTAACCGTGGATGGTGCGTCAAAGAAAGATTGGCGAGGAGGAAGGGCGGCATCTTACAATATTATCCCTTCTTCAACTGGTGCAGCAAAAGCGGTCGGAGAGGTTATCCCTGAGCTTAAAGGACGCCTTACAGGTATGAGCCTTAGAGTCCCAACGCTTAATGTTTCAGTTGTTGATTTGACAGTAAGTCTTGAAAAACCGACCACTTATGAAGAAATTGTTGCAGCCATCAAAAAGGCGGCAAGAACAAACATGAAAGGCGTTTTAACATGGACAGATGACAAAGTTGTGTCCTCAGACTTTATTGGCGAAGAGCATACTTGCGTGTTTGATGTTGAGGCTGGAATTATGATATCTCCAACCTTTGTCAAACTTGTTGCGTGGTATGACAATGAATGGGGATATTCAAACAAACTTGTTGACCTTGCTCAGTATATCACCAAGGGAGGCAAAAAATGAGCGGTCAAAAAAAACCAAGCAGTTGGTCATGGGCAAAGGTAATTGAATTTTCTGCCTATATTGCCATTGGTTGCATAGCAATAGCACTGCTTTTAAGTGCCATCTTTGGAAGTCGAAAATTGTCACAGGCTTTCAATTATGTGGGAGAGGCAATTGCCTATATTGTCACAATTGTTGTTGCTGGCCTTTGGGTTAAAAGAAAGGCTCATGTTGCATGGCTAATATGCTATGTCATTTTCACTGTGGCCATTGTGGTATTATATATAATCAACATTGTATTATAACGAAAGATGCGAAAATTTTTGGTAACATGCTCTCTGGTTGTTGCAGCCATGATAGCGGCAATTATTGAATATTATTGTTCTCCGTGGAAAAGTTATTTCACAATGTCTATTGTTGCCATCTTCTTCTTGTATTGGGGGGTTGAATTTGTGCTTGATTATGCCAATGCTGTCAAAGGTTATCCTGAAAGATATCAGGTGTATCTGGCACAGCAAGTCAACAAACTTAATTTGCCACTTGAAACCTTCCAGCAGAACAATAAAAAGTATTATGCAAAGTTCAAACGAAGCATATTCAAGGAAAGGATGTATCAAATTTTCAAGTTCCTTTTCTGCTTTGGTGCAGGCATAGGAATTGTTGTTGCCATGGCAATATAAACACAAGATAACTGCAGGTATTATGTCATAATACCCACAATATGTTGTGTTCACTCATTTTCAAGATGATTTTTGCGATTGATGTAATCTTCGCTTTCGCTTGCCCTATAAATTGCGTCACTGCCATATTTGGCGGTGATTTTTTCAATGCCCAAAGAGGTTTTCTTTTCTTTTTGGTCAAAAAGGGAAAGTTGTTCAAATTTGGCATTGCTAACAAGATTTGATGCACTCAAACGAATTGCTCGAACAGGAGTGCCATATTCAAAAAAACTGTCAATAATTTGCATGGCGTGATTTATAAGAACGCTGGATGCAAAAGTGGGAGGAAAAGACAGCGACTTAGAGTGCCTTTGTAAAAGATTGTCTTTCAGTGACACGGTGATTGTCTTGGCCTCATAGCCGCCTTCAATCAAGCGTTTGGAAACCTTTTCGCTCAAAAAACTTATCACTTTTTCAATTTCGCTGCGTTTGGTGATGTCGCGAACAGTTGTTGTTCCATTTCCAATGCTTTTTGGCGGAGAAATTTCAAAATAATTTTTGACGGGGTCATTTTCACTTCCAAGCAAATTTTCTAGTAGTTTTGTGCCGTTTATTCCCATCATTGCAGACACAAATTTAGGTGGCAGAGCGCAAAATTCACCAATAGTGGTGATGTTCATTTTTCTAAATTTTTTATCCATCCTTCCACCAATTCCAATGATGCTGTTAAGCGGCAGAGGATAGGCAATTTTTTTGAAATCTTCCTTTGAAATCAAAGTCACAGCGTCAGGCTTTTTCATGTCTGAGCCAAGTTTTGCATAAATCTTGGAAAAGGAAACGCCAACGGACACAGTAAAGCCAAACTCTTTTTTGACGCGCTCTCTTATCTCATTTGCAATTTGCAGTCCGTTTTTTCCAAGTATATTCATGGAACTTGTCACATCCAGCCAGCACTCATCCAATCCGAGTGGTTCAACCAAATCAGTGTATTCAAGATAAAGTTTGTGGAGTCTGCGTGAAATTTCTTCATACTTGTGATAGTGCGGGGCAAGACAAACAAGTTCAGGGCATAATTTTTTTGCTTCATAAATTGTCATCCCGGTTTTGATGCCAAAAGATTTTGCAAGTTCGTTTTTTGCCAAAATGATGCCTGTTCGTTTTTCTGGGTTGCCAGTCACGGCAACGGGGCTATTTTTTAATTCTGGTCTTGTGACACACTCAACAGATGCAAAAAAATTATTGACATCAGAATGCAAAATTGTCCTTTTATTCATTTGCCTTAACTCCTTAAAAAATGCTAAAATGATTATTGAACTTAAAAAGGAAAAATATGCTAAAAAAATATGTGAACGGCTTTTGTTTGGATGGCGAAGGTGTTATAGAAAAAAATGCAGAACTTGGCGTTAGGGAAATCAATCTTTTCACTTCTCAGCCTTTGCAGGCAGAAAGCAAAATGAAAAAGTCAGCTCTTAAGGGTAGTATAATTGTTTCGTGGGAGTTATACAAGCAATTTAAGGGTAAAACACAAATTCCGCTCAGGGTGTATGTGGACTTGTATAATGAAGAAGAAAAAGTGCTTGACGAAATTTCGCTTGCAAATGTGCCGGTTGCAATTCCGCTTTTTGACAATCTGACAAGAACGGGGCTGATAAATGCCAAATATGAACTCTCTCCGGCAAAGTTTATTGAGCAAATGGGTTTTTTGGACAGGGATTGCCTTATTATTGGCGGCATGTATGCTGACAAAGATGACTTAAGTTTGATGGGGCAATATGGCGCCAAAATTGTGGTTTGCCCGCGTGCTTATTCGCGAAAGGGCAGCACATTTGCCAACATAGTATTGATGCAAAAGCAGGGATTAAAAGTGCTGCTTGGCACATATGACGAAGAAGTGAATTTTGAAAAAGAAAAAGAATATCTGCACCTGACAACTTTGTCGCTTTTGGAAGATGATAATGCTGTGACAGACGCGGATATAGAAAGAATAGCAAGAGGAGAATAAAATGAAAATTGAAGAACAATTGGCGCAAGAATTTGCTCTTAAACAGGTGTATGCACAAAATATCATCTCGCTTTTGGATGAAGGTGCAACAATTCCGTTTATTGCCAGATACAGAAAGGAGATGCACGGCTCATGTGATGACCAAGTTTTGAGGGAGTTTGCTGACAGACTCAAATATCTCCGTGCGCTCAATGAGGAAAAAGAAAAGGTTGAGCGCGTTATAACTGAGCAAGGCAAATGGACAGAGGAATTAAAAAAGGCGCTTGAAAATGCTCAAACAATGACCGAAGTGGAGGATATTTACAGGCCGTTTAAGCCTAAGAAAAAGACCCGCGCATCCGTTGCCATAGCAAATGGACTTGAAGGGCTGGCAGATATAATTCAACAACAGAAAGACGACTTAAATGTTGAGGAAGAAGCAAAGAAATATCTTAACGAAAATGTTTTGGATGTCAAAGCGGCTTTGCAGGGCGCAAAGGATATCATAGCGGAAAGGATAAGTGATGACGCGAACTTAAGAAAAACTCTCAGAGAAATTTTGTGGGATAAGGCCTTTTTAAGTTGCACGCTGATTGACGGCGAAAACAAATTGACATATGAAGGGTATGATGGTTTTAAACAGGAAGTTAAAAAACTTCCGAGCCACCGAGTTCTTGCCATCAACCGCGGAGAAAAAGAAAAGTGCCTTAAGGTGACCACACAAATAAACAATGAACTTCTTTTAAAAGAGATGAGAAAGGCGTTTAAGCGTGACTGCGAAAAGACCAACGAGATTATGGAAGAGGTGATTTTGGACAGTCTTGACCGCCTATTGTTTCCATCTCTTGAAAGGGAAATTCGTGCCATGCTCACAGATAACGCATGTGAACAAGCAATCAAAATGTTTGAGGTCAACTTAAAACCCCTGCTCATGGAAGCACCACTAAAAAATAATATCATATTGGGGCTTGACCCAGCCTATAGAACAGGCTGCAAAATTGCAGTCATTGACAAAAAAGGTGATGTGCTTGCAACAACGGTCATCTATCCAACGCCGCCTCAATCAAAACCGAGGAGAGCATAGAAAAACTCAAAGCCCTCATTGAAAAATATAATGTGGACATTGTTTCAATAGGCAACGGCACAGCGTCAAAGGAGGCAGAAATCTTTGTTGCTGAACTTATCAAGCATGTTTCAAGACCTGTTTCTTATGCGGTTGTCAGTGAGGCGGGGGCGTCTGTTTATTCAGCGTCAAAACTTGGTGCAGAGGAATTCCCAGACTATGATGTTTCACTTCGAAGTGCCGTATCAATAGCAAGAAGACTGCAAGACCCACTCGCTGAACTTATCAAAATAGATGTCAAGAGCATTGGTGTTGGCCAATATCAACATGACATGCCGCAAAACAGATTGACGGAGGTGCTTACAGGTGTTGTTGAAGACTGCGTAAACAGCGTTGGAGTTGACTTAAACACGGCATCTCCATCACTGTTATCTTATGTGTCAGGACTTAACATGTCAATAGCGAAAAACATAACGGCTTACAGGAGTAAAATTAAAGCCTTCACTTCCAGAGACGAACTTTTGTCCGTTCCAAAACTTGGGCCAAAAGCGTATGAGCAGTGCGCCGGCTTTTTGAGAATAATTGGAGGAAAGAATATTCTTGACAACACCGGTGTTCACCCAGAGTCCTATGAAGCCGCACAAAAACTTTTAAAGATGTTTTCTCTGACGGCGGAGGATGTAAAAAATGGTGATTTGGGACTTGACAAGCTTGTTGCACTCAAAGGCGAAGAAAAGGTTGCAAATGAAATCGGTGTTGGCGTGCCAACCCTTAAAGATATTGTTTCTGAAATCATGAAGCCGGGCAGGGATATCCGTGAAAGCATGCCGAAACCGGTTTTGAGAAGTGATGTCATCACAATGGAGGACTTAAAAGAAGGCATGGTCATGACAGGCACAGTGAGAAATGTTGTCGACTTTGGCGCGTTTGTGGACATAGGTGTGCATCAAGACGGACTTGTGCATATTTCACAAATATGTGATGAATACATCCGCCATCCATCTGAAGTGTTAAAAGTTGGACAGATTGTGGAAGTGAAAGTTTTGCAAGTTGACCTTAACAAGAAAAGAATATCTCTGACAATGAAGGGAATTGAAAAGGAGTAAGTTTGGCAAAGGACAAGTGTGAATTTTGCGGGACAACATTTAAAAGCATCAAAGAAAGTGGTTTTGTTGGCTGTGAGCATTGTTACAGCGAAATAGAGCCTCTCATCTTTGTTGTTGACGAAATGTTTGAAGGCAATGTTTTCCACGGACGAACTCCAAAAAGGAGGCAACATGACGAATTTTGATAATGTTGCCATTTCATCAAGAATAAGGCTTGCACGCAACATCTCTGATGTTGAGTTTATGCCACTTCTCAATGATGAAAACAAAATTGATTATATAATTTCATCAATGAAAGCGCTTTTGACAGCATCTGGAGATTATACTTTGCTCGAGTTAAAAAATCTTCCACTTGCAACATGCACATCACTTCTTGAAAGGCACATTATAAGTAAAGAGCTCATTGCCAACAAAGATATTGCGCTTCTTGGCACAAATGAGGATGAAAGCATAAATGTCATGGTGCTTGAGGAGGACCATCTGCGACTTCAAAGCAAGCAAAATGGCTTTGACCTTATGGGTGCTTACAACAAACTTCTGCCTTTGGACGAAAAGATATCTTCTTCGTTTAAAATAGCCTTTGACGAGCGTCTTGGATATTTGACAAGTTCACCTTCCAACTTAGGAACGGGGATGCGCGCGTCAGTCATGGTGTTTATTCCCGCACTTGTTCTAAGCGGAAGAATAGAAAAATTAAGGGCGGAGGCAAGAAAAGAAGGTCTGACGTTTAGGGGTGCTTATGGTGAAGGCAGTGAAGGACTAGGTGACATATATCAAATTTCAAATCAGGGTCTTTTGTGGCTTGACGAAGAAGAAATAATTGACCGTGTCAGCGACTTTTTCTTCACCATATTCAAGGAAGAGGTAAGTTTAAGAGAGCAAATATTTGAGCAAAATCATGACAAGATATGTGATGAGGTTTATCGCGCCTATGGCACAATTGTCAATGCATATCTTTTGGAAGAAAAGGAGATGTTTTCTCTTTTAAGCCTTCTTCGTTTTGGGCATGAGCTTGGCATAGTTAAAATCAAAGATATTGGACTTTACATGAAACTTTATTATCATGGTGGCTCGGCATTTTTAAGTTCTCTTCGAATTTCTTCAAAAGATAAGCAGGAAAACAGAGTTAGGGCGGAGTATATATCAAAGATGGTAAAAAATCTGGTAAAGGTTGGAGGTGAAAAATGAATTTGGGTTCAAACTTTTTTTCAGATAGCATAGAAAAAGTGATAAAAAACGCAAGCAGGATGGCTCTTCGCACATTATCTGATGTCGTTGGCACAGAGCATATCTTGTATGGCATAACAACGGTCACAGATTGTCCGTCAGCGCGCATTTTGGCTGAATATGGTCTTACGGAAGAGGAACTTTTCAATCTCTTTGAGCAAAATTTTCCTTCTTCTTTTGACACTATGTCTGGCTATGGCTCAGTTGAATTGTCGCCAAGAGTTAAAAATTTGTTTTCAATAGCGCAGCAAATAGCAATAGAGTGCAACCACTCATTTTTAGGCACGGAACACCTCATGCTTGCACTTCTATCTTCGCCAGGCTGTGAGGCGGTCAAACTTATGCGCAATTTTTATAACATAGACCCGCAGCAGGTCTATGTCAAAGTCCGCTCTGCGTTAAACTTGCCAAGCATGAATGCGGAAAATAATTCTTTCAATCAAAACTCACAGCGCTCAAACATGAGGCAGGATAATAATTCATCAAGTCCTCTTCCAGACTCCCTTTTGGAAATGGGCACAGACTTAACACTTCGCGCAAGAAACAAACAACTTGACCCAGTTATAGGCAGGGATGATGAAATACAAAGAGTGGTTGAAATCTTGTGCCGAAAAACAAAAAACAACCCCGTTTTAATTGGAGAAGCGGGCGTTGGAAAAACGGCCGTTGTCGAGGGTCTTGCTCAGGCAATAGCAAGTGGCAATGTTCCTGAAATTTTGGCAGGGAAGACAATATTTTCTCTCGAACTTGGTGGCCTTGTTGCTGGCACAAAATACCGCGGAGATTTGGAAGAAAGGCTCAAAAATGTCATTGAAACAATCATCTCTCAGAAAAATATAATTGTGTTCATAGATGAAATTCACACTCTTGGCAAAAGTGGAAAAGGCTCAGACAATGGCGCTGAAGTGTCGCCAGGCGACATGTTAAAACCATATCTTGCGCGTGGCGAGTTGCAAACTATTGGTGCAACCACAACGGAAGAATACCGCAAATTTATTGAAACTGACAAAGCACTTGAACGCCGTTTTCAGCCAATCATGGTCAACCCTCCATCAGTTGAAAACACAATTTTGATTTTGAAGGGTTTAAAGGACACCTATGAGGCCTTCCATAAAATTAAAATCAGTGATGACGCCATAGTTGCCGCAGCGACCATGTCGGACAGATATATCATGGACCGTTCGCTGCCGGACAAAGCCATTGACCTTATTGATGAGGCCTGCAGCAAAGCCAAAGTTAATTACACCATAAAGCCTCAGGCAATCAAAGATTTGGAAAATAAGATAGCATCACTTTCATCTTCGCGTGATGACGCATCACTTCAACGCAACTATGAAAAGGCGGCATCTTTGCAGTCTGAGATTATCAAGTTAGAAGAAGAACTTAAGAAAAAGACCGACAAAGTCACCCCAAAAGGCAAACAAATCACTCAAATTGGTGAAAATGAAATTGCCCAAGTTGTTTCAAAATGGACAGGAATCCCAGTCACAAAACTGACTGAAAGCGAAAAGGAAAAGTTGACGCATTTGGAAGAGATATTGCACAAACGCGTCATTGGACAAGACGAGGCGGTCAACGCTGTTGCAAAAGCAATAAGAAGGTCGCGTGTCGGCTTGCAGGATAACAAAAGGCCAATTGGCTCGTTCTTATTCTTGGGGCAGACGGGTGTTGGCAAAACCGAACTTAGCAAAGCCATTGCAGAGGCAATGTTTGATGATGAAAACAACATAATTCGTCTTGACATGTCGGAATATATGGAGTCGCACTCGGTGTCCAAACTTATAGGCGCGCCTCCAGGATATGTTGGTTTTGATGACGGCGGACAACTCACTGAAGCGGTCAGACGCAGACCTTACAGCGTTGTGCTTTTTGACGAAATAGAAAAAGCGCATCCAGACATCTTCAACCTCTTGCTTCAAATTTTGGATGACGGCAGATTGACCGACAGCCAGGGCAGAACCGTCAACTTTAAA
>CANPWN010000008.1 GCA_947584415.1 uncultured Clostridia bacterium | reverse complement strand
AGTCGCTTGGGCCGTTTCGCTGCGACCAACATTGCTGCTGGCACCCCTTCTCCCAAAGTTACGGGGTCATTTTGCCGAGTTCCTTAACAAGGGTTATCCCGTTCGTCTTATGATTCTCTCATCGTCTACCTGTGTCGGTTTGCGGTACGGGCACCTAAAACTACTTAGCAGCTTTTCTCGTCAGTGTGAATTCACAAGCTTCGTTACTAAATTTCACTCCCCATCATCACCCAGGGTGTGCTCTTATGGTGCTTCACTCACAAGACCCCTCATGATTTAGACACGGATTTCCATCACCGTGCACCTGCTATCCTACTGCGTCACTGCATCGCTCTTTATCGTTTTTTGGTGGTACTGGAATATCTACCAGTTGGACATCACCTACGCCTTTCGGCCTCGGCTTAGTTCCCGACTTACCCTGGGCGGACGAACCTTCCCCAGGAAACCTTAGACTTTCGACGGCAAGGTTTCTCGCCTTGCTCTCGCTACTCATGCCGGCATTCTCTCTTGCAAACAGTCCACAGCCCCTTTCGATACTGCTTCTGCCCGTTTGCATTGCTCCTCTACCAATCCTAGTAAACTAGAATTCCTAAACTTCGGTGTATGGTTTTAGCCCCGTTGAATCTTCGGCGCATTGTCACTCGACCAGTGAGCTATTACGCACTCTTTTAATGAGTGGCTGCTTCTAAGCCAACATCCTGGTTGTCTAAGCAATAACACATCCTTTTCCACTTAACCATTACTTTGGGACCTTAGTTGTAGATCTCGGCTGTTTCCGTTTTGACGATGAAACTTATCTCACACCGTCTGACTCCCTGCTATCAATTATCTGGTATTCGAAGTTTGATAAGGTTTGGTAACCCGTGAAGGCCCCTAGCCCATTCAGTGCTCTACCCCCAGTAATCTAAAAATGCAGAGGCTAGCCCTAAAGCTATTTCGAGGAGAACCAGCTATATCCAGATTCGATTGGCGTTTCACCTCTAACCACAAGTCATCCCCGGTCATTTCAACGAACGTGGGTTCGGTCCTCCACGGTGTGTTACCACCGCTTCAACCTGCTCATGGTTAGGTCATCTGGTTTCGGGTCTACGACACGCAACTTATTTCGCCCTGTTCAGACTCGCTTTCGCTTCGGCTCCGTGACATAATCACTTAACCTCGCTACGTGCCGTAACTCGCCGGCCCATTCTACAAAAGGTACGAGATCAGCCTAGTGGCTCGTGCCACGTCAGCCTTTCTCTGCTTGTAAGCATACGGTTTCAGGTTCTCTTTCACTCCCCTCCCGGGGTTCTTTTCACCGTTCCCTCACGGTACTATTCGCTATCGGTCACTAGGTCGTATTTAGCCTTACGAGATGGTCCTCGCGTCTTCACACCGGGTTTCACGTGCCCTGTGCTACTCTGGATACCTCCAAGGGACTTTCGATTTCGGTTACGGGCCTATTACCCTGTTTCGAGTGGTTTTCCAACCATCTTCACCTATCAATTGTCCTCCTGTGATGAGGTCCTAAACCCCTAAGGCATTTCTGCCTTAGGTTTGGGCTCTTGCAATTTCGCTCGTCACTACTTTCACAATCGTTTGTTTACTTTCTTTTCCTTCACTTACTAAGATATTTCAGTTCAGTGAGTTCCCCTCATTACACTATTTGATTCGTGCAATGATAACACCGTATTAGTGGTGCTGTGTTGCCACATTCGGAAATCTACGGGTCACAGATTATGTGCATCTCACCGTAGCTTATCGCAGCTTATCACGTCCTTCATCAGCGCCTAGTGCCAAGGCATTCCCCATATGCTCTTTGTAGCTTAATCATAAAATTATGGATTTCTTAGCATTTTCACTATTATCTAAAGATTAAAATCAAGATAACACTTTTAAATTGAAATATGCAAATTATCGTATTACTCATTAACATAACAAACTTTTGTTTGTCGATAACTCGTAAACTGATATTTGATATCTTTAACTGTTATGTAGTTGTCAAGGTTCTATGCTGACGGTGACTTCAGTCACTTCCGAGGTGGTCAGCATTGATATACTATCACATTGCAATTTAAAATGTCAACAATTTTTTCAAAAAATTTTTATTTTTTTTAAAGTTTTTTTTGAAAATTTATTTTTCCTGCCACAACCCCGCCGAGTGTTTGCAAAATTGCCCGTTTTTAAGGCAAAAATATGCAAAATTTCTATATATAATAAGATAAGAAAAAATATGGCCACAGTGTTTTGTGACCATATTTTTTTAGTTAAAAGTGATAATTAGGACTTTTTGCCACTTTTGTCGCCTTCATCATCACCTGCACCTGTTGGAGATGGTGTTGAAAGTTTTGAACTAAGTTCACCCATTGCTTTTGCGGCCTTCTTTAATTCTGTTGCAAGGTTTTTAATTTCAGCGTTTTGCATCTTTCTTGCATCTTTAAGGTCCTTCTCATCCTGCTTCGACTTATCCTTTTCTGTTCGGATATCAAACTTAACAGGGCCAGCTTCACCAGTAAGATAATCGTTGTGCTTATAATCAATACCCATACCGCTTGCAATGGTTTGAAGCGCTTTCTTTGCATCATCAACAACACCCAGGTCACCAAGTTTCTTCCAAGCATCAGAAGCTCCAGTCATCTGTGCAAATGCTTTCAAGGTTGTCTGACTAAGGTCAAGAACTGCATTGCCAATTCCAGAGAATACTCCTGAACCCTGAATACTCTCCTCACCATTTTTATCGACAACAAGTTTATTTTCTTTAAACTTATCTCCCTGTCCAAAGATTTGTGCAATCTTCAAGCCCTTTTCATTTTTTCTTTTGATATAAGCATCACGCTTGTCTGCCCATTTCTTTTTGCTTTTTGCTTTATCTTCATCAGTTTCCCCACCGAGGCCAACATTAAATTTAAGTTGGTTAAGGTTAATCTTACCATCAGCACCTTTAGAATCATTCAAAATTTCTTGACGTGATTTACTATCCAACATGTTTAGTCTCTTTGCGGCCTCTAAAGCCTCTGTATCATAAGCAGTAGCGTTACCTTTTTCATCTTTTTCTTTTATATAACTATCAGGATTTAATCCGGCTTTCTTTAACATTTTTCTAGCAGCATTAGCCTCTTGTTTCGTTGCCTTCTCTTCAAGATTCTTCGCATGACTTTCTCGCCATGCATTTCTCTTAGTCTGTTCTGGATTATCTCGTACTTTTTGCCTTGCTGCCGCAGCCCTTGCTCTTCTGGCTTGAGCGGAGCGTTGTTTAATACTTGTAACTATTCCTCCCATTGCAGGTTTGAGTGTGGTAAGAGCAAGCCCTGCACCTTTCATGACAGGAGACATTGCTTTGCCTGCTGCTGCACCAACATCTGCTTTTGCGGCCTGACCAACTTCATTTGCATCCGACCCACCAGCAAATTTGGAAACCATGCTGATGAATTTTTTAATAAGCGACAAGCCTGCCATGACCATAAGCATGTTGACTATGCCATCAACAAACGAATTGTTAAAGAATTTTATTGTGTTAAATAAAGGTAATATCATAAAGAATATATTAGTAGCAACGACTGCACCGACAACCATCAAGATGTCGCCCATAAATTGCTTTCGCCATGTTGTGAACCCTTGCCCTTCATCCAGAGGAGAGATTCCCACAAGAACTGGGAAGACAAGGAAAAGTGCAATAACTTGCAATAGTCTTGTCATAAGTCCGAACACAATGTTGCCAAGCATTGTGACACAAATTATTATCCCAACAAAGCCCAACAACCAGTTAAATGACCAAAGGTTGTAATAATACCAAACAAGACCAACATTAAACTTTGAAAAACTGCGAACATGGATAAGCCCACCCCTCCAAACTGTGCTAAGCAGCATGTAAGAAGTGCTGAGTAAAGAGGCTTCTCCAATGCACCATGCATCATGAGTTGTGTCCGCCAAGTGCAAGTTGTTGGCAAAAGCCGTATCAATTTGAGATGCCACTTTTTCTTTTAACTCTGTAGGGCTGCCTTGCAAACCTTCTGCTGTAAACACACCAAAGTTGCTCCAACCACTTGTTGTATTGCCGCCATCTGTTAATTCACCCTTATCATAAGAGTAATCATCCGTTCTGATTCGGTTGCAATTTTGTGCAGACACTCGGAAAATCATGCCCGAAAAACTTGCATTGTTCGTGAAATCCCCTGCTCCAAAATAGTCAAACGAAGCATAGGCTCGGTAGCCATTTTCTTCAACCCCGCCTGCATATCCAGAGGCAAATTGTGAGATAGCGTCTTTTGAGAAAGTATCGCCCAATACAGAAGAAGACGCCGGAGATGTTATTGTGTCAACTGCACCCAAAAGTGCATTTAAAATATACATGCCAAAAATTGTGACAATAGGCACAATCACCATTGTTGCAACGGTTTTCATTGCACTTCCCAAAATTTTGCCAGGGTTGGCCTTGTTCGCGTCATAATTGTAATGTGCTTTGATGAAGGCAACAATTGTGGACAATATCAGCAATATAACGCCAAATATAATCATTGAATAGAAGACGGTTTTAATTGCTGAATATTCGCTTCCACCTTCAATGCCAAGCACGCCTTTCAAAAATTTTGTTAAAATATCTCCAGTTTGCGCCTCTGCCTTGCCATCTGCATTTGTGACATAATAAACATCAAGGCCGGCAAGTTTTCTAATCAAATATTGCAAAACATCCAAAAGTGATGCCGCAGAAGTGAAAAGGAAATAAATCAGTTGAGGGATAAATGCAAGAAAGCCAAACAAAAACTGACCAATCTTATCCCAAATGTTTGACAATAATGATATTTGCATTTTCCCTCCTTTTACAGTCTATTACGCCTTATAATAACATTTTTTGCTTATAAAATCAACAATATTCGTCACTTTTTATCATCAAGTATTTTAACCATCTGCTCTATGTCACGCAATATTTGCTTAGACAGTCTTGTGTCCATAGTGTAAGTTGGCAAAGTTGCATTGACTTGTGCCTCTTCCGCTTCGTCATCTTTTACCTTTTGAGTTTTGAACTTTCTCTTAAGTGCCTGCTTTTCATCAGCACTCATCTCTGGGTTTCTAAGCGTTCCTAAAGAATATGCCAAATCATTGAGCCCACTCTTGAAAATGTCAACTGCCGAAGTGTTTTTGTCAAGTTTGTCAATGAAATTCTTTGCCCCTGTGATACTACCAAGTGCCTTAAGACCAACTTTGCTCATATCCAAAAGGCCTTCCTTGATGCGCTTGAGAGGTTTCTTTCGTTTCTCATAAATTGGATTGCCAAGAGCATCCTCTCCAACAACACGGGAATCCTTCATAATAATTTCATTGCCCTCATCATCATATTCGCCCGTATGGATATCTTGATATTCTCCCCTGTGAGGGTCAATATTAAGCCCCAGAAAGCCCATTGCAATTGTTCCACCAGTTGTGTCAAGCATTTTATTTATCCATGCGGTAGGCCTGAATTCGCCTTCCTTATTAAACCATCTTGCTCCGCCCTTCTTATTGCCTGCCTTTGCATCTTCAACCCATTGTTTCTTCTTTGCCGCACGCGTTGCGTTAATTTCATCTTTCAAATATTTGCGGTATTTCCTGCCGCCACCAGCCAAAGAAGGAATAAATGAATTTGTGCCAACAACAGATTTTCTAAGCGTGTTTGCCACAGAGGCGCTTCCGACCGTTGCGGCAATTCCTTTCATCACTGCAGGAGCACCTTCCTTTTTTATGCCTGCTCCAACTTCACCAATATCTTTGACGCCAACAAGTTTGGTAACAATGTCTGAAAACCTTTTTACCATGCTTAGTGCCGCCAACATAATTATCATATTGATTATTGCATCAACAACCGCCACATTGAAAAGTTTAATATTGTTGATTATTGGCATAAGCAAGAAGACAATGTTCATTGCAATGACGGAGGCATATCCGGAAATGATTTGGGTCATAAACTGTTCACGCCAACTCTTTACCGCTTTGCCTTCATCAAATGGAATTATGCCAACCATTGGAGGGTAAACCAAGAACAATGCCACAGAGAATATGATTCTCAGCATAAGCCCAAACAATACATTTGTGAACAAAGTAAATGCAATAAACATTCCGCCAAAACCAACAAGGAAGTTAAATGACCAAAGATTATAATAATACCACACCAGCCCAACATTAAATTTTGAAAAACTTTTAACATTATTAAGTCCGCTTGCAAAAACCAAACTTGGACCATACATCAAACTTGTTCCCACAGCAACCGCCGCTTCTCCACCAATTGTTGCTGTTTTTTCGGTTGTTAAAGTAAGGTTGTTTGCAAAAGCAAAATCTATTTGAGAGGCAACAATTTCAGTTTTATTTGTTTCGCTTGTGGTAAAGAATATTCCAAAACTTTCCCATCCTCTCTGCGAGGTGTCCATTTCTTCATCTGGCGTATCTTCACCTGAACCTTCTTCATCTGTGTCGTCTGTGTCATCTGTTTCTGGTCTAACCGCTGTTTCAACAGTGTAAGAGCCAATTCGAACTCTGTTTGAGTGTGGAGAACATGCTTTGAACATGATTCCAGAAAATGTTTCTGTGTTTGCCCACTCTTTTTCACCAAACATGTCGTATGAGCCATACAACAGCACTTCAGAACTGCCAATTTTCGCATTGGGTTCAGTTGATGACTGCAATTGTTGTATGGCCTCCGGCTCAAAGACGGAAGTAAGCGCCGAGCCTGACGAAGGAGTTGTGATTGTATCAAGTGCACCGAACACAGCAAAGCCTATGTATAAACCAAAGATGGTTGTTATTGGTATTATCACCATGGCTGAAATGGCTTTAAAAACTGATTTTAAAATATAGGCTGGTGAAGATTTTTTTGCATCATAATTGTAGTGAGCCTTAATTAAAGTGATTATTGTCATTATAATAAGCACAATTAAGCCAAAAATAATCATTGACCAGAACACAGTGTTAAAAGCAGAATAGTTTTTATTGATGCCAAGCACACCTTCAATCATATCTGTGATGATGTCGCCAGCATATTGCTTTGTGACAATTTTACTGTCTTCGCCAACAGATTGAATATAATATGTGTCCAGTCCAACGAGTTTTCTAAATAGCAGTTGGAAAAAGTCCATTATGCTTGCCATTGATGCATAAAGGAAATAAATTGCCTGAGGAATGATGGCAAAAAAGCCAGTGAGAATGTCACCGATTTTTTGTAAAAATCCTGCAATCATACTGCTTACAGCCATCTTTTCCTCCTTTTATTTTGATTTTTTAGTATCTTTCGTCTTTTCTAATTCTTTGTAAAGATTTTCTTTTGTTTTGTAAAGAGATAATCTTTCCGCCAATCTATGAGCCTCTTTGGACATGGTAACAAGTTCCTGCTTGCCATAATTCATGACTGATTGACCCTGAAGTTTTGCCTTTTTGGCTTTTGTCCTTTCCTTCTTTGTTTGGAAAGGCTTAAGTTGAGAAGCACCCTGCACACCAAGTTTATTGGCAAATTCCTTTAATATTGACCTTCCATAATCAAGAGCGTCGGTTTCTTTGTCAATTTTGTCTTTAAAGGTGTCAAGGCCAAACACACCACCAACGGTTTTTAATGTTTCTCCGCCAAACTTGATGATAGCCTGTATTTTATCATCATGCTCTTCTGCCCATTTTTTTGATGCCTTTTCTGCTCTAGCCGCCGCAAGAGCCTCATCTGAAAGGTCTCCACCCTTTTCAAAACGCTTTTTAATTTCAGCAACCCTGCCGTCAATATCAGAAATTTCGGCTTGAGTTGTCGTAGCAATTTCACGATGTAATTCTGCGTTCTTACTATGTTTTTTTATTTCTTCAGGCAATTCTTTTTTTAAAGAATTCAAAACCGCTTTGGCAGCATTTTCAGCAATACTTATTTTCTCAACATCAGTCAATTCTCTGCCTAAAGCCTCCTGTTTGTTTGTCACATATTTTTCATAGGCACCTTTCATTGAAGAAACCTTACTGTCACATTGAGTGTTAAGCGATTTATCATAAAATAGTCCGATATCTGCGACATCTTTTCCCATGATAGCGTCGACCAATGGTGAGAAGTTCCCACCATCTTTACTTGTATCAAATGACTTCATATCACTAACAATTAAATCTTCCTCTTCGGCTGCGGCAAGGTTTTCGGAAATTTCCTGTTGCTTTTCTTCTTTCTCTGCTTCAAGTTCTTCTATTTCCGCTTCTTGTTCCTCTTTTTCCTTGTCAAGTTCGGTTTTGTCTTCTTCTTTATAGGCGTCTTGTCTTTCACGCCATTGATTCAACGCTTCTTCTTTTTCATCGTCAGTCTTGCCATTTTGTTTGTCAATTCTCTTCTTTGCGTTCTCTTCACTTTCACCCTTTTCAAGTTGTTTGCGCTGGTTTTCAAGTTGTTTCTTTTTTGCCCTGTCAAGAATATTAAGTTTTTTGCCTTTTGCCTCTTTTGCAGCCGCCTTCTTTTCAAGTTTTTCAATCTTTTTGTTTATCTTATTTAATTCCAACGCCCTCTTTGCTTCAGCAATTCTTTTTTTAACCTCTTTTATTGCCTTGTCGGCGGCTTTTGCGGCATTGCTTACACCAGGAATAAATTTTGCAACAAGCAGCGCTCCTGCCGCGGCTTTCCCGAGCGCTTTCTTTGTGGCTTCTGTCGAGGCTTTTTTTGCTTCTTCGCCTGATGTAACAGCATTTTTTCCGCCAACAAAATTTGACATCATTTCAACAACCTGTTTTGCTGCAATCAGTGCAACAATAACAATCACCATGTTCAGAATGTTCGTTAAGGTGTCACTCCTAAAGAACCGCAACTGTTGTATGTAAGGCAAAATTAAAAATATTAGATTGAGTCCAATCACTGCGCCATAACTCATTAAAACATCACCAACAAATTCGCCTCGCCAACTTTTGAACGCATTTTCATCATCTAGCGGTGCTATTCCAAGAATTGGTGGAAGGACAAGCAAAAGTGCTGTCGCTTCGAACAAGCGGACAATTAACCCAAAAACAATGCTGGACATAAATGTAAGAGCCAATATCACGCCAATATAACCCAATAAAAAGTTAAATGACCAAAGGTCATAAAAATACCACACAAGGCCAACATGATATTTTGAAAAATGATGGAAATTTATCGTTGCAAGATACCAAATCTTGCTTGTAAAATATCTATACGAAGGGATAAGGGCTGCTGACTCACTTTTTAAAACGCTTAAAGTTTGTCCATTTTTTAACTCAAGATTGTTTGCAAAAGCAAAATCAATCTGAGAGGCGACATCATTTATTTGTGCAAGTTCATCTCCATCAATGCTTGAACTGAAAATGCCTGCATTTGACCAACTTTCACCGGCTGTGGAAGCCGTAAAACTTTTTCGCCTAACACGGTTTGCATTTCGCACCGCGACCTTGAACAGCAGCCCAGAAAACGTTTGATAACTTGTTTTAACACCCATCCCAAAGATGTCATAACTTGCATATGTGGTGTTTCCCCACTCGTCTTTCCCGCTAACAAAAACATCTTGAATATTTTTCGCTGATTCAGAATTTTGAAAAGTCGCTGCAACATTTGGGGCAGACCCAGTTGCCGTGATTTTATCAAGTGCTCCTAAAAATAAATTTGCAATGCCAATGCCAAAGACCGTTACAATTGGCACAATGACCATTGAAGCAATGCTCTTTAACGCTTTCATAAGCGGAACTTTAGGGTTTGAAGATTCTTCGTTATAAGAATAGTGCGCTTTTATCAAGCTTATAATCACGCTTAAAACCAAAACTATTGCACCAAATATAACAAGCGACCAAAAAACTGTGTTTAAAGCAGAATATTGGGTATTGATGCCCAACATACCTTTCACAAACCTTTCAAGCACATCTCCTGTGATTGGTTCAGATGAACCAGTGACCATGTAACTATCAAGCCCTGCAAGTTTTCGAACCATACTTTGCAGCATATCAAGGAAACTTGCCATGCAAGTGTAAAAGAAATACATGCATTGCGGGATAAACGCAAACATGCCAGTAAACATATCAAGTATGGCTTTTTTAATAGAGCCTAATAATGACAGCAACCTTCCTTTGCTCCTAGTCCTATTTTTTACATTATAACAAAATAAAATGCAAAAAACAACAGATTTTTCATGGTGTAAAGTTGTTTTTCAAACAAAAAAAGATGTTGAAAATCAACATCTTTTTCTTTGGTGGAGAATATCGGAATCGAACCGATGACCTCCTGCTTGCAAGGCAGGCGCTCTAGCCAGCTGAGCTAATCCCCCATAAATGCGTTGTAAATATATCATAAATCAAAAAACTTGTCAACAACTTTTTCAAATTTTCCAAAAAAATAAAAAAAACCTTGGCAGATCGCCAAGGTTTTTAACTATAAAAATTATTTTCCAGCGCTTTCGCCAATTGCTCCAAGCAAATCATCTGGGTTAATTTCGCCTGGTTTAAGAGTTCCTTCAGGTTTTGTTGTCTCTGGAGTTGGAGCTGCTGGCTTTTGAGTGCTAGCTTCAGCATCCTTCAAAGCTTCTTCATTGAGGTCTTCGTTTGTTGTCAAGAATTCTCCGCTGCTTATATCCTCTTTTTCTCCTCCGCCATAGCTTCCTGAAACAAGAAGACTTGGGTCAACTTTTGCGCCCTCTTTATGAGCAAGTTGTGCACAAAGGCTGTCTAATTCAAGATTTGCAAATTTACCATTCATGTCTTTTGCTGTTGTGATTGAGAACGCTGGGAGAATTTGTGTGCATGAAACAAGGTTTCCATTTTCATCTTTTTCAACACTCAAAGCATGAAGACAAGTTTCCTTTACTTCCCCTTGAATTGTCGCTGTTTTTCTAACATAGAATTCGCTTTCCTTAGAATCTGGAGTAAAGCCATCAAGAGTTTCCTCAAGAACACTTCTTTGAGCCTCATCACTTACAACATCACTAAGAAGTTTGTATTCAGCAACTTGGAAAGGCTTAATTCCAATTTCATTTGCTGTTTTAAGCAAGTAATCTGCAATTTTTGCTCCATCACCAAATGCGTTGTAGAATCCTGCCCAATCTCCCTTAAGTGAGCCCAAAGAAACCACAACAATGTCATTTCCTTGGCCTTTCAAAATCACATTGTAATAATATGATATTACACCATTTTCATCGACATCTTTTTCTCTTTGAACTCCGTAAATACCAGTGATTGGATAGCCTTGGCCATACACACCAGCCAAACTGTCTGAAAGTTTTTTAAGGTCTTCTTCACCTGTTGAGAAATCTATGCTTGCACTGTCAAAAGTTTTATACATCTCAGCATATGCTGCTTTATAGTCAGAAGAATATTCACTACCAAAACCTTCAAGATAGTCCTTTGTTTTGTCTGTGCCAAAAAATCCATTTTTATTCATAAATGACAAGTTGCTGTCAATCTGATAATCTAATCCTGCATCGCTTGGCATTTCATTGCCAGCCAGTCTGTCATTTATAGCTGCTTTTTCGCCGTCCAAAACACCAATGTCACCAGCCGCTTCTCGTCCAGCTTTAAGTTCTAATGGACTAGGAGCAATGCCTTGGACCCTTTCATTCCAGCCCTTTTGAATGCCTAAAACAGCCATCTTTCTTTGAGTGTCATCTTCAAACTCAACAAGGCCTTTATCTTCAAGGTTTTTAACATATTCTTCAGCCTTTTCAACAGTTATTTCTTCAACCTTTTTGGCATCTTTTGTTTTCTTGTCAGCTTGTTGAGCCATAAGCGAATCCGCCGCTGTGCATCCGGCTTCATATGCCTCTAAAACTATACCTTGATATTTACCAACAAGTTCTTGGTTAATGGAATTAGCAAATGCCTTATTATAAGCGGCTTCCGAAACGCCTTTATCGTTTAAAATATTGTTAACTCTATATCTGTAACCCCATTGAGCATAATTATTATTACTAATGCCAAAATATTTAGCATCCAAGCCTAAATCATTGCATACTTTTACTATCGCAGCTTGCAATTTTGCGCCATCAACATCACCAAAATGCTCAGCAATGTAATGCTCTGCTACCAGGCCTCCAGTCCCAAGAAAAGCGGCTGCTATGCTAAGAGTAAGGAACGGATGCCTTTTCGCAAAAGTATACGCTTTACCACTCTTGTAGTAACCTCTTGCTTTTTTTACTTTTGGTTTTCTTTGACGAGCTTGATTCTTTGGCTTTGAAGAAGTGATTTCAATTACCTCATCTTCTTCGTCGTCTTCATAAATATCGTCATCTATATATTGCATTCTCCTTCCCCCTTTATCCAAATCTTCTTCTTTAGGTTTTGCATTATCATCAGGTAATTTTCCATTTGTTCTGTTGTCTCTATTATCTCCGCTATCTACACTACCTGAACCTCTTACTCCTCTTCCTTTAATAGCCATAACTTAAACCCTCCTTTACTTACGACTATATTATACTGCATTTCATTTCGTTTGTCAATAGGGAATTTTAAGAAGTTTCATCTAAAAATGTTGCCTGCATGTCAGCAATATGAAATAAAAGTGCGGTTGGGAAAGCATAAAAGACGGAACTGAGTCCATAAAAGCCACCTTTAACCCTACTGTCGGCGTTACCCATGTGCCAGTTTATAGCCATGCTCTCTTCCCTGGAAAGTTTCATAAATGATGAAATTATGTAAACGCTTTTTTCTCCATGTCCATAAGGCAATGCCTCTTCAAATTTGTAACATGGAACTTTTTGCCATACCCCATTTTCATCTTTGACATTTTTAAAACTTTCCTGATAGCAATCAACTTTGCAAACATCATGCAAAAGGGCAACTATGGCTGCGCTTTCCTTTGAAAATTGTTTTTCCCAAGTTTTGCCATATTCGTTTTCAAGCAATTTCACAAATCTTTTGTAGACCAAAACGCTGTGCATACACAGTCCACCCTTAAAAGCGCTGTGACGGTTGGTTGAGGCGGGCGCTGTGAAAAAGTCGCTGCGTTCAAGCCACTCCAAGAGTTTGTCGCTGCCATCACGTTCTATGTTGTCATAAAATATCTCTAAAAATTCATCTTTGTAATCAATTTCTTCGTTTGTTTGACTCATTTTTCTACCCTTTTTAATATTGTAACATAAAATGTCATAAAATAAAACCTTTTTTGAAATTTTGTTATATATAATAATTATGAAGGAAATGTCCCCAACACAAATGTTATATTTGTCAACTGCAATAGCCGTTGAATTGTGCAAAAACAAAACGCCTGAAGAAATTGCACAATTAAAATCAATTTTGTGGCATGTTTATTGTTCAATTGGCTCATTTTGTTCGTTTCCGCCAAAAAATTAAATATTAAAATTTTGGTCAAGCGTTTTTGTAAGTTCCACAAATTGCTGCAAAGAAAGTTCCTCCGCCCGCTTTGTCAAATCTATGCTGGCCTTTTTTAGTTCCTCTTTTGTGATGTTTAATCCTTCCGCAAGCGTGTTTAAAAGCGTTTTTCTGCGTTTTGAAAAGGCGGCTTTAACAACTTTGAAAAACTTTTCTTCGTCACATGCCGTTTTACTCATATCCAAGCGCACAACACAAGAATCAACATCCGGTTGCGGAGAAAACATTTTTCTGGACACCTTACGCATAATTTTACACTTGCCATAAAAGGCACAACTTACGCTCAAAAGACCATAATTTTTGTCACCCACGCTGCTGCACATCCTTTCAGCGACTTCTTTTTGCACCATAACAGTGATTGAAATAAGGCGTTTACTTTTCAAAAATTTAAATAAAAGCGGTGTTGTTATATAATAAGGCAAATTTGCCACCAACTTATATTTTCCATTAAAGTCTCCCTCAATCAATGCCAAATCTTTTTTTAAAGCATCCTCAAAATGAAAGATGACATTTTCACACCCAAGCGAGAGAAGATTTTGCTTTAAATCTGTGTCAATTTCATAAGAAACAACCTTCTTTGCATGTTTGGAGAGTTGTTTCGTCAAACTGCCAAGCCCTGCGCCAATTTCAAGCACCTCATCTTCTTTGCAAATTTCTGCGTCCAAGCAAATTGACGAAAGCAAATTTGTGTCGGTTAAAAAGTTTTGACCAAATCTTTTTTTTGCAACAAAATTCATATCCCAAACACCCTCCTTGCATTTTGTGTGGTTATTGCGGCGACTTCTGAAATTGTAAGATTTTTAATTTTTGCAATTTCTTCGGCTATATATGGGATAAACCTTGGCTCGTTAACTTTGCCCCTAAATGGTTCAGGAGTAAGAAAAGGCGTGTCGGTTTCAAGCAAGATGTGTTCAATAGGGATATGCTTAATAACTTCCCTAAGTCCAACAGATTTTTTAAAAGTGCAAATTCCTCCAATGGTTACATCCAACCCAAGAGCGTTGATGCGCTCAAAGTCTTTCACATCTCCATTAAAGCAATGCACAACTCCGCCATTAGTGATTAAGTCCTTATTTAATTCCATAAGTTCAAGTGCGTCATCCATGGCGTCCCTGATATGCACAACAATTGGTTTTTTAAGTCTATGAGCAAGTTTTAACTGTTCCAAAAAAACCTTTTTTTGCAAAACTTTATCGTCTACGCCAAAATGATAATCAAGTCCAATCTCACCAATTCCAACAACTTTTTCACTTTTGCCCAATTCTTCCAAAAATTTAATAGCGCTTTCATCAAAACTTGCTGCATCCTCTGGATGAAAGCCAATGCAAGCAAAAACGCCGTCATTTTCTTCCGCCACGCTAACACTTTTTAAACTTGACTGCCTATCTGTTCCAGGGCAAATGATAAAATCAACAAAAGCCTCTTTCGCTCTTGCAATAACTTGCTTAAAATCAAGTTCATAAATATGTGCGTGCGCGTCTGTAAACATACTTTAAAAGCCTAACATAACAACCCAATTTTGTCAAGAAATATAGCTTAAACTCATATATTATTGCTATGAATAAAATTTGGCTTTTCATGGTGCTTTCATCTCTCGTGGTGCTGATTTTTGTCAATCCTTCCATGACGCTGGACAGCATGATTTCTGCCTCAGCATCGGCACTTGAACTTTGCCTTGAACTTTGCGGCGTGTATGCCGTTTGGCTGGGGCTACTTGAAATTGTTGACGCAACGGGTCTTGGCAAAAAACTTGCAAAGCTGTTGAGGCCAATCATCAAAAAGTTGTTTCGTGTAGACAATGAAGAAATTGAAAAAATGATAGCCTTAAACATGTCAGCGAACATGCTCGGACTTGGAAATGCAGCAACACCAATGGGAATAAAGGCCATGCAAAAAATGGATGACGGCAGCGGAAAGGCGACTTTTGCCATGATTATGCTCATTGTTGTCAACGCCACATCAATACAACTCTTGCCAAGCACAGTGATAGGTCTTAGGTCTGCCGCTGGAAGCAGCAACCCCGCTGACATTGTGCTTCCAACTTTGCTTTCAACAATAGTGACAACTGTGCTTGGAATTTCCTTTGTTCTACTATGCGACTTTGTTTCAAGAAAATTTAGAAGGAGGAAAAAATGAGCATTTACATCCTCCCCGTCCTCTTTGTCGGGCTTTTCATATATGGTTACTTTAAAAAAATAAACACCTATGACACTTTCGTCAAAGGTGCAAAAGGCGCAATTGAACTTGCCGTCAGCATCTTCCCCTTTGTTGCAACAATAATGATTGCCGTTGCCCTTTTGCGACTTAGCGGCATCACTGAACTTTTGGCAAAATTGCTTGCGCCCGTGTTTAAATTTGTTGGAATTCCAAATGAACTTTGTGAACTTGTCCTGCTTCGCCCTTTCACTGGCTCAGGCTCTTACGCCCTTCTCAATGATGTTTTTGCAACTTATGGGCCAGACAGTTACATCTCAAGGTGTGCCAGCGTCATTTTAGGGTGCAGCGAAACAATATTTTATGTTGCAACCGTCTATTTTTCACAGACAAAAGTAAAAAAACTTTATTACGCAATTCCTTGCGCACTTTTGGCATCAATTTTTGGAGCAATAGTCGGGTGTTTATTGTGCCGCGTTATGTGACGCCCAAACGCCGTTTTTTATTTCTGAAATATATTTTCCGTCCAAATCATTGGTCACCAAATTTGGCAAAACTTTAACTCCGCTTTTGCCACCCTTTACGGCTTCAACAACAAACAAAATCACTTTGCCTTTGCCGTTTTCTGTGAAGAACATTCTCTTTGGCTCTAAGCCAACTTTGACAAGTGCCGTTATCATTTCAGCACTTCGGTCTGCATCATAAACAAAATACGCTCTTCCGCCAAACTTCAACATTTTGCTGCTTACATTTATCAAAACATCAAGTGGAAGAGTTTTTTCATGTCTGGCAAGTGCCTTGCTTTCATTAAGATTTTTTGTTGAAGTCCCTTCTTTTTTATAAGGTGGATTTGAAAAGACAACATCCACTGTGCCATCAGATAGATATTTTTTGTAATTTTTAATGTCATCACACACAAATTTGACATTTTTTATGTCATTTAAAGCCAAACTTTTGTTTGCCATTTCAAACAGAGGTTTTTGAATTTCAAAGCCGACAATTTCTTTTGCGTTTGTTTTTTTTGTGGCAAGAATTGAAATAACACCACTGCCAGAGCCAATCTCAACAGCGTTTTCACCTTTCTTAATTTTCAAAAAATTTGCAAGAACAACTGCATCTGAGGTGAAAGCATACAAATTTTTGTCTTGAATTACTTTTAACCCCTCAAATTGCAAGTCATCAATTCTCTCGCTTGCGGTCAAACTTAATTTCTTTTTCATCATATTCTTTTATTTCACTTGAATTTTCGTCTTCAAACTTGACGCTGACTTTGCGGTTTAAAAGGTCATTGAAAACCACTTTGCCTTTGCCGTCCTTTGTCATCACCATGCTGCCAACTTTTGGCATTGTCTTTAAGGCCTCGGCATAAGCTTCGTTTTCATACGCAAGGCAACACAAAAGTTTGCCACAAACACCGCTGATAGAGTTTGGGTTGAGTGACAAGTTTTGATTTTTTGCCATTTTGATTGATATGTGGTCACTAAGGCCATACCCTTCCGAACAGCAACACTCTTTGCCACAAATTCCAAGCCCGCCCATTGCTCGCACAGCATCCCTTGGGCCAATTTGCCTAAGTTCAATTCGTGTTCTAAATTTTTCAGCAAGTTTTTTTGCAAAGGCTCTGAAATCAACTCTGCCTTCAGAAGTGAAATTGATGGTCATGCGCGAAAAGTCATAATTTGCCTCAACAGATATGATTTTCATCTCCAAACCGCTTTCTTTTGCCATTTTTCTCACTTCTGGCAAAAAAGACGCAGCCTTTTTGTCATTTTGGTCGGCAAGTTCAATCTCCTCTTTAGTGGCCTTTCTAAGCACATTTTTAAGAGGTTCTTCCAGCACGCTTGGGTCAATCAAGTTTTCTTCCTGAACAATTGTGACAATATCATTGCCCTTTTCTGTTTCAACAATAACTTTGTCGCCTTTAAGATATTTCTCACCATTAGGGCTGAAAGAATAGGTCGTCATCCCATGCCTAAATCTTGCCCCAACAACTTCTATTTGCATAAGTATTTCACCTCCAAGATATTCATAACAAGTCCGTCAACAACAAGTGGCAAGCCGACATTGTAAACAAGTTCTTTATTCGCTTTTGTGATGACGCCGTTCATTGCTGACAAACACTTCAAAGATAGCTGCTTTGAAATGCTTTCAAGTTCCGTCCTGAACATTTCAAGCCTGATATTTGCTTTTATGTCCGCTTTGAGCATAATTGCATCTTCAATAATAATGGTCATGATTTCAAGCAAAAGAGGAAAATCTGTTTTTGTGTCCAAAACACTTTTAACATAACCTATTGCCTCTTTTGATGAATTAAGTTCTTTTAAAAGACTTAACGCAAGATTGACCAAGTTTGAAAGATTTTCTTTTTCGTTAAGTTGCAAGGTTTTTGAGATGTATCCTCCGCCCAAACTGAGTGCAAGCGCTTTGTTTGTTTCTTCGCCATCATCTAATAGTTTTGCAATCTCGCTTTGCGGAAGTTGATTGAGTTCAACCTTATGGCATCTTGACCTTATTGTTGGCAAAACTTTTTCAAGGTTCGATGTGGTCAAAATGTAATAAACACACTCGTTCGGTTCTTCCAAAGATTTTAAAAGTTTGTTTTGCGCTTCTTCGGTGGAGTTGTCCACTGAGTTGATTATGAAAACCTTAATGTTTGCAAATATTGGTTTTGTAAAACTTTCATCAACAATTTTTTTGCTGTCATCAACCAATAATTTTCCGCCTTCTGGATAATATTTAACATCAGGATGCGCTTTTAACTGCACTTTTTTGCAATTTTCACAAACTCCGCACATGTCTTTGCATAATAAAGCTTTGGCAAACAAAGTTGCCATTTCATTTGCAGAAACACTGTCCTTGCTGACTATTAAATAACTATGCTCTTGTTTGCCAAGTCGCACTTGTGACAAAAACGCACAAAATTGTTCTGTCGAAGCAAATATCTTTTCAAACATGCTTAAATTTTAGCATATCAAAATTTTAAAGTCAAAATAATTTGGACTTTTTCCGTTTTCTTAAAAAAATCTTGCAAATTTCACTGATAAAAACCATTAAAAATGAAACAAGAAATATATATGCCCACTCGTAACCGTTCAAAGAGGCGAGCTTTAGCACTTTGTGAAGCGGTGTTGCAGCAATCAAAGTCAATAATCCACCCGCAAACAAAATTGACACAATGCACCATTTGTTTTTAAATGGATTTGATTTAAAAATGCTATCCTGAGTCCTCACTGAGAGCAAATAGAAAAATTGGATGATGTTCAAAGTGTAAAACGCCATGCTCGTTGCAATGGCTGAGCCAAAAAGATAAAGGCCAAGACAAAAAGAGGACAAAGTTAAAATTGTTTGTGCAAAGCCCATAATAAGGGTGACAATTCCATTTCCGTCACTGAACAGCCCCTTCCCTTTATCTCGCGGTTTAACAAGCATGATATCTTTTTCCGCTGGCTCAACGCCAAGCGCAATGGCTGGCAACGAGTCCGTGATTAAGTTGACAAACAAAATTTGTATTGGAGTTAAGAAAACATATTGTGGGAAAAACATGGTGGCAAAAAATAGCGCCAAAATTTCGCCCATGTTTGCTGAATACAAAAATTTGACTGTTTTTTGAATATTACTGTAAACCTTTCTGCCCTCTTCAACTGCAAGCACAATCGTGGCAAAATTGTCATCAGTGATGATAAGGTCTGCAACCTCTTTTGTGACATCTGTCCCAGTTATGCCCATGCCTATGCCTATGTTCGCCTTTTTTATGCTTGCTGCATCATTGACTCCATCTCCCGTCATGGCAACAACATGGCCGAGTTTTTTGTATCCTTCAACAATCCTGACCTTATTTTCTGGGCTAACTCTTGCAAACACACACACTGAGCCTAGGAGTTTTAAAAAACGCTCTTCGCTTAAAACATCAATCTCTTGTCCTGAAAGAACCTGTTTTTTGCTTTCAGCAATGCCAATTTCCTTTGCAATGGCAAACGCTGTATCCAAATGGTCGCCGGTTATCATAACTGGGCGCATGCCTGCTTTTTTACATTTTTGAACAGCGTCCTTAACCTCTTTTCTCGGCGGGTCAATCATGCCAACTAGTCCAAGAAAAGTCAACCCATCCTCAACAAAACTGCCTTTAACCTTTTTGACCGCAAACCCCAAAACTCTGAGCGCTTTTTCACAAAGAGTGATGTTCGCTTTTTCTATTCGCTGACGGAGAAGTGGAGTGAGTTCAACTTCAATTCCGTTTATCATAATTTTGTCACACTTTTTGATGAGCATGTCAATTGCGCCTTTAACAAACGCCACATTTTCGCCGTTATACTTATTGACGCTGCTCATAAGTTTTCTTTCTGAATCAAAAGGTATTTCTTGAATTCTAGGGCAACTGCTTTGCTTTGACTGAGGGATGCAAAATTTGCTTGCATACTCCAAAAGCGCGACTTCTGTTGAGTCACCAATAAAATTTGTTTTGCTCGCCGCCGCGTCATTACAAAGCACCATGGCGCTTAGCAATAAATCAAAATCTTTGCAAAATTTTGCTTGTTTGAACGAGAATTTTCCATCACAATACAGCGCCGTTACGCACATTTTGTTTTGCGTCAAGGTTCCGGTTTTATCTGAACATATCACATCACAAGAGCCAAGCGTTTCAACAGAGTGGATGTGTTTTACAATTGCTTTTTGTTTTGCAAGTCTGGAAATGCCCAAACTCATGATGATTGTTATCACTGCGGGCATACTTTCAGGAATTGCCGCAACTGAAATGGCAACCGCAGTCAAAAAAGCGTCAAGCGGACTGAATTTTGCTGCAAGTTCAATTATAAAAGTGCTGATTGCCATCCCCAAAATTAGATAAGTTGTGATTTTGCCCAAACTTTTTATGCTTTGCTCTAAGGGAGAAAGTTCTTTTTTTGACTGAGTGAGAACATTTGCTATTTTTCCAAGTTCGCTGTCCTTTCCAACTTTTTCTGCAACCGCCACACCTCTGCCTTTCACAACGGTTGTGCCATTAAACACCATGTTTTTTCTTTCAGAAAGCGCCGTTCCCTGCTTGCAAACAAATGTCGCGTTTTTTTCAACCGCGTTGCTTTCGCCTGTAAGTGACGATTCATCAACAAACAAAGATGTGCTTTCAATAAGTCTGCAGTCTGCCGGAACTTTGCTTCCCGCCTCCAAAACAACAATATCCCCCGGCACAATGTTTTCAGATTTGATTTTAACCCGCTCGCCATTTCTTATAATAAAACTTTCTGGTTGCGTCATACTCTGTAAAGCAAGCAAAGACTTCTCGGCTTTGTTTTCTTGCAACAGCCCAAAAATTGCGTTCATCAAAACAATAAGAAGAATAACGCTGCCATCAATGATTTCACTTGTGGAATTTTGCATTATGCCAATTGCAAAAGAAACAACTGCGCAGGCAAGCAAGATAAGAATCATAAAATCAGAAAATTGTTTTAGAAATTTTTTAACTAAACTATCATTTTTCTGCTTGTCAATTTTGCGCGCGGAATATTCACGCTCTCGCCTTTTGGCTTCGTCAAAAGACAAGCCATCTCGAGATGAAGATGTCAATCTTAAACTTTCATCAATGCTTTTTGCGTAAAAGTCCATTACTCACCCTTTTAAACAAACAATGTCACAACTGAAAGCAGAATTAAATAAAAGCCAAACCACCTGAAGTTTAATTTTTGCGTTAAAGAAATCATGAATTTTATTGAAAAAACACCCACAAAAAACGCCACAAAAAAGGCAGCAATCAAACCCAACATGTTGACGCTTGGAAAAGCATGTGATGTGGCAAGAGTGCAAATTTCAAGAATAAGTGACAGCACAATGATAGGCAGGCTCATAAGAAATGAAAATTTTGCCACTTCCTCTCTGTTACCTCTTGCAAAAATCCCTGCGCAAATGGTTGAACCTGACCTTGAAATCCCCGGCAAAGTTGCAAAACCTTGCGCCGTGCCCATAATAAGCGCCTGTTTGGTTGAAATTGGGCCTTCGCACATCACCTTTCTTTTTTTAATATAAAAATCACAAACAAGCAGCATAACTGCAGTGATGATGAAACATAAAGGCAAAAGTGCACCTTCAAAGGCTTCTGTCACAAAAGGATAAATAAGAAGCACAATCAAACATGTTGGAAAAGTGGCAAAAATAAGATTTTTCCCAAGCGGCGAAAAAGGATGTCTGACAACTCCCCACACCTCTTTTCTAAGCACAAACACAACAGACAAAAGTGTTGCAACATGCAAAATTATGCTGACAAAAAGGCTGTCCTCAAGCCCAAACAACTTGGACAAAAGCACCAAGTGACCGCTGGAAGACACAGGCAAAAATTCTGTCAACCCTTGAACCAAGCCAAGAAAAATCAAAGCGAAAAAATCAATCATGAATATATTTTGTGATTAACTTTTCTCTTTTATGACATATTTGACGCAAAGCAATAAAAAAAGACCTTTCCTCAAGGTCTTTTCTTAATTACAATTTTTTGATTTCTTCAAGAAGTGACTCAATTTTTTTGTTGATTTCTTCAATCTCTTCTGACGAAGAAGAATTTTTAACGTTTTGAACTTGCCCTTTAAGTGAAGAAATTTCGTTCATAATTTCATCTCTTCTGTCCTTTGAAGAGTTGCCATCAAGGTCAGAAATTGCTTTTTGAATTTCTCCATCAAGTTTATCACGAATTTCGCTCAACCTTTTTTCTTCGTCATCAATTTTCTTTTTTATTTCGCTAAGTTCTTTTGCGGAATCTTTTTTAGGTCTGCCCCTGCCTTTCTTTTCACCCGTTGTGGCTGGTGCTTTTTTTGCTGTTCCAGCAGGTCTGCCGCGTTTTTTTGCCGGCGTGTTTGCTTTTGGCTCTGCCGGTTTTCTTGGCCTGCCACGAACTCGCTTTTCGCCAACAATGTCCTCAAGTTTTTTCTCTTGCCCTTTTTTTGGCCTGCCTCTGCGCTTTGCTCCGCCATCTGAGCTTTGCTCTGGCTGAGTTGCTGCGACTGGCTCATCCACCATAGGCTCATATTCTTCCTCAAGTGGCATAGCGTAAGGCTCTTCAGCAACCACCTGGTCACTTTGCTGCGGAAGTTCCTCTGCAACAAACTCTTGTTCCATTGGACTTGATGGGGCATATTGTTCAGCCTCAGGTGTTTCGTTCTTGGCAACATCTTCTGGTTTTTCTTCGGCCTTTTCATCAAGTTTTGCAAGAATAGCGTTTGATTTGGCTTTTTCTGCTTCTGCCCTGTTTTCAGCAACCTCTTCTGATTTTATTTTCACGGCCTTTGCTATTTCTTCTGGGTGAATAAGTTTTTCTTCCTCAGGCTCTTCAACTGCCGTGTTTATTTGAGGCATGTATTGTGCTGTTTCAATTTCAATCTGCTCGTCTTCAATTCCAAGTTTACGCTTTAAGGTTTCATTTTCATCAAGCACTCTTTTAAGTTGTGCTTCTTTGACTGTGAGTTCTTCTTCTGCTTGTTGATTACTTTCTGTAAGTGCGTTGAGTTTTTCTTTTACCTTTTTCTCTGCATCTGATATGGCGTTATTGAAAAGTTTTGAATAGAAAGTTTCATATTCGCTCATCATGGCCTCTTCAACTTCTGTTCTGCCACTTTCCATCTCTTCATTTAAGGTTTTGATAACTTCCTCATACTCGCCCTTTTCAACCAAGAACCTGCGTTTTTGCTGTTCGAAATCCGCTTCCTCTTTTTCCTGTTTTGCAATCTCTTGATTTTGTTGTTTTCTTAAGAAGTTGCTTTCAATTCTGTTTGTCGTTTCCTCTTGTTGCTGACGAAGTCTGTCAATGTTTTCTTTGGAAACTTGCATACGTTTTTGATAGTCTTTTTGGATGTTGTCAAAATTCTTTTTCAAACTTTCAACTGTTGCTTCAATCTGAGCAATTTTTGCAAGTGTCTTATCCTTCTTTGACAAATAAGCCTCTGATTCCTTCATCGCTCTTTCAAGGATATTTTGTCCATCTATGCCAAGTCCATCAAAATCATATTTTTCATACTGAACAGCATCTTGCTGTGCAATTTTGTCAAACTCTTCTTTTTCCTTTCTTGCTCTTGATTCAAGATATTCTCTAAGGGCTGGGATGCCTTTGTCAATTTCCTGTGCTGTGAAAAGGAGTGAGTAGTCAATGTAAGGTGGAAGTTCAACGCAAGCGTTATCAATAAATCTGTCAAACAAATGCAAGTTTTGATAAAGTTCATCCAAGTTGACATTTTTTCTGGCACGCATGATTATCACTGTTGCAGTGCAAAGAATTGCAATAATAACCGGAATAATTAAAGCAATGATAAGCATTGTTGCGTTGACAATTGTATCACTTAGGTTTAGTTTTGAAATTCCAAACAAGAAAGTGATAAATCCCCACGCTATAGAGATGTAAACAAAGTTTTTGATGTGAGCAGCAGACGCGCTTGTTCTTAAAGGTTTTTCAATGATGTTTTCCGCTGACATATATTCTGAAGGTGCTTTTTCCCTATACAATATATATTGTTGCCAATTTATTGCAAGACGCTTTGGTGCTTTTTTGATAAGATTGCTGAATTCCTTAATGTTATCTCGGTCAAGCGACTTATATTTAAACAGCCATCTGTTAAGACCATCAAGCGCCCTTCTCATCCTGCCTTCATAGGAAAACCTGTTTAAAATGCTGAATAGAAAAATTAAAAATGCTTCAACCCCAAGGCCAATGATAAACAAAAGGTTGTATGATAATGCACTTGTGATTGATGTGAAAAATGATTCTATTGCCGTTTGGATGTCTAAAAATTGTGAAAAAATCATAATAAACTCCTTTTTTCTCCTTTAGTATAACACAAGAAAAAATAATTTACTAATATTTTTAAATATTTTTTTTATTTTTTTAATATTTAATTATTTTTTTATTTTTTAAGGAAATTAAATAAACTTCATCAACTTTTATTTTTTCCGCCTGCTCTATTGCTCTTTTGTAAAGGTCAAGTTGTTTTTTATATCTGTTTAAAAGCACAACTTCATCCTTCTCGCGCGTGTATTTGTAATCTATTAAAATGTTCTTTTCACCTTTCAAGAAAAGGTCAACTGTGCCTTGAACCAAACGAGAACCTTCATCCAAACCAAGGCGCATGGTGAATTGTTTTTCTTTAATTATTTTTTTATTTTTTATGAAAGGCTTAATAAGCATAACATTTTCAAAAACAATTTTTTCATCAATTAAATTTTTATATGCTAAATCAAAATTATTTTTTTCCAGTTCAATTTCAACATCTTCTGGGCAATTTATTTTTTCAAAATCTATAACTTTCAGTGCCTCATGATATGCTGTGCCTTCCTCTGCAAAGCCGCCATCTCCACCAACAAATTCTTCACCGCTATGCGCAAGCGCTGTGACAGACGACTTTTGTTTTGCTTTTGTGTCAGACAAATATGGATAAACAAAATTTGTGTATTGGTCAAGCGTGGCTTTTAATTTATTAAAATCAACTTTTAAATTTATTTTTTCGGCTTTATTTTCAAGTTCTATAGTCTCATCAATCTGCAAAATTCTTGCCCCTGTCTTCTCAGGGCAAGTTGACAAAATTAAGGACATAAAATTTGGATAACTTTCAAAATTATTTTCTTCAAAATCATCAATTTCACCCCTGCCAACAGTGCCAGAGATGATGAGATGTGATTTTGCACGGGTTAACGCAACATAAAGCACCATAAGTTCATTAACCCTTTCTTTGTGGCTGAAACTATCCCTGGCAGCAACGAGTTGCAATGATGGAAATCTGCCCATTTTTTCTTCGTCATAACTCATTATTCCCACACCGAATTTTTCATCAAGTTTGAACGCATCCATTTCGCTTCGCAAAATGTTTTTGCCGAGCCCTACAACAAAGACAATTGGATATTCCAAACCTTTGCTTGCGTGAACTGTTGAAATTGTCACAGCGTTTTGACCAGACACATTTGAAAACTCAAGTGGACTTTTAAGATATGAAATAAGTTCCGGCAAATCCCTGTCATTTTCATATCCTCCAATTGTGCTTAAAAGTGAGTTCATCTCGCTGACCGCATTTTCGCCTATTTCTGATTTAAGATATATGAAAAATTCTTTTTCAATAAACAATTTTTCGAGCGCCTGCTTCGCGCCCAAAAATAAACAGTCATTTTTAAATTCATCCAGTCTTTTTAATGCCGCCACAATTTGTTCGTCAGTGGAAGAGAAAACTTTTTGCGCAAAATTGCCTTCGCCCTCCAAAAGCGCAAGCCTGTCCAAACTTATCAAGCAAAGTGGCGAAAAAAGATAACTTGCAAGTGCAATATCATCATTTTGGTTTATGCAAAGGCTGAGAAGATTTACAACAAAAAGCGTGTGTGGCTTGTTTGTTAACTCTGACCTTAAGGTCGAAACAAAAGGAACATCTTTTTTCCTTAGTAATTGCATGATGCCGTCACAGATATCACTTTTCGAGCGTGAAAGAACGGCAATATCTTTTGGCTCAACCCTTCGCTTTTGCCCAGAAATTGGGTCAATAAATTCACTTGCAAGCAAATTTTCAATTTCTTCAACAACAACGCTTGCCTCAACATCATTATGCTGCTTGCAAACAAGTTCATCTTTGTAAATGTCATAGTCTGTCACATCCTCCGCCTTGGCACGCTTTGGCTTGTGTGCAACCAGAATTTCGACAGCAGGAAGAGAAGTTTTTGGGTTGTCCTTTTTGCCTTTTAAAAATGAAGATGCTTTGTAATTTATGCCCGAGGTTTTCTGGGTCATAATTTCGCTGAAAACATGGTTTACAAAATTCAATATTTGTTTGTCGCTTCTGTAATTTGAACTGAGATATTGTGTTTTGCCGTCTTGCATTTTGTCAAAGTCTTCGCTGTCTTTTAAGATAATCTTGCTTGTCGCGTTTCGGAAAGCATAAATGCCCTGTTTCGGGTCACCAATTGCAATAAATCTGCATTTTTCACTCAGAAGTTTGACAATCTTTTCTTGCACAGGGTTTGTGTCCTGATATTCGTCAACAAAAACATAGTCATAGCCGTCTTGCAGTTCATTTAAAACAGCTTTATCATCCAAAAGTTGTTCGCTGTATTTTTCAAGGTCATCAAAGTCAAGCCAGTTTCCACGCTGTTTTAACAAAAGATATTCCTTCTCAAACAAATCATAAAGCCCAAATATAGCCTGCACAAGCCTGTCATTTTGACTGTTATCCCACACAACATCTTCGTTTGGACTCAGCTTTTTTGCAAATTTGATGAGTTTGTTTGCTTTTTCTTTGATTGCAACAACATTTTTCTTTTTGTCATAGTCTGTCAGCGTGCATTGGCGTGGAAGAGTGACCATGCTAAGCATTTTTGCGGTCTGTCTTAAGTCCTCTCCCCTTTGGCAAACGAGAGTTTTGATTATGACCAAATATGCCGTGACTTTTTCGTTGTCCATAGGAAATAAATCAATTTCATTTGCAATTTCGTCTTGGACTGAATATAACCTCTCCTCCAAATATTTTTTCGCTTGCTCAAAGGTTGAATTTGTGTCATGGAATCTTTCCATAATCTGCTCTCGCTTTGATTGTGCGGACAGAAAATCAAAAAGTTTTAAAATTATTTTTTTCACCAACTCTTTGTCGCGCATGACGAGATTAAGATTGAGATATTCATCATGATTTTGCTTATTAAATTTTTGCTGTGCAAGTTCAATGGCCTCATTTTGCATAAGCAAAGATTGTTGCTCGTCCAAAAGATTGAACCCCTCCATGAGTTCAAACTGACCAATGTTGCGCTTGATAATTTTTTCCAAAAAAGCATGGATTGTGCTTATGTCACTGACAAAAACATCATCAATCTGGTCTTGAATTTTTGGAGAAGTGCTCCTTTCAATAAGGCTTGACAAAAGCCTTTCCTTCATCTCTGTCGCTGCGGCTTTTGTAAAAGTTAAAACAAGCATCCTTTTGATAGGCTGTCCTTTTTCAATAAGGCGTGAGATATATTCAATCATTGTCGTTGTTTTGCCACTTCCTGCTGAAGCGCTGACAACCATTTTTTTACCAGTGAAACCAAAGATGAGCTTTTGCTCTTTAGACGGCGGAAATTTGTTAGTCATTTTCCCCTCCTTTCAACTGTCTCACTCCCAGTTTGCAGTCATACAAGCAAATTGATTTGAACTTGCAAAATTCACATGAGTTTTCGTCTGGCGCTGGCAAAAATTTGCCCTGTTTCATATAGTCTGCACCGCTAAGCATCAGCCTTTCTGCCTCATTTTGCAAATCTTCAAACTGTTCTGGCGGGACATATTTTTGTGCAACAACATCATCTTTCACATCCTCGCTTGTCAACCCCACAAGTGGGCTTTCCGCGTCAGAGCCATAGCGGACTTTGGCGTCAAAATAATAAACTCCGCCACATTTTAAGCCTGTCTGCCCAGCAATAAATTTGGCATAAGCGAAAAGTTGAAGTTTTCTTCCAACAGAAAGTTCTTTGACAAGATTTGCTGCAATTCTGCCAGTCTTGTAATCAAGAACGCGGAAATATCCATCAAACTTGTCGACCCTGTCAACTCTGCCATAGAATTTTCTGCCGTCAATTTCGGCAGAAATAGGCTTTTCAAGCATCCAAATGTCAAATTTGGAATTTGCGTATTCTTGGCTTACAATGTTGCATATACGCCTGATGTCACGCTTAAGTTTTTGCATAGAAAGGTCACCATCTTGTATAAGGTCAAAATTGATTTTGTCTTTAACCGCACTTTCAACCATCTTGTCCACTTGTGCGTCAGATAATGGCTTGTAAGAATATTGTTTGCCATACTTTTCAAGCACATCATGGACAATTGAACCAATTTCCAATGGAGAAATATCCTCAGGATAATTTTCTTTTAATTTCAAAATTTTGTCGCAAAAAAACTTAAATGGGCAATCATAAAAAGCCTCAATTTCTGTCGGTTTTATACTCTTGCCAAGTCCAAGTTTTTTTGCCGTTTTTGTTACAGGTTTAAAACGCTTAAATTTTTTCAAATCAAGATGCAAGTATTTTGCCAAGATGCCTTTTAATTGATTGTTTGGTGTTTCACTCATGACCTCTTCAATGCCAATTTGACTTCTGCCAACTGCCAAAGTAAGCCTCTGTGTGTCAGACAAATTTTCTGGCATAAGTGAGGTTATCACACTGTTCTTTTTATCAAAAATTTCCAAAAGTTCTTCCGCCACCGAACTTCTACCAAGAGGTTTGTCATCATTTCCCACAAGTGAATATGACACATAAAGTCTGTTTTCATAGTCGCACAATAGTGAAAATAATTTAAATCTCGCTCGGCGGTTTATCATCTTAATTGTCGGCTCAACTTTGCGGGTCACAAAAGCGCTGTCAAGTTCATCATCACTGAATATTGAATTTTCTGTTTTCACTTTTGGCATGATGCCAGCGTTTGCGCCAATGACAAAAAGATTTTTAACTTTGCCAAAAAAACTGTCCGTGATGTCGCCAACATAAACTTCATCATAATAACTTGGAATTGCAGAAACTTCTTTGGTGTTAAGTCCAATTTCGATTGCCGAAAGCATTTCACTAAAGGTGGTTATCCCCGACACAGTTTCATAAGCAGACAAAATATCCCGCAAGATTTGGGGAACTTGATTTTCAATGGAAAGCGTTTTTTCATCTAAGTTCAGATTTTGCAGTTTTTCAATATTTCCATCAATAAAATCAACAATTTTTTCTGCGCCCAGTTTAAGGTCCTGTGCCAAAAGATGAACCGTCTCTTTCAGCCAATCTAAATTTTTGAGTGCATAAAAGACTTTTGCCCCCTCATCACAACTTTTGAGAACAAAATCAATATTCCCCTTTGCTTCTTCAAAAAATGGAGATGAAAGGATGAACAATAAGTCGTTTTTTCTAAAGTTTTTATAGGCAAGAGTAAAAATCTTTTTAAACAACAATGCACAATAACTCTTGCTTGCATTTTCGCTTAAGTCAAAATAACATGGAATTGAATTTTTTTCAAAAGCCAACAAAAGTTCATCTTTGTATGCTTGCAAGTCTGACACCGCAACAGCAAAGTCCTTATAACGCGCGCCATTAAAAACCTCATAAGCAATCAGTTTTGCAACAAAGTCTGCCTCTTGCTTTTTGTTCTTTGCTTCAAGAAAACGAACTTTGCCTTCTGCAGACTGTTTTACTCTTCCAAAAAGTTGATTTCTTATTGCACTTTGCTCGGCTTTAAGTTTGCTTGCCGGCGAGATAACATTGACTGTGGTGTTCAATGCGGTTGCAATTCGCCTTATTTTTTCAAACACGTCTTTATCATATATGTAAGCATTTTGCTGATTTTGCGGCTGCGTAAGTCCAATTGTCACCATTTTTGCGTGTTGACACAGCGCTTTAATCAATTCAAAATGCTTGGCGGTGAAACTATCAAATCCCACAAAGTAAAAACTTGTGTCCTCAAAAAGTTTGTTTTGCTCAATCTCGCGCACAAACTTTTCAATAAGTTCGTTCGGGTCATCACGCTGCTCTGTTAACTTTTCAAATTCTTCATAAATGGTTTTTATGTCCTGAAGTTTGAGTTCAAGTGATTTTTTTGAAGTTTTAGTTTGAATATCTTTGGCTTGAATTGATGACGCTTTAAGTTGCGAGATTAGTTTGTAAATTTGCTGACAGAAATTTATGTTTGTGCTTTTGAAATATTTAATTTCTTTTCGTTTGTTTTCTATGGCCCGTCTGACATACATAACGCAGTCAATTTCAGAAAGAGGGTTTGCCAAATTGCCAGCATATCTAAGTGCCAAATTGCCAAGTCCAACAACATTTAAGTTAAAAGTAGATGAAAGATTAAGTTTGTCAAAAAGCATCTCTTCAATTTGAAGAGTTGTTCTGTCTGGCACAACAATAAATGTTTCTTTTTCAGGGTCAACTGCTTCAAGCGTGTTCGAAATGGCCTCCAAAAGCGTTGTCCCCGTGATGATGTTTATTTCCATGATTAAATTTTAGCACACTTCAAAATAAAAAAAAAGGCTTTTAAGCCTCTTTGTCTTTTTTGTTTAAATTCTGCGCTTTATAACAGGTTGTGATAAGCAGTTTCTTCTTTAACAAATTATTTTCTTTTTTCATTTCTTCAAATTCTGTCTTCAAATATTCAAGTTCTCTTTGGCTTTTTTCAAGTTGCATCAAAGTTTGCCTGAGTTGTTTCAACCCCTCTTCGCGCTGCTGCAAACTCCACTCTTTTGCCTGCTCAATAGCGTTCTTTTTCACCATTTTAACAAGCCCAAGAAAAAGCCCATTGATGTCCTCATCAGTTATTTTGTTTGTCGGCCTTTTTTTGAACATAAGCACATTTTTCTTTGATGCCTCAATTGTTCGAAATTTGTTTTGAAGGCGTAGCATCTGTTTGACATCTCCGCCGCTAAGAAGAAGGCATGCTTTTCGCACTGAATAGCCCTGTTTAAGTTTCTCTTGAATTTTGTCAATAATTTTATTTTTCTCGTCTTCAGTAAAACAACTAAATTGATTTTTTTGATGATTTTCCAAATTTATGCCCAATTTCTTAAGCCTTTCTGGATTATTTTTCAATCTGTCAATTTCTTGATAATAATAATTCCTTACGCTGTTTGGCTGACGGGCAAATTCTTTTGCATGCAAGTCAAAAGCATCTCTCGTTGATTTGCCCAACTTTTTGCACTGCTCAACGCTTAAAAATAATTTTTTTACCTCCTCATCTTTCCATTGGCCTTTCATACTCCCTCCCTAACTTGAAGAAATGTTTGACAAGATGTAATAAAGTTATACTTAAAATTTTTTAAATGCATATATTTATCACATGGAAAATTATCAGTTAAGAAGCACTTATCCTTGTGTTGTTAAATGGCAGGGCGGCGAAGAATTTTTGGAAGAAGGCCAAGCACTTGAATTTGAAAAAGCAGAAAGGCTTTTTATTTATCCAGCAACTGGAAGAAGAGATGACATAAGTTTTGTGCTTGACATGGCCTGCCCAGGCGCTCGCGTTCAAACTTTTAAGGTGGATGAGCAGACCATCTTTTATCTTGCTTCAAACAAAATTGATGAAACAATAGTGGAAGAAAAAATTGAAGTCAGTGGCAGACAAGTTTTGATGCAAATTGGCACAGACAATCTTAAAATTGTTCTTGACAATGTAACAAAAATATATGAAATTCAGCACCCAAAAAAATATGAAGTGCTTGCCGTGGACGACTTTGCACTTTTAAAAATAACAGCCTTAAATGAAATGCAACTGGTTGTTTTTAATGTTAAAACTTTTGATTGCGAAATCATCACCGCGGACAAAATTGAAATTGTTGGCGGAGAGATAATGGCACTCTTGGGCGGAAGAGAAGAAAAATATTTGATAAATAGTGGAAAATTCTCTCAGGTCAGAGCGTTTGATTTTTCATCTAAAAACCCAGCAGTGACAGGCATGATGTTTTTGCAAAATTTGAAAATGCACCATTACAGTGAAGCCTGCAATTTTGTTGACAGCCTGCTTTCTCCCTCATCCGACAAGTTAAAAGCATATTTTGGCGAAATCACCGACTTTTTTCCTTTGGATGAAAACAGATATCTGCTAATAAAAAAATCAGGCCATGATGTTGTTAAACTTGACCTGAAAAATTCTTTAATTTGTAATATTGAAATGCTGGATTAGAGCGCTTTGCCCTCATTTGACAATCTGTCATTTTGCTTCATTGTTTTTGCAAAACGGCCTGCGCTTGGCAAAACAAACGCACCAGCAACACCAATGAGTGCAACAGCAATTGAAATAATAGGCCCAACTCCAAAAGTTGTTGCTGTAAAACTGTTTAAGGAAAAATACAGCAATAACAAAGTCGTTGCAATTGAGGCAACAATGGCCGCAAACAAACTTAGCACTCTCATGGCTATTGCCATGCTCAAATTGTATTTTTTGTTACATACGCCTATTAAAGTTGAAATTGACAATGCAATAAGTGCAAATGAAATTAAAGTAAAAACAATCATCATGGCAACTGAAGCGACATACATGATGCCTTCACCACCGAACAATTTTCCAATTTCATTGACCTTTAAAATTGAACCGAAAACTGAATAAATCACATTTCCATTTGTTTCAACAAGCATAGGTAAGAATAAAAACGCAATTCCAAGCAAGCCCGCACAAAGCGAAATGATACTTCCAACCAAACCGCGAATTCTGAGAGTTCTCATTTGTTCCTCCAATCAGTTTTATTATACTAAATAAATTTACAATATCAAAATAAAATTGCCCGTTAAGAGCAATTTTTTATTAAACTTTGTAAGATTTTCGCGTCTGAGCAACAAAACTTCCAACCACAGGCAATATTGAAACAAGGAACACAATGATTGGCCCAGCCCCAATTGTAATTTTTGACGGTCCCAAAAGAGACACATAAATTATCATAAACACCAGTCCCATCAAAGCAGATATCATGTTGATAATGGATAGCGTTCTGTTCGCCATGGTCATATTTAAGCCTTTTATGTCAAAGATTCCTCCCATGATGCCCAAAATACTTAAAACAATCAATGTGCAAGTTAAAATTAAGGTGATAATATAAAATGCAGTTGCTGCAATATAAAAACCAACATTTGTGCCTGTCAAAGAAGTTATCCGCGTGATTGCATCATAAATTTGATTTCTACCAAGACCTTTAATTAAATTCAGCAAATAAAAACACAAGGTCATAAGTCCTGCAACAAAAATAATTGAATTGCCAACAATACAACGAATTTGTGACTTTTTTATTTTGCCCATAAAAAACCTCCTTGGACTAATTGTTGCCAAGGAGAATTTTTTTTAGACATTTAAATTATTGCTTTTTCTTTGTTGGGGCAACAAATGAACTTAAGCATGCAAGCAGTCCGAAACAAAGTGGAAGAATTGCTCCTGCACTAACACTTACAGTCATAACCTCTTTAACACTGTTATGTATGCCATAAACTGCTGCGCAAACAACTCCAACAAAAGCAAAAACCATCAAAACAATTGTCAAAATTCTGCTTACAAATGTCAAGTTGAGTTGTTTTTTGTTCAAAAGTGTTGCAACAAGACCCAAAACACCAAGGACAATCAAAACACAAGCAACAACAAGTGTCAGAATATAGAACACAAGTGAAGTTGTAAGTTCGCCTGGAGTTCCTGTTTTGCCAAGATATTCAAACCAATCATACACTGAACCAAGTTCAAATGCTTGTTGCCCAACGGTTGATTTAAACATTGCCAAACCCATAAGTCCAATTGTAAGAACGCTGAAAACAACGAGTAAACAATTTCCAACAATTCCCATTATTTTTGATTTTGTCATCTCTCTCCTCCTTTCTTTTAAAATATCACAAAACGACAAAAAAACAAAGCAAATTAAAGTCAAATATTGACTTTAAAAAAATAATATGTTAAAGTGGTCTCACAAGGAGAAATATATGACCCCAGAACTTTATAATAAAATAAGCGAAGTCAACGACCTTGTTGTCAATATATCAAAAATAAAAACGGACCTTGATGAAAGGTTCTCAGATTGGATTGAATTGACAACATATTCTTTTGACATGACAATTTTTGATATCAATCAAAAGATTGAAATGGATGATTTTGATGAGGTTTTAAAAAGCACAGATAGCATGAAAAACATTGGCACAAACATCAATGATAAGGTTTGTTTGGCATTAAAACATAAGGAAAAACCCCTTAGTTATATCATTTCAACTTTTAAAATGCTGGACAAAAAGCAAAACAACTTGGATAGTGAAATAACAAAGCAATATTATGCCCAGCAGCAATTGTTCTACTCTCAAATGTTGGCAAATAATGGAGAGATAAGCATTGCCTATTTTGATATGGTCGACAAAGACGCCTTCAATGATGTATTTGATAAATAAGAAAAAACGTAAACAATTTAAGATAAATCTGACATAAAAAACGCTTACATTATGTAAGCAAAACATATAAACCAGCGAAAAAAAATAAATAATAAATAACAAACTTAAAAATAATCAAACTAAAAAATTAAAACAATTTAAGAGATGTTGTTAATTTAAACATGAAAAATATTTAATTGTTGTAAAACAGATGTGGAGAGTGAAAGAGATAAAAAAAAGAGCACCGAAGGGTGCTTCTTTTTTTAATATACAAATAAGTGTGAAAGGAAAAGTTAGT
>CANPWN010000007.1 GCA_947584415.1 uncultured Clostridia bacterium | reverse complement strand
TTTTGAAAACAACTTTTTCATTAGCCTTGGCTTTTGTTTTGTCACTATTTTGTTTTCCAAACATCTCAAATCTTTTTTCAACTTCTTCCACTCCATCAACAATCTCAGCGGTTGGTTGGCCAATAGGAGGCAATATTAAGTGGTATAGTGAAAATTTAAATGGTCACACTTATTACTATACGTATCTTGGGGAATATCCACAAACATATGTTCCTGATTCTAGGATTAATATCAATAGTGCACAGACGACTGGTAAAGTTTATCAAATAGCAAAATATAATAATACAACTGGAGGTGGTTCAATTTCTATAAGAAGTTGGACTGAATATAGTTATGGTGGAGCAAAATATGTAAGAGGTGGAACTGATGTTCATGGAACAAGCGCGACTTTTAAAGATGGAACAAGTACTGGCACCACTAATGTTACAAGATGGTTTAAAGTAGAACCAATAAAGTGGTGGATAATTGATGGAACAAACCCATACGATGTTTCTAGTTCAAAAGAAATAAAAGTTATTTCAGATGTTATTTTAACAGATAGCGTGCCGTATAGTTCGAGCTACTCAAAAGGTAATACATGGAAAAATTCATATATGCGCTCATGGTTGCAAGACACTTTTTCTATAAATTCAAATTTGTCTACTTATTATGATACAATAATAAAAAATGAAACATTAAAAAATAATGTGTCAGGTCAATATAAAGATGGAACAGGAACTGCAACGCAAGATTATGTTTGGTTTTTATCTTATACAGAAGCAACAGAAACATTTTGTCCTGCGACAGATTCTGATGGCATTTATTATTTGCGTTCACATTCGGTTAGAGACGGGAACGAAGTAAGAGATTCATTAAAAGCATCACCTTCAGATTTTGCCATTGCAAACTATTCGTGGCTGTTTGATGATAATACTACGGATTATAGAAAAGGGACAGCCGATTATTGTTTGCGTTCAGCAGGATTTACATCTTCCAATTCTTCCAATTGGAAGTATTATGTAGGGACTGTTAATTCTTCTGGAATAACTTCGGAAGGTAATATACTAACTACTAAAGGAGTTCGTCCTGCAATGACATTATTGTATACAGCTAAAACAGGAGAAACACAGCTCTCTTTTGATGGAGGAATTAACTATTATCCCGGCATTTACAAAGCCTCTGACGGCTCGTATCACATCACTGATTACACTGGCCTGGTAGCAATGTCGGATTATTCTTACTCTTATAACGGCCTAGATTGTTTTTATGATATGACATTTTATCTTGACAATGACATTGACTGCACTGCTTTAGAATTTGATTTTAGAGCCATCAAATATTTCAGCGGAGATTTTGACGGACAAGGTCACTCCATCATCAATTTAAACTGCATTGACAATGCTCCTGCATATCAAGGCACTGTGGCTGAATTTGATAAGGCAGCACCTATGGCGTGTTTCATTTGGGGAACAACCGGAATGTCGCTTGGTAACATTAATTTTTTGAATTTATATATAGGAACAAGCACATGGGAAGCCCCAAGTGCATTGATAGGCGGATGTGTGTTTACAAATACTATGTATTATGCTCAAATCACATTAGCAAATGTCTATTGTGAACGTTCTGCTCTTTTCTTGGGTTTAGTAAGTGGCTTTATTGTTGATGCTACAAATTATAATGTTTCTATTATGAGATGCTCACTTATTGAAAAAAATCCAGACATTTATGCGATGAGTTCAATTCCAAATATTAAAGGTTGTTCTGCGTTTATTGGAGCGATTGAAAGTGTTTATACAACTGTAAACATTATGTTTTCATTTGCATATGGCTTTTATAACACTTTGCTTCCAATGACAACAAGCAACAGTGGTATAAAAGGAGATATTGTTGAAACCTATCTTTTTGGTATTGACTCGGGTGAAGTTGGTGGTGAATTTCCTGTGGGTGTAGCGGACAAAGAGGGTTTTACTTCATTTTTTGTTGATTCACGTAAAGTCTATTGGAATTTTACTAATGGCACAATGCCATGGGCATATAATGATAATTTTATGCTTGGTCTTCCATATCATCCGTTAGTTGCAAAAATTGGAGATATCTCTAATTTAGATAAGATAGAAAGTTGGGTAGCTCCAAATATGCATACATCTGCAGAAGTTTTGGCAAGATTGAAGGATTATGGTTTTACGGAATCGACAACCCCGTGGTAAACAAAAATATTTGCAAGTATAAAATATTTGATTTTATCCGACTTATAAAAAAACTGCCGTTTGGCAGTTTTTTTGTGCAAATTTTTATTTCACCTCAAAATCACTTTGTTTTAGCGGGCAAATTTGCTAAACTATGTGGGTGAGGTGAAAATATGAAGGAACTTAAAATCAAAAAAATTCATGCAAGACAAATTTTGGATTCAAGGTCAACTCCAACGGTTGAAGTGGAAGTTACGCTTGAAAACGGAGTTATGGGTCGTGCATCTGTTCCGTCAGGGGCTTCAACAGGCGCTTTTGAGGCGGTTGAACTTAGGGACGGCGACAAAAAATATTTTAATGGCAAGAGTGTTTTGAAGGCTGTTGGCTATGTCAACGGCGAAATTGCCAAAGCAGTGCAAGGTATGAATGTTTATGACCAAAAGGCCATTGACAAGACCATGCTTGCACTTGACGGCACTGAAAACAAAGCACATCTTGGAGCAAATGCAATTTTAGGCGTTAGTCTTGCTTGTGCAGTTGCTGCTGCAAAAGCGGATGGCAAGAGTCTTTACAAATATCTTGGCAAGGAGACTATTTTACCTGTGCCAATGCTCAATATTTTAAATGGTGGCAAGCATGCGGACAACAATGTCAACTGCCAAGAGTTTATGATTATGCCAATTGGTGCAAAGTCCTTCTCACAGGCACTTGAGTGGTCGGCGGTTGTTTATCAAAGCCTTAAAAGTGTTCTGAAAGGCAAAGGACTTGCAACTGCGGTTGGAGATGAAGGTGGTTTTGCACCAAACCTTTCAAGTGATGAAGATGCATTAAAACTCATTGTTGAAGCAATCACAAAGGCGGGCTTTAAAGCGGGCAAAGATGTTGCAATTGCACTTGATGTTGCGGCAACAGAGATGTTTGACGAAGCCGAAAAAATTGGCAAAAAGGGAAATTATTATTTCTGGAAAACGGGCGAAACCTATTCTGCAAAGCAGCTTGTGGATTATTACAAGACGCTTGTTAAAAAATATCCAATTGTGTCCATTGAGGACGGACTTGCGGAAGAAGATTGGGAAGGCTGGAAGATGCTTACAAAAACACTTGGCGGCAAAATTCAACTTGTTGGTGATGATTTGTTTGTGACAAACACAAAACGCCTTAAAAAGGGCATTGACAACAAAGTTGCAACCTCAATTCTTGTCAAAGTAAATCAAATTGGCTCACTCACTGAGGCAATTGACGCCATCAAAATGGCAAACAAGGCTGGCATGAGCGCAGTTGTATCACACAGAAGTGGTGAAACAGAGGACACCTTTATTGCTGACCTGGTTGTTGGACTTGGATGTGGTCAAATCAAGACTGGAGCGCCATGCCGCAGCGAAAGAGTTGCAAAATACAATCAACTTCTCCGAATTGAAGAAGAGCTTGGCAAAAAGGCTGTTTACTTAGGCAAAGACGCATTAAAAACAAGGAGTTAACATGACTGACAAAAACCTTTACAAAACGCTGAAAGAAAGAGGGCTTTTGTATCAATGCACGGACGAAGAGGGTCTTAAAAAGGCGCTCGAGTCCGGCAAGCCTATCACACTTTATGAAGGCACAGACCCGACAATGGACAGTTTGCATATTGGCCACTGCCTGCCATATCTTATTCTCAGGCGTTTTCAAAAGGCTGGGCATAAGGTGATTTTGCTCATGGGTGGTGCAACGGCTTGCATAGGTGACCCATCAGGCAAAACGCAGATGCGAAATATAATGAGCAAAGAAGTTATTGCTTCAAACATAGAAAAAATCAAAAACACGCTCAAAATTTTCTTGAATTTTGATGGTGACAACCCAGCAATAATTGTCAATAACGCCGACTGGTTTAAGGGGTATGATTACATTGACTTTATGCGCGAAGTTGGTGTGCATTTTAATGTCAATAAAATGCTTTCAAATGAAATTTACGCAAAGCGTATTGAGGAAGGTGGGCTGACTTTCTTTGAAATGGGCTACATGCTCATGCAAGCGTATGACTTTGTGCATTTGAACAGAAAATATGGCTGCACACTTCAATATGGTGGTGCTGACCAGTGGGGAAATATTGTGGCAGGTGTTGAACTTCAACGCAAACTCAATTTTGCAAATGGCACAGATGTAAACATAATTGGTGCAACAAATCCACTGCTTGTGACAAGCGAGGGGATTAAGATGGGCAAGACCGAACGCGGCGCAATTTGGCTTGACCGCGACAAAATCTCCGCCTATGACTTTTATCAGGGAGTATATCAAACGCCGGACAACTGCGTTGAAATGATGTATGCACTCTTCACAGATGTCAACATGAACGAAGTTCGCGCTCGCATAAAAGAGGACATTGTAAAAGCCAAAAAAGCGCTCGCGTATGAGATAACAAAGTTTGTCCGCGGCGAGGCTGATGCTATAGAGGCACAAAAGATGAGTGAAAATCTCTTCACGCATGGCGGTGATGATGCCCCAGTTGTTGAAATTGCAAAAAGTGAATTTCCGCTTAACATCTGTGATGCACTTGTAAAAACAAATCTCTGCTCATCAAAAAGCGAAGCAAGAAGGCTGATTGAGGGCGGCGGCGTTAGTGTTGATGGCGAAAAAGTTGCGGCAATTGACTTTATGGTCAAAAGCGGCGCGCTCATTAAAAAAGGCAAAAAGAGTTTTATAAAAGTTATTGCAAAATGATAACAAAACAGGGTTTATATGAAGTTAATAAGTCCAAGTTTTATTATTTCCGCATTGACGGAAACAGGTTGGACTTTGAAATGGCGCTGAAAGAGATAAGTGAAAATCACAAAAAGGCAACCCACATTTGCTATGCCTATAGTTTTTCTTCGCCGTTTGAAGAAAAATGCTCTGACGCAGGCGAGCCACGTGGCACTGCCGGAAGTCCAATACTGAGCGTTATTAAAAAGAAAAAACTTAGTGATGTTGGCGTCATAATTGTTCGATATTTTGGCGGCATAAAACTTGGCGCGGGCGGTCTTGTGCGAGCCTACACACGCACTGCATCCATGGCGCTTGGAGGTGAAAATTGATAATCACCGAAATAAAAAAGATAGGGAAAGGCGAAAGATATTCCATATTTGTTGACGGCGTTTTTAACTGCACACTTCAAGCGGAAATTCTTGTTAAAGAAAAACTAAAAACGGGCGAAGACATAAGCGAAGAGCGTCTCACATCAATCAAACTTGAAAATGGGAGAATTGCCGCGTTTTCGCAGGCAATATCATATCTTGAAAAATTTTTGCGAACAGAAAAACAACTTCGTGAGTATCTGAAAGAAAAGGGCTATTTGGATGAGAGCATAGACGAAGCGATAGAAAAACTCAAAGAGTATGGTTACATAAATGATGAACTCTTCGCCGAAAGTTACATACGCACTTATCAAAACAAAAAAGGCAAGAAAAAACTTAAATTTGAACTCATGCAAAAAGGTGTTGACGGGGAAGTGGTATCTCAAAAACTTGATGAACTTTTGGATGATGATGCAAGTTTTGACTGCTGCTTGACAATGCTAAAAAAGTATCTAAAAAATAAGCCGGTCGACAAAAAATTGAGGGCAAAAGCCTTCAATCATCTTGCATCAAAAGGGTTTGAAAGTTCAATCATCCTTAAAGCCTTAAATGAGGCACTCTTTGATGAAAATGAACAATAGGCACAACATTTTGTGCCTATTATGTCAGAATACAAGGAATATATAGAAAAAAGCGGTTTTATCCGCTTTTTTTATCAATTTGCCAAAACGCGATTTGCAATCTCATTTGTCACAATTTCATTGTAGTTTGTGTTGCCATTTGTCATGCCAGCAAACTGAGTGATTTTGATGAGAGTTTGGAAACTTTCTTCACTCATCACCATGTCACTTGAAAATGCGTCAATGCGATAGTATGCCTCAACAGCAATCTCCAAATCTTGCAGTGTCATGCCATCAAAGGAAGCGATGAGCGCCTTCGCAGCGTCTTCAAGGTGGTCATTTTCATAGCAATCCTTGAGATATAGATATGCTCTGTTGACAGCCCTTAAAAATTTCTCCGCAATGTCACCATGGTCTTTTAGATAACTTTGCTTTGCAATGAAGCAGGTGTAAGGTATCTTTTCCATGTTCACGAGTTCTGCAACGGATTTGACAACATGATATTTGTCTGGGTGTGCCTTAACAAGATTTGTTGCGTTAGGTTCAAACAGAGTGCAAAATGCGGCGTTTGAATTTTCAAACTCAGATGCTATTGCGTTAAAATCAACATTATCTCTTAGGTTAACTTTGCCTTCGCCTGTGCCAAGTTCAAGTCCTGCGCATTGTTTTATGGCATAAGCGAGTGTCATTGCAGGCATGCCGCCGGCTCTTCCGCCAATGATTGTTTCGCCAACGAGGTCATTTATATCAAAATCTGCACCTTTTTTGGAAACGACAAACGAGCCGTCAGTTTGAGTTAATTGGCCAAACACTTTTGGCTGGTCGCTGACGCCTTCCATGTTTGTGTAAACAACTGTCTCAGGGCCTGCAAGAATCATATCTGCAGAACCGGAAAGAAGTGCTGTCATGGAAACATTGCTCCCGCCACCATTTGTCAGACTTATGCTAAGCCCTTCGTCTTTTAAATATCCAAGATTGATGGCAGCATAAAAAGGGGCGTAAAAGATTGAGTGTGTCACTTCATTAAAGACAATATGTGTGAAGTCTTTTTTCTTGCAGCCGACAAACAACAAACCTGTGAGAGCAACCACAACGCTGACAAACACGCTTAAAGCGATTTTCAGTTTTTTCATTATTCCTCCTTTACAGCAATCATAGTATGAAAAAAATTGATTTTATGTGAAAATGGGGGTTGACAAGAGGATAATTTCATGATAAAATAAGATATCTTTTGGAGGGAAATATGTTTTCACTTTTATCAAACATTTCAATGCTTCTTGACAATCAGCCACTTGACAGGCTCAAACAACCAAATGTAATCACAGGAATTGTTCTTCTTGTTGTTGGCATCATCTTCGCCATCTTTGCAAAGAGAATCACAAAACTTGTTCGTAAAAAGGCAAATGTTGAGCCAAATGACAGGCTTTTGCTTATTCTTAAAGCGTTTGCACTTGTTGTTATATTGGCATCACTTATCATCATGATTGTTCAATAAAATTTTGTATAAACTCATAAACAAGCAAATTTGCTTGTTTTTTTTTGTCAATTTTTATATACTAACTAAAAAGTTAGGAGAAGAGATGGACAAGACTTACGACCCAAAAAATTTTGAAGAAAAAATTTATGCAAATTGGCTGAAAGAGGGCTATTTTGCATCCAAGCCGACAAAAGGAAAACAAAAATTTTCCATTGTCATGCCACCACCAAATGTCACAGGCAAAGCACATATTGGGCATGCTTTGGATGTTACAATTCAGGATGTTTTAACTCGCAGAAAGCGTATGCAGGGCTACGAGGCTTTATATCTTCCTGGCACTGACCACGCTGCACTTGCCACAGAGGAAGTGCTGGTAAGACGCCTCAAAGAGGAAGGCCTTGACAAACAGACAATTGGACGAAAAGCCTTTTTAAAACGCGGGGAAGAGTGGTATAAAAAATACCGCGGCTTTATCAAAAGCCAGTTTGAAAAAATTGGCATCTCTCCAGATTGGGACAGGGAAGCGTTCACCATGGACGAAAACCTTTGTCGTGCGGTTAGACACGCCTTTGTTGAATATTACAAAAAGGGTTACATTTACCGCGGCACGCGTTCGGTTAACTATTGTCCAAATTGCAGAACAACAATTTCCGACAATGAAAATGTTTATGTTGACCAAAACACATATCTTTGGCACATCCGTTATCCATTTGTAGATGGCAGTGGCGAAGTTGTTGTTGCCACCACCAGACCTGAAACGCTTTTTGGCGACACAGCGGTTGCGGTCAACCCAAAGGATAAAAGGTATAAAGGGTTGATTGGCAAAGAGTTATATCTGCCACTTACAAACAGAAAAATCAAACTTGTTGCTGATGAATATAGTGAGATTGGCTTTGGAACGGGCGCAGTTAAAATCACTCCTGCACACGACCCAAATGACTATGAACTCGGCCTAAGACACAACCTTGATGTTATAACTTGCATAGGTGATGACGGAAAACTTACAGAGGTAGCCGGCAAATTTGCGGGACTTGACAGAATTGAGGCACGCCCGCTGATTGAAAAAGCGCTCAAAGAGGGCGGCTATCTTGTCAAAGTTGAAAAATATAAAAACAAAGTTGGCACTTGTGAGAGATGTGGTTCTTTCACAGAGCCTAAAATTTCAACGCAGTGGTTTGTCAAAATGAAGGAATTGGCAAAACCTGCTATTAATGCGGTAAAAACGGGGAAGGTCAAATTCTATCCAAAGAGATATGAAAAAACCTATCTCAATTGGCTAGGGAATATAAAAGACTGGTGCATTTCGCGTCAAATATGGTTGGGACACAGAATCCCTGTCTTCTACTGTGACAAATGCGGCGCGCAAATCTGCGAAGAGGAAGACCCAAAAGTTTGTCCAAAATGTGGATATAAACATCTTAGGCAGGACGAAGATGTGCTTGACACCTGGTTCTCATCAGCGCTCTGGCCATTTTCAACACTGGGCTATCCAAAACAGACTGAGGATTTAAAATATTATTATCCGACAGATGTACTTGTGACTGGTTATGATATTATAACTTTCTGGGTGTCAAAAATGGTGTTTTCTGGCATAGAGTTTATGAAAGATGTGCCGTTTAAAGATGTCGTTATTCACGGCATAGTCAGGGATAAAAATGGCGTTAAAATGTCAAAACACCTTGGCAACGGAATAGACCCAATTGAGATGATTGAAAAATATGGCGCGGATGCACTCAGGCTTTCGCTTATAAGTGGCATGAGCATGGGCACGGACATCAAATATGGAGAGGATAGGCTCAAAGACGCCAAAGTTTTCATCAACAAACTTTACAATGCAAGCAAGTTTGTTCTCTCTGCGCTTGAGGGATACAAGGAAAAAGAGGCAAAACTTGGTGAAAAAGACAAATGGATATTGTTTAATTTGAACAAAACTGTCAAAGAATTTAATAAGCGTATGGACAAATACAATCTCTCGGGCGCACTCAGTGAACTTGAAGAGTTCTTTGTTGGAAAATTCTGCGACTGGTATATTGAACTTGCAAAACTTGACCTTCACGGCCAAAATGCTGAGGCAAAACAAGCAACACAAAATGTTCTATCAGAAGTTTTGACGCAGTCGCTTAAAATGTTCCACATCTTCATCCCGTTTGTAACGGAAGAGGTTTACCTGTCACTGCCAAAGCATGAAAAAACAATTATGCGCTCTGATTTTCCTGTGGCAAAAGCGAGGGTGAGCGGCTCAAAACAAATTGAAGGCATGATAAATCTTGTCAAAGCAATAAGAACGGCGAGGGCGGAATACAAAGTTCCAGATAACAAGTGCAGCAAGATATATGTCCAATTTGCAGATGGCAAGTCCCACCATGAACTTCTTGAAGGCATAAACAAACTTGGCTTTGGCACGCAAACGCAGGCTGTCGACACGCAACCGAGTGAAAAATGCGTCAAAGCGGTGTGCGAGTTTGCAACAGCCTTTCTTCCAATGGGTGAACTTGTTGATGAAAAGAAGGAAAGTGAAAGGCATGAAAAGGAAATAGAAAAACTCAAATTTGAAATTGAGCGAAGTTCAAAAATGCTTTCCAACCCATCTTTTGTTGCAAAAGCGCCAGCAAAACTGGTTGAGGATGAAAAAGAAAAACTTGCAAAAAACAAAAAACTTTTGGAAAGTTTATTGGGAGAATAAAATGGGAGAGGGAGAAAAATTAAGCCGCGGCGAGTGGATATTTCGATGGTTAAATATTGCACTTGATGTTGCAATCATTTTGACTTTGATTGGACTTAGCATTTCTTACAAGTTAGGCACAGACCCAAACGGCAGATTTTCGGCATGTTTGGTGGTTGCTGCTGCCATGCTTATTCCATTTGCCTATGAACTTATTTTTCGAACTAAACTTCCAAATGCGGTATTTTTGATTTTCAATTTGTATATGATTATGGCAGGGCTGTGGGGGTCAGCACTTAATGGCTATGCAAACATTGTATGGCTGGATATTGTTGTTCACTTCATCATGGGCTATCTTATGGCTATGCTTGGTCTTTTCATCATCTGCAGAGGGAAGCAAAAGGACAAAATGCACTTTTTGATGATAGCATTCTTCTGCCTGTGTTTTTCGCTGTTTATTGAGTGTATATGGGAAATTTTTGAGTGGGTGGCGAGCCTTATCACGTCTTCGCGACTTCAGGGCGAATTTGTCACAGGCTTTAAAGCCCCGCTTGTGACTGACACAATGGAGGACATCTGCTGCAATTTGGGTGGTGCAACGCTCTTTTTCCTTCATTTCATTATCAGCAAACTAACAAAAAAGAACTTGTTAATCTCTTCCATGGAAAAGGAATTTTCAATCAAACACAAATTGTTTGAAAAGCCAAGGAAACAAAAGAAAACATCTTTAGAACAAGAAGAAAAACTGCCACAACAAAAAGAGCCTTTAGAAGAATTATCACATCAAGAGGAAAAAACAATAAAAAAAATAAAAGAAAAAAAACAATAAAAAAATGCCGTTTGGCATTTTTTTCACAATTATTTATCTTTTTTAGTTTTTATGTTATCTATCATGCAAACATTTAACTTTCATTTTGTTCCAATTTGCAAAGTTTGATTTATTATGTTTTGTGCTTTTTCATATTGCTCAGGTGTGCCCATGTCTATGCAGTGATAACCTTCAATGTCGTAAGCATACACCTCGCAATTTGTTTCTTCAGACGCAAGAAAACTTGGATAATTCCCCGGCGCATCAATCTTTGTGTGGTCACCGGCATAGCGCTTGCAATAGCCATCAAAAAGGGATGTGGCTTTGGAGTTAAAAATGTAAAATGGTCCAACAGCAAAATTGCCTTCAATTTCGCCTTTAGGTTTTTCAACCATGCTTAAAACTTTGTTATCTTTGCCTAAAACAGCAACGCCGCCAGCACGCAATAACTTTTCATCATTTTCTTGTTTGCCAAATACAACGCACGCACCATTGTGTGCTTTATGGAAGGAGTAAAGGGAAGAAAGTTTAAAGTCAAACCAATTATCAGCACAAAGAACCATTGTGTCGCCATGATAATTTATCTCCTTCAAAGCGAAGTCGATGTCGCCGACAGCACCTCTTCTTTCATCATTATTGTTTGTGCCATCATTTATAACGGTGACAATTTTGTCTGTGTCCAAACACTGCCCATACTCTTTGAGTTGGTCAAAATATTTGTTATTTGAAACAATGACGATTTCGTCAATTTCAGGGATATCATTTAAATTGTCTGTCAAAAGGTCCAAGATGGTTTTTTCGCCGATTTTAATCAGCGCCTTTGGATATTTGCCCTGGGTGATTTGATTTAGTCTTGTGCCAAAACCGGCACAAAGAATGATAGATTTCATAATTCCTCAACTTTTTGTGCGTAAAAGACTATATCACAAAATTGTGATTTTGTAAAGAGATTTATTCTCTTCGCAGAGATTCCACAGGGTCGAGTCTTGCAGCCTTTGCTGAAGGATAAAGACCACTGAGCATACTGATGACAACGCTGACGCCCATTGCAAGGAAGAAATACCACCATTTGAGTGAAAGTGGGGCAAAGCCTAATAGTGATTTGAGTGTAATCACAAATATACCGTAAACAATCATTGAAAGAGCAATTCCCACAATTCCGCTTAAAATTCCCACAAGCAAACTTTCGGAAGTGAAAATGCTTCTTATGTCCTTTCTCCTTGCACCGATGGATTTAAGCACGCCAATTTCTTTGGTTCTCTCGCTGACTGAGATGTAAAGCACAACCAAAATCATAATGGCGCTAACGATGAGTGAAATGCAGGAGATGATTGTCAGAGCCACTGACACCGTGCTTGACATTTCGGAGAACATTCCTGTCAGACTCGACTCAACTGAACCAGAATACTTGTCTTGGTCGCCTTTTGTGATGTAATCATTAAGAACTTTTGCATATTTAACATCAGTGTCAATGTAATATGCTGTCACAGGGAATTCTTCCACACCGTGAAGGGCTGCATAATATTCAAGCACATCATAATCAATGTATGCGACCACCATTTTTTGGATGACGGAACTGTCCACAATGCCAGTGACAATGGCTTCAACTTCAATAGGAGAGGTCAAACCTTGTATGCTAATGGTAAGTTTGATTGTCTTGCCAACGGCCTCGCTTGAGCCAGTCATGGTTCTAAAACTTGCATAAGCACCAGGGGTGAGCATAATTTCAATAGGAGTGCCTTCTTGTATCTCTTCATTGACAGCCATTTCACCTTCCACGAGGTTGTCCTCGTTATAATATGGCGGAGTTGAGTAAAGGCAAGTAAGCTCGGCAGGTTTTTCTTCTTCAAAGCCAGGGACAATAAAACTTGCTTTCAAGCCACCAAGAGAAATTCCGCAGTATCCAGGGATAAGGTCATCTTCAGTCAAAAATGGTTCGTAGCCTGCGTCCTGCAAAGCGTTGTTCAAATCAGGAATAATTTGCTCTTTTTCATCTTTCTCAAAACGAGTGATAGGCAAAAGCGAGGTGAGAGCGTCTGTTGTCTTTTTTGTGATTGTCACAATGTTTGGATTTGTGAAACTGTTGGACACGCCGGCTATGTAGTTATCAAGGCCAGAGCCAAAGGAAAGCATGATGATAAGCGCAACAATGGAAATTGCCACGCCAAATGCCATCAAAAAGTTTTTGGTCTTGCTTGCCCACATATTGTGAAAGGCAAGTCTAATGGCTGACCAAAGAGGGAAGTTTTGCTTTTCGCCTGCGCGCTCAGTTTTATCCTCTTTTTCAACTTTGCCTTTTTTATATGTATTATTAACTTCGTCGCGCACGATTTTACCGTCAGAAATTTCAACAACTCTTGATGAGATTGATGCCACTTTTTCGGAGTGGGTGACCATGATAACAAGTTTGCCTTCATCAGCAATTTGTTTCATGATGTCCAGAATTTGCAGCGTAGTGCCGGAGTCAAGCGCGCCAGTTGGTTCGTCAGCAAGTATGATGTCTGGGTCATTTATCAGCGCTCTTGCAATAGCAACGCGTTGTTTTTGTCCGCCGGAGAGTTGGTCTGGTTTTTTCTTAAGTTGAGTGCCAAGACCAAGTTTAGTCAAAATTTTTGTTGCTTTTTCCTGCTTAATTTTGTCGCTGACGCCTGAAAGAGTCAGCGCAATTGTCACATTGTCCAAAATTGAAAGGTGAGGAATAAGATTAAAGGATTGAAAAACAAAGCCGACCTTATTTTTTCTGTATTTATCAAGCACTTTGTCAGGTTGGCCGCGAAGGTTCATACCATCAACAATAATGTCGCCTTCAAATTGGCTATCAAGCCCGCCAATGAGGTTCATAAGCGTGCTTTTTCCACTTCCGCTTTCACCAACGATGGAAACAAGTTCGCCTTTTTCAAACGAAACATTGATGTCTGTCAGAGCGGTGAACTTTTCCTTATTGCCAATAGGATAATGTTTGTAAACATTTTTTATTTCAAGTTCCTTCATGGTTTACTCCTTACTTTCATTGTTTTCATCAAACTGCGATGCGTAAAGTTTTGCATAGAACCCACCTTTTTCTAACAGCGTGTCATGATTGCCGATTTCGACAATTTCGCCGTTGTTCATCACTATAATTTGGTCGGCGTTGCGGATTGTTGAAAGACGATGCGCGATGACGAAACTTGTTCTTCCTTTTGTCAGCCTATCCATAGCGCTTTGAATAAGTTGCTCTGTTCGTGTGTCAACTGAACTTGTCGCCTCGTCCAAAATGAGCATAGGTGAGTTTTGAATCATGGCTCTTGCAATGGTCAAAAGTTGTTTTTGACCCTGGCTAACCATTGAATCTTCCGTTAATATCATATCATAATTTCCAGGCAAAGTGGTAATGAAATGATGCACATTTGCCATTTTTGCGCATTTTATCATTGTTTCGTCACTTGCAAGAGGTGAGGCGTATTTCAAATTTTCTTTGATAGTGCCTTCAAAAAGCCAGGTGTCTTGCAACACCATGCCAAAGAGTGAGCGAAGGTAAGTTCTCTGCATCTGCTTGGTCGAAACGCCATCAATGAGAATTTCGCCTTCGCCGACCTCATAAAAGCGCATTAAAAGGTTGACGAGGGTGGTTTTGCCTGCACCGGTTGGGCCGACAATGGCAATTTTTTGCCCAGGAAGAGCGGTAAATGAAAAATTGTGAATAATGGTTTTATCTTTTTCATAACCGAAGGAAACATTTTTGAATTCAACTTTGCCACGCACTTTTGGAAGGGTGACGCTGTTGGTGTCTGGGACTTCGTCTTTTTCGTTTAAAAATTCCATAACTCTCTCGCTTGCCGCAGCGGCTGATTGGAGGGTAGAAAAGACGCTGCCAAGTTGAGCAATAGGTTGGTTGAACAGGCGTATATATGTGATGAAAGTGATGATTGAGGTGATGAATACAAGGTCATTTCGTGCGATTGCCAAATATGCTCCCAGCACAACAACGCCAACATAGATAAGGTTGCCAATGAAGTTTATTGTTGGCATCATAAGAGAGGAGAGGAATTGGCTTTTTCTTCCGCTATCACGAAGTTTAGTGTTGATGGTATCAAATTGCCTGATGGCCTTTTCTTCGCCGTTGAAAGCCTTAACAACATTGTGAGAAGAGTAAATTTCCTCAATATGTCCGTTGATGTCGCCCAAGAATTTTTGTTGACGAATAAAATATTTCTGCGAAATCTTGACGATGAGCATGATAAGCCCGATTGCAAGCGGAATTTCAATAAGCGAGAAGAGTGTCAACTCCCAACTAAGCGTGAACATCATCACAGGAATTCCAATAAGCATTGTCACTGAGGTGATTAGATTTGGCAGGGAGTTATTCAGCGTTTGACCGATGAGGTCGATGTCATTTGTCATGCGAGATAAAAGGTCACCAAAAGAGTGCCTGTCAAAATAGGAAAGTGGCAGTGTGTTTATTTTGTTAGTAATTTTTCGTCTAAAATCTTCAGAAATTTTGGAAGAAACCTTTGCCATGATGAAGTGCTCAAAATATCCCGTGCCGAATGCGAAAACATACATGCCAATGAGTATGAATCCAAATTTTCCAATTTCGCCGAAGTCAAAAGGAAGTTCAACAATCTCTTCCATCATGAGGTTTAACACATAAGGTCCCATAATAGAAATGACGGTGCTGAAAACTGACAAAATAACTGAAATTGCAACGAGAAGTCTAAATGGTTTAAGGCTCTTAAATAAAAACTTCATTGAGGCTTTAAAGTCTTTGCTTTTTGCGGCGGAGGCGGTTCTTGCAAATGGTGGCATTTTATAATTCCTCCTTTTTTAATTGTGACAAAGCAATCTGCTGATAAACAGGGCAGGAGGCCATAAGTTCATCATGAGTGCCAATTCCGACCATATTGCCTTCATTTAGCACAATGATTTTGTCTGCATTATGAATTGTTCCAATTCGCTGGGCAACAATAAGACAGGTAACGCCTTTTGTGTGAGTTTTAAGCGCCTTTCTCAGTGTCTTGTCGGTTTTATAGTCGAGGGCAGAAAAACTGTCATCAAAAATTAAAATTTCAGGGTTTCGGACAATGGCTCTGGCGATTGAAAGACGTTGCTTTTGCCCGCCAGACACATTTCATCCGCCTTGTGCAATATGTGAGTCAAGTCCTTCTGGCATAGAGAAAACAAAGTTTGACTGAGAAATTTTCAGTGCCTTTTCAATCTCTTCATCTGTTGCATTTTCGTTGCCATACTTGATGTTTTCTTTGACTGACCCAGCAAACAAAATTCCCTTTTGAGGCACATAGCCAATTTTGTTGTGCAAGTCATGAAGTTTGTAATCTTTAACATTGACGCCATCAACAAACACTTCTCCATCTGTGCAGTCATAAAATCTTGGCACAAGATTTATAAGAGTTGATTTGCCAGACCCCGTTGAGCCAATAAACGCCACTGTTTCGCCCTTATTTGCAGTGAAGGAGATGTTCTTTAAAACATAGTCATCTGCGCCAGGGTATTTGAATGAAACATTTTTAAATTCAATTGTGCCTTTCATGGAAGGTTGATGCTGAAGCGCGCCGTCTGTGATAGCGGAAGTTGAAGAGAGGACTTCTTTAATTCTTTGTCCTGAAACCAGGCCTCGTGGAATCATCACCATGAGCATGGAAACCATCATAAATGCCATGATGACCTGCATTGCGTATTGAGTAAATTCAGTGAGTGTTGAAAAATCAATACTGCCATTTGTGATGAGATATGCCCCAAGCCAAACGAGTGCAAGAGAAGTGCCCTGCATGATGAGTGTTATTCCAGGGCTCATAATTCCTGCCACGCGGTGAATAAAGATGTTTGTTTTTGTCAAAGAGGTGTTGACGCCGTCAAATTTGTCCTCTTGCATTTTTTCAGCACCGAAAGCACGCACAACTTTTATGCCGGTCAAATTTTCTCTTGTTACAAGGTTGACTTTGTCGGTAAGGGACTGCACTTTTTTAAATTTAGGCACAACAAAGATGAACATCATTGCCACCAAAAGTAAAAGTGCAACAATGGACACAGCGGTCACAATGGAAAGACCAGACGAAAGGTTTAAAATCTTAATTATTGCCCACACAGCCGTGATAGGAGCGGTGAGTCCAACATTGAGTATCATAATAAGCACCATTTGAAGTTGAGTGACATCATTTGTCGAGCGGGTGATGAGCGAAGCAATGGAAAAAGAGCCAATTTCCTTCATGGAAAAATTGTTGACCTTTTCAAAAACATTGTGACGAACTCTGCTCATAACGGTTGTGATTACTCTTGCGCTAAGATAAGAAACAAGAATTGTTGACACATAAATTGCTGCCACAAAAGAGAGCATAATCCCGCCGTTTATGAGGATATCCTTCCAAAACAGACCTAAATCATGGGCATACGCACCCATCTGCAGATATTTGACTATTGCGCCCATATATTCAGGCAAGGTGAGGTTGCAATAAACTTGTGCCCCCAAAAGGCACAAAGCGAAGAATAATAAAACCCAGTCCAAAGGTTTAAATGCTTTAAATATTTTTGACATATCATAAAGTATATGCTTTAGCAAAAAAATAGTCAAACATTTAAGGCAAAATCGTTTTTAATTTTTGCTATGTGTGTGCTATAATGGGATGTAATAAAAAAGGAGAAAGGAAATGGCTTTAAAATTATTCAGAAGTGAAAAAGTGGTTGACCCAACCATACATGATGAAGAGGAAAACATTAATATATCAATGGGCGTGCATATTCTCAGTAATTGCAAAAATGTCAGCGTGACAGGAAAGGCAATAATATTGGAGGCAATTGGCACACATTTCAAAGAAATCAGCGGCAAAGCGTTCATCCAAATGTTTGATGCAGGCTCAATTGAAAACATGTATGGCAAGTCCAAAATTGGTCTTTTTAAAAGCGGCTTTATTGGTCAAATCTCTGGCAAAGCAAAAATCACAACAATCAACGATTGTGTCATTGACTATGTGACTGGCAAAGCCAAGATTGGAACAATGAACAATGGTTTTATCAGGTTTATTGATGAAAGGGCAGAACTTGCAACCATGACAGATGGCAAAATCATGTTTGTGCGTGGCAGAGCAAGAATTGTCACCCTTATCAGCGGCGAAATCATTGGTCTTGAGGATAACAGTGAACTTACAAGCATGATGAACGGCAAAATCACATATTCGTTAAATGATTCCAAAATTGGCACAATCAACAATGGCCAAATTGGACTTATTGCCGACCGTGCTGAAATTTCAACTCTCAATAAAGGTGAAGTGACCGAAATGATAGGCCAGAGCCTAATTTCAGCCAACATGGAAGGCCAAATTTCATCCATGAGAACAAGCGCGCTTATCTTGTATAGCCCAGACGAAAGCGAAAGAAGAAGGGAAGAGTTCAAGCGTAATAAGGCTGAACTTATGAAAGCGCCACAAGAAGAAAACGCCGTAGAACCGGAACAAATGAAACTTAATCTTGGCGAAAAGGAAGAAAAGGCGGAGGTAAAGCCAGCAGCCAGAAAGCCAAGAGCAAAAAAGACAACAACAAAGTAAGGAGAATAAGTGCAGGTGTTTTTAACAGCACTTTCTGATGCCGCTTTAGACACACTTAAAGTGCTGCCAATTTTGTATTTAGCCTATCTTTTAGTCGCATATTTCTCGCACGAAAAAAGCCAAAAATTCACAAACTTCTTGAACAAGTCACGCCGTGCAGGCCCACTTGTTGGAGCATTTTTGGGCGCAGTGCCACAATGCGGCTTTTCTTCTGTTATGTCAGACTTATATTCAAGGCGTGCAATCACGCTTGGCACACTTATTGCAGTGTTCATTTCAACCTCTGACGAGGCAATTCCAATCATGATAGCAAGCCCAAATTTCATAGTCGACCTGCTCATTATGATAGGCCTTAAAATTGCCTTTGCGCTCGTGTTTGGATACTTGATTGACGCCGTTCTTACTGCCTTTGAAAAGTTTAGGCATAACCGCAAAATCAAAAAAGTCCAACCAATAGACGCAGATGAACTTGAGCATGGCCACGACCATTGTGCTTGCCATGGACACGGCGACCACCAAGGCCATTGTGATGAAAAAAACATCTTCATTGACGCACTATATCACTCATGCAACATTGCACTTTATATCTTCTTTGCCACATTTTTTATAAATGTGCTTGTAAGCCATTTTGGAATGGATGGGTTGACAAGTTGGTTTGGCGGCAACATTTACATCCAAATTTTGCTTGCTGGCGTCATTGGTCTTATTCCGAATTGCGCATCATCTGTCTTTCTTGTTGAACTTTTCATCAACGGCGGCATATCCTTTGCGGCAATGTTTGCGGGTCTGTGCGTTGGCGCAGGAGTTGGACTTATAATTCTCTTCACCAAAAACAGGGGTAAGTGGAAGGTACTTGAAAACCTTTCAATCATCACATTATTGTATGTTTTAGGTGTCGCAAGCGGAATAGTGGTGAGTTTTATTCCAGGGTTATAACACAACATATTCTTTGTATTATGTCATAATACAAAGAATATGTTGTGTTTAAACAAATTTTCGGGGTGTAGCGCAGTTCGGCTAGCGCGCTTGGTTCGGGACCAAGAGGTCGTGAGTTCAAATCTCACCACTCCGACCAAAAAATAAGGAGATTACATGAACATTATTCTTTCTTCTTCGTTGGAATTTGTGGATGAACACGGAAAGCCGATAATTCTTTCCAATAACAATGGCTTTTTGAGTGTACTAAAAGAACGCTTAAAAAAGAGGAAATGCTGTGTTATCATCTCTGGCAACCCTAAAAAAATAAGAAGTTATGACCCTACATACGATATGAAACAATGTTTTGAAAAAAGTGGGCTAGCCTTTGAAGAATACATTTATGTTGACGAAAATAATAAATCTCAAATTAAAGAATTTTTGAAACGGGCAGATTTTGTTGATTTATGTGGTGGTCATTTGCCGACTTGTAATCAATTTGTCAACGAATTAAATTTAAAAGAGTTATTAAAAGATTTTAAAGGCACAATTTTAGGGGCGAGTGGTGGTGCGATGAATTTGGCTAAAGATGTTTATTGTGTCCCAGAAAATGAAGGCGAGCAAAGTGATAAAAATTTTAAAAGGCATTTAAAAGGAATTGGACTTACAGATATAAACATTGTTCCACACTATCTTCTCTTCAAAAATAAAATTTTCTCAGATGGGACAAGGATGTTTGAAGATGTGTTAGTGCCGGATAGTTATAAAAATGACATTTATCTTTTACCTGATGGCAGTTTTATAACTATAGATGATGGCGTGCATTATTATGGTGAGATTTATAAATTATCAAAAGGAAATCTTAGCCAAATAAATTAGATAAGTTGAATTTTTGAATTATAGTCAAAAATAAGGAGGAAAATATGAATAAAACTGCTTTGATTGTTGGTGCAACAGGAGATATAGGTCGCGAGATTGCCGTGGTGTTATCAAAGGAAGGTTATGAACTTGTTTTATGCGGGCATAATGGCAAATTTTTGACAGACAGGCTTTGCACAAAATTTAGCGAACTTCGTTTTGATGTGTCAAACCCAAATGAAGTTAAAGCGGCGATAGAGGGTCTTAAAAAAGAGGGAAAGGAATTTGACCTTGTTGTCATGTCCGCCGGAGTTGCTGAAAAAGAGGGGCTTATCATAGACAAAGCGGACGAGGAAATCAAAAAACTCGTTGAAGTCGACCTGCTCGGCACAATCTATGTCAATAAATATGTCCTCTCAGTCATGAAAAAGGGCGGCTGCATCATCAACATCTCCTCGTTCTTGGGCGAAATTGGTTGCAGTTGCGAGGCGTCATATTCGGCAGCAAAGGGAGGAATTATTGCTCTAACAAAGGCGCTAGCAAAGGAATACGCGCCTTTCTCTGTCAGGGTTAATTGTCTTAGTCCCGGCTATATAGACACCAAGATGAACGATGAATTTACCAAAGAGGAGCGTCAGCGCCTTATTGCACAAACGCCTCTTGGCCGTCTAGGCACACCTAACGATGTTGCACAAGCGGTCAAATTGCTTGCAGAATGCGACTTTATCACCGGCGAAAACATCATGGTCACCGGCGGCCTTGTGATTTAAAACATTAAAAAAGTTGATATGTTGATATGATGATTTATAACATCTCATAAAAGTTAATATAAAGTGAAGAACGCAAAGACCAAAGTCTTTAATATTTATTCACCTGACAAAACAACTTCTTTTTCAACAAAAGAGGTTGTTTTTTTTATGTTCAGGAGATTTAAAATGGTTTCGAAAAGGAGGCAAAAGTGAAACTGAAATCTAGGCTTTATAATGGCACAATGTATGTTTTGTTGTGTGGCGAACTTGACGAGCATAGTGCCACGCATATCCGTGAGGAGATGGACAAGGCGTTTTCAAGCGGCATATTCAAGCAAATCATAATTGACCTTTCGGAACTTGAATTTATGGACTCGACAGGGGTTGGGGTGCTGATTGGGAGATATAAAAAAATGAAGGAGCGTGGCATTCCAATTTACATTTGCAATCCGTCCACACACGCGGAAAAGATATTTAAAATGACCGGGCTTTATGAACTTATGCCAAAAATAATATAGGAGAGAGTGATGAAAAAGAATTACATGGAAATCAAATTTAAAGCAATTGGCATCAATGAAATGTTTGCAAGAACAGTGGTTGCCGCCTTTTGTTTGCAATATGACCCAAGTCTTGAGGAAATAAATGACATCAAAACAGCCGTTTCAGAGGCGGTGACAAATGCTGTTGTGCATGCCTATCCAAACGGTGATGGTGAGGTTTGCCTGCGTGTTGAGGCGGAAAACAATTCCGTTAAAATCATTGTAAGCGACAAAGGAATTGGCATTAAGGACATGGAAAAGGCAAGAGAGCCGTTTTATACCACCAAACCGAACGAAGAGCGAAGTGGCATGGGCTTTACCATCATGGAGTCGTTTATGGATGAACTTAAATTGAGCAAAAATGGTGATAAAGGCTTGCAGGTGGAGATGACCAAGGTTTTTGGAAGCAGCGCACAAACTCCCGAAATATGTTAGCAAGTGTTGAGGTTCGAAGGCTTGTCAAACTTGCACAGGAAGGAGATGAAGAGGCAAAAAATGCGCTGATAGCCGAAAATTCTCCGCTTATCAAAAGCATAATAAAGCGTTTTCAGGGCAAAGGGCTTGAGTATGATGACCTTTATCAACTTGGGTGTCTGGGGTTTGTGAAAGCGATAAAAAACTTTAATGCTGATTTTAATGTCAAGTTTTCAACCTATGTTGTGCCTATGGTGATAGGTGAGATTAAGCGCTTTATGAGGGATGATGGGATGATAAAAGTCTCTCGAGCAATAAAGTCGCTCAATATTAAGGTCAACAAATTTGTTGACGCATATTATTCAGAAAACAAAGTTAAACCATCAATAGAAACAATTGCCAAGCATTTTAATGTTGACGAGGGCGACATTGTCATGGCAATGGACTCTTCTCGCATGCCTGTGTCCTTATATTCGCCACTTGAAGATGATGACGAGGACGGGTTGATGCTGATTGACCGAGTTGACTGTGACAAAATGGACGAAGCACTCATCAATAAAATAACAATTAGGCAAATGCTTTCATCTCTGCCAAAGCGGGATAGAACAATAATTTTAATGCGATATTTTTATGACAAAACGCAAAGTGAAATTGCCGCTATGCTCCACATTTCGCAGGTGCAGGTGTCGAGGTTAGAAAACAAAATTTTGGATGGTTTAAAGAAAAAATTAAGCTAAAAAAAGCGGGGTTAGTCCGCTTTTTTTATTAGTTTGTCAATCTTTTGGTTGATGTCAATCATGGCGTTTTGAGTGTGGCCTTTAACTTTGTTATCCACTGTGGTTGTTTTGTTATCCACTGTGGTTGTTTTGTTGCGTAAAGTCTTGCTTGGAATTGGTTGAGGTGAAGAACTTTTGTTTTTCTCTTCTTTTATTTCCTTTTTTAAAGAAGTTGACTCATTTGTAAGAGACTGCTCTTCTTTTGTTTCAGGCATATTTTCTTCTTCTTTTGTCACAATTTTGGTCGTTTCATCTTGTGGAAGCATAAGGTCGTTCATTTCATTTTCAGGATTGCTTTCAATATTATTGACGCCGTTTGAGCCATTGAAGTGGCGATTAAATCCGTCATTTCTGTAAGTGTCTATGTTTGTGACCCCAGGGCCATAAGTGTCAGTGTTGCGGTTTGGGTTGAAAGGGCCGCCGCGGTAACCATTGTTGTAACCATATCCGTTATATCCGTTGTTGTAGCCGTATCCGTTGTAGCCATTGTTATAACCATAGCCGTATCCATTTGTTCCGTTAAAATTAAAGCCGTTGTTTATGGTCTCTTCAAGAGGCTTTTCATCTGTCGTTTCCTCTGTTTCGACAGTTTGATTATTGTCCTCATTTTCAAGTGAAGAGATAATTGTTTCAATATTGTTTAAAGTGTTTAAAATGTTGTTTAAATAACAATTTCTCGCTTGCAAGCAGCATCCAAGTCGTGTGATTTTTGCGTCAATTTCATTTCCGTCAAGCCTGTCAAGTTTGGCTATGCTTTTAACGGTGTTTTTGTAGTCGCTCTTGGTCTTTCCAAGCGAGGTCGTGTAGCGCTGCATTGATGCGGTAAGTTCCGAAATAGCCTTTGCATTTTCACTGCCGAGTTTTATTCCGCCAGCGACTTCACGCTTAATCTGTTTTGCTTTTCTCAAAACTCTTTCGCTATTGTCCTCAATATTGGTGGAAAGTTCCTTTGCCTTTTGATAGGCGTCTGTCAATTTGGTAAAAGAGGTTTCGCCAACAGAGGTGAACTTTTTTGAAATGTTGGATACTGAAAGTTTGTTGGATGTTTCGTCAGTTGACGAAACAGTGTTTGTGACATGGTCAAGTTCATGCGAAAGTTTGTCCACAACGGCGTTTTCGCTGTAAGTTGTATTATTGCAGCCAGCCAGTGTGACAACCAACGCAAGTCCAAGCCCCAAAATAATAGGTGTTTTTTTCATAATTCCTCCTCAGGTTAGTTTGAGCAAATAATTTATGGTTTATTCTTTAAATTTTTGTCCAAAAATAAGGGTAACGGAGGAAATATGAAACAAGAAAAGCGCAATGAGGCTTATAACCGCTATGTTGAAGCGCGAATTCCAAAAACGAAAGCGTGGCCAAGCCTGTTCAATTCGTTTTGGGTTGGAGGACTGATATGCGTGATAGGACAGGGCATTGATATGCTTATTCTTTATCTTTTCCCATACATGTCCCAACAAACGGCATGGGCGTGGACACTTGTGGTGTTAATTTTTCTTGCGTCTTTTCTCACTGGCATTGGTGTTTATGACAAGATTGGCAAATTTGCCGGCGGCGGAAGTATTGTGCCAATCACCGGTTTTTCCAATTCCATTTCCTCGCCAGCAATAGAGTTTAAGCACGAAGGTATCATATATGGCACATGCGTAAAGATGTTCACAATTGCAGGGCCGGTCATTGTTGTCGGCGTTGTGAGCAGCATAGTTGTCGGAATTATTTATTGGATAGTGGGGCTATTTTAATGAATCAAACGGTGGAATTTAGGAACAGACCAAAAATTATTGGCAGTTATTCAATTGTTGGGCCAAAAGAGGGGGCAGGACCTTTTGGGTCATATTTTGATTATGTCATGAAAAATGACCTCTTCGGTGAAAAGACCTATGAACTTGCCGAAAGAAAGATGTTTGAGCAGGCTGTAACAGGAGCAATTGAAAGTGCAGGATTAACTGCAAGCCAAATCAACCTCATGCTTGCTGGTGATTTATTAAATCAAATAATATCCTCTTCCTTCACGGCACGAGATTTTTCGCTGCCATATCTTGGCATATTTGGCGCGTGTTCAACCATGGCAGAAACGCTTGCAGTGGGAGCAATGATGGTCAATGGCGGGCATTTTGGCAATATTTTATGTGCAACAGGCTCGCACTTTTCAACTGCAGAAAGACAGTTCCGCTTTCCGCTGGAACTTGGAAATCAACGAGTGCCAACTTCACAATGGACAGTGACTGCGGCTGGGGCAAGCGTGTTGTCGCTTGAAGGGAAAGGCCCAGAAATAACAATGGCAACTTTCGGTAAGGTTGTTGATTTTGGCATTGTCGATGTCAACAATATGGGCGCGGCAATGGCGCCGGCGGCGGCGGAAACAATCTTCACGCATTTCAATGAAACAGGGCGCAAACCAACTGATTATGACCTTATAGTGACGGGTGATTTAGGAAAACTTGGGGCAGAAATTTTGGTTGATTTATTGGAAGATAAAGGCATAAAATTGGGCCCAAATTATTCTGATTGCGGCCACTCATATTTCACGCGTGAGCAGGACACAATGTGCGGCGGCAGCGGATGTGGTGCAAGCGCGTCAGTTTTAAATGGCTATATAATAAAAAAACTCAAAAAGAGAGAATTAAAACGCGTTTTGTTTGTTCCAACGGGCGCACTCATGAGCACAACAGCCTCTCAACAAGGGGAGTCAATTCCAGGCATAAGCCATGCAATAGTCATTGAGGCGGGAGGTAAATGATGGATTTTTTATGGGCGTTTTTGATTGGTGGTCTTGTTTGTATGATAGGACAAATTCTGATAATAACAACAAAAATCACTTCGGCACGAATACTTGTCACATTTGTTTTGATTGGTGTTGTGCTGCAAGCCTTTGAACTTTTTGAGCCAATTTCCCAGTTTGCCAAAGCTGGCATAAATGTTCCAATTATTGGCTTTGGGGCTTCGCTTGCAAAGGGTGCAATGGGCGCGGTGAAAAGCATAGGACTTTTGGGTGCGTTCACAGGCGGCTTGGAAGCAACCGCCGGCGGAATAGCCGCAGCAGTCGGCTTTGCATTTTTGTTTTCCCTTATCTTCAAATCAAAAACAAAATAGCCCATCTTCAAAAATAAATGCCACCTCTTCCGTGCTGATAACTTAACGCTAATCAGCACATATTCCGTATATTATGTCATAATACGCACAATATGTTGTGTGTAAAGTTTTATATCTCAAAAACATATATTTAAAAGCATGAGAAAATTTTGCCAAAAGAAAATGAGCATAAAAACAAAATTGTTGATTGCTGTTGGCATTTTTTTGTTGGTTATCTTTATTGCTTTTTTATATTTTCATTTTGTTGTCGGCCCTCTTGTTGCCACTGTTTCAAGAGCACAGGTCGACTCAGTTGCCACAACGGCTGTCAGTGATGCCATTTATGAGGTGATGGAGGAGAATAATTACACCTATGAGGACTTTTTAGATGTCAAATATTCCTCTGATGGCAATGTTGCTTCTGTGGTTGCAAAGCCCGTTGCTGTCAATTATTTTGCTCGTCAACTTTCAACAAGTGCACAAATCATGCTTGATGACATGCCAAAAACTATCAAAGTGCCAATGGGTTCTTTTTCAGGTATAAACGCCCTGTCTGGTATTGGGCCAAAAGTAAATGTTCAACTTGTTCCAATAGGGTCAATTATCACATCTTTTTCAAGTCAACTTTCATCTGCTGGAATTAACAGCACGCTATTGTCAATTTATATTGATGTTTCTGCCTCTGTCAGCGTTGTTTTGCCACTTGCCACACAAAAGGTTGATTTTATCACCCAGGTTTTGATTTGTGAGTTTGTCATAAATGGCAAAGTTCCGCAGGTTTATCTTGGTGTGCAAAAATGATTATTCAAAGTCCTTTGGAAAAGGTGTATTAACTTCAATTTTTTTATTGTCAGGCAGAGTGATTTTCGCTTTGCCGCAATGAAGCATAGTGCGAGAAAATTTGTCTTTAGTTCCATAAAGCCTGTCGCCACAAAGAGGGTGGCCAATTGACGAAAGATGAAGGCGAATTTGATGTGTCCTGCCATGGACAAGTTTTAGTTCAATAAGGCTGTTTTCTCCTTTATTTTCAAGCACTTTCACAAAGGTTGTCGCCGGTTTTCCATCAGAAGAAATCTGCCTTTTTCTTATATTTATGCCGCCCTCATTTTCAGTTAATATTGGCTTTTCAATTGCAAAATTTTTCTTGTCAAAAGTGCCATGACAAAGGGCATAATAGGTTTTTTCAACTTTTGTTTTTTCTGCTGCATATTGGTTGAGCGCAAGCACAACAATTCCTGATGTTTCTCTGTCAAGCCGACCTATTGCTCTAAAAACAAAAGGCTCATTTCTTTTTTGCATATATTTGGCAACGCATCCAGCAAGATTGTCGGAAAAATGGCTTTTTGAAGGTATGGTTGGCACTCCGGCGGGTTTATTTACAACAAGAAGGTCATCATTTTCAAAAAGTATGTCAAGTTGAAGGTCATTGAATTCAAGTTGCGTGGGTTTTGTGTCCACAAAAGTGACAGAAAGTTCTTCGCCATTAGAAATGCCATCACGCATGGTTTTTGAAATGCCATCAATTATTAATGCCCCCGTGCGCTTTCTTAAATTGGAAATCAGGCTTTCTGAAAAGCCGTTATCCTTTAGAAAATAATAGATTTTTTTATAGTCCTTATTGGCTTTAAGCGAAATGATTTTCATTTAAAAAGTATAGCATAACTTTTGACAAAAAAGAAAGTATATGATAAAATTTACAAGTAAAAAGGAGAAAAAATGATTGAACAGATAAGCGGACTTAGGGAAGATGCAGAAAAAGAGATTCGTCTTGCCCAAAATAAGTCCGAACTCAATGCAGTCCGAGTCAAATATCTTGGCAAAGCGGGGCTTCTGACACAAGTTTTGCGAGGTATGAGGGAAGTTAGTCCTGAAATGAGGCCAAAAATTGGGGCGCTTGTAAATGAAGTGAGAGACAGTCTTGAGGCTTTGTTTAAAGAAGAAGAAAGCAAATTTGAAAACTTGGAAATGCAACAAGAACTTTCCAAAAGCGCAATAGACATAACTGAGCCATCAAAAAATTCACAGCGTGGGGCGTTGCATCCTTTGTCTAGGGTTTATGAAACACTGATTGACACCTGTGTTGGACTTGGTTTTCAAGTTGTAGATGGCCCAGAGGTTGAACTTGATTATTACAACTTTGAAGCGTTAAATGTGCCGAAAAATCATCCTGCACGAGATATGCAGGACACCTTTTTTGTTTCGGATAACATCTTGCTTCGCTCTCAAACTTCCTCAGTTCAGGCAAGAATAATGCAAAAATTGAAGCCGCCTTTTAAGATTATTTCACCAGGCAGGGTTTACAGAAATGACAGTGACTCAACTCACTCGCCAGTGTTCCATCAACTTGAGGGACTTGTGATAGATGAAAATGTTTCTATGGCGGATTTAAAGGCAATGTTGACCGCACTTATGCGTAAGACCTTTGGCGAAGAAACACAAATAAGATTCAGACCATCATTTTTCCCATTTACAGAACCTAGTGTTGAAGTTGATGTGACCTGTCCAATATGCCATGGAAGTGGCTGCAGAATTTGCAAAGGCACGGGATTTATGGAATTGTTGGGCGCGGGCATTGTAAATCCAAAGGTTTTGGAGATGGGCGGAATTGACAGCAAAAAATACCGCGGCTTTGCCTTTGGTTTTGGCGTTGACAGGGTTGCCATGGTCAAAGATGGAATAGGAGATATTCGCTCTATGTTCAGAAACGACATCCGTTTCTTAAAGCAGATGAAGTGATTATGTTTTAATAACATAAATGAGTATAAATTTAACTATTATGTTATGTTTTAATAACAAAAAAGGAGAAAAAACAATGAAAGTCACATACAAATGGCTGAAAGATTTTGTTGATATTGATGACACGCCTGAAAAACTCGCTGACAGGTTGACAGAGGCAGGTTTTGAGGTTGAAGAACTTATTTATCAAAACTCGCATCTTCATGATGTTAAGGTTGGAAGGATTGAAAAAATAACAAAACATCCTTCAGCAGACAAGTTGCAAATTTGTGATGTCAATTTGGGTGAAAGCAGGGCGCAAATTATCACGGCGGCAACAAATGTTTTTGAAGGCGCTGTTGTGCCTGTTTCACTGCCGGGAGCAGACCTTGTCAACGGAATTAAAATTCAAAAAAGCAAACTTCGTGGAGTTGACAGCGAGGGTATGTTCTGCTCTGGCGAAGAACTTGGAATTGATGACTCTTATATTGATGGTGCGTCTGTTGATGGAATTTTGATTTTGCCAGAAAGCTTCACTCTTGGCGAGGATATTGACAAAGCGCTTGGACTTGATGATGTTATTTATGACATTAACATAACGCCAAACAGACCAGACTGCATGAGTGTTGTGGGCATTGCAAGAGAGGTTTGTGCCATCTATGGCAAGCCTTTCAAAGTTCCAAATTTGAGTTATAAAACTTCAGCGGAAAAGGTTGAGGATTATCTTTCTGTTGAAAGAAAAAGTGAAGCGTGCCTTAGGTATATGGCGGCCGTTGTTAAAGATGTTAAAATTGAAAAATCTCCTGATTTTATAAGGCGAAGGCTGTTTGCTGTGGGTATCAAAGCAATAAACACTATTGTTGACCTTACAAACTATGTGTTAATTGAAATGGGTCAGCCTATGCATGCGTTTGACAAAAGCAAAATTGGTGGCGGAAAGATTGTTGTTCGCCAAGCCAATAAAGGCGAAAGGCTTGAGGTTTTAAATCACAATTCGTATGAACTTTCGTCTGATGATTTGGTGATTGCGGACAGCGACAAGGCTATGGTTATTGCAGGCGTTATTGGTGGCATGGACAGTGCAATTTCTGCGTCAACAAAAGATGCTGTTATTGAGGCGGCAGTGTTTGATTTAAAGAGTGTTCGTCTTACTTCAAGAAGAGTAGGTGTCAGAACAGACTCTTCTGCACGTTTTGAAAAAGGTGTTTGTTTTGTGAGTGCTGAGCAAGGCATGAACAGATTTTTGAGCCTTATTTATGAACTTAAACTTGGCACAATTGTTTCGGGCGTGATTGACGAGTATACTTCAAAGCCAAAGCAGAGGGAAATTTCATGCTCATGCAAGCAAATTTGGGACATACTTGGTCTTGAAATTCCGCAAATGGATATTTTAAAAATTCTCACAGGGTTAGGGCTTGAGTGCAAACTTGAAAATGGAGTTATAAGGGCTTATGTTCCTTTTATGAGGGAGGACCTCGAAAACGAGTATGATTTGGCAGAGGAGGTTATTCGAATTTACGGCTATTCTGCCTATGATAAACTTCAAACCCGACTTTTTGAAAATTCGGTAGTGACAGAGGGAAAACTTGATGACAGGACAAAACTTGAACGCAAAATCAAAAACAGCCTTGTTGCGAGCGGCTATTATGAAGTGCTTAATTATTCACTTTGCCCACCAGACATCTGTGAAAAACTTAATATAACTGACAACCGCAGATTTATGATTAAAATTGCCAACCCAATCAGTGAAGAAATAAGCCATCTTCGTTCAACAATGGCGCACTCACTTCTTACCAGCATTGCTTACAACATAAGCGTGGGGAATAAAGAACTTAGCATCTTTGAGGCGGGCAGAACTTATCAGCCAAAACAACTGCCTTTAACTGAACTTCCAACAGAAACTAATTTTATTGGACTCGCGTCAACGGAAAAGGACTTTTATGAGTTTAAGGGTGCAGTTTTAAATGCGGTTGAACAAACGGGCGTTAAATATTCACTTCTCCGCTCAAAACAGACCTATCTTCACCCTGGCAGGTCGGCAGATGTTGTTGATGAAAACGAAAATGTCGTTGCAACTTTTGGACAGATTCATCCTCTTGTTGCAAAAAATTATGACCTTCCAAAACAGACAATGTATGGTGAAATAAATCTTGATTTGTTGTTGCCATATCTTGAAAAACATTTCATGGTGAAACCTGTTTCAAAATTCCCAATTGTTGAGCGTGATTTGGCCATTGTGGTCAAGGAAGAGATTGCAAACAGTGACCTTATTGCAGCAATAAAATCTGCTTGCGGAAAACTCTTTTATGAAGTTAAACTTTTTGATATATACAGAAGTCAAAGCCTTGGCGAAGGTGTTAAAAGTTTGGCATATAACATCAAACTTTCAGACGAAAACAAAACTTTAACTGACCAGGAAGTGACTGATGTTATGGCAAGAGTGATAAAGGCTTTAAAGTTCAGATATGGGGCAAGTTTAAGATGATATATCTTGATAATTGTTCAACAACCCCCATGAGTGAAGATGCACTGAAGGAGTATGGGAAATACGCAAGTGCCTGCTTTTATAATCCCTCTGCAAGTTATGCGGAGGCAAATAAAGTCAGATTAAAATTGGATGAGGCAAGAGAAAAATTAAAAAAAATGTTGGGTGCTAAAGGCGGAGAGATAATCTTCACCGGCGGTGCAACTGAGTCAAACAACCTTTCTTTAAAAGGCAGCGAGAGAGAGGGGAAATGGGAATATGTTGTCTCCATTGGCGAGCATCCATCCGTCTTGGAAGTTGCAAAGTCTATGGAAAAAAAAGGAAGGGTTGTCCATTATATTCCGCTGACTAAAAATGGAGAGATTGATTACTCTTTTCTTGAAAAAGTTTTAAATAAAAAAACGCGGCTTGTCAGCGTGATGCTTGTCAATAATGTGACGGGCGCAATAAATGACATAAAAAGGGTTTCGCAACTTGTCAAAAGTTTGTCGCCACAAGCGGTTTTGCATGTTGATGGCGTGCAGGCTTTTAAAAAACTAAATTTTTCAGTCAATGCGCTTGATATTGACTTGTTGTCAATTTCCGCTCACAAATTTCATGGGCCAAAAGGTGTTGGCGCGTTATATGTTAAAAATAAAACGCAACTTAAAAACATTATTTTTGGCGGAGGACAAGAATTTGGCATAAGGTCGGGGACTGAAAATGTTGCCGGAATTATGGCGATGGTCAAAGCCGCAGAGGAGATTGACACAGAAAAGGCGTTTAGGCATGTAAAACAACTTCATGACGCATTTTTGCATGAGATTGAAAACGAAAAAGGCATCAGTGTTGTCTGTCCTGATGGCAGCCCATATATCCTTTGCCTTTTGTTTGCAGGTGTTAACAGTGAAACTCTTGTTAGGATGCTAGAAAATGATGTTGTTGTGGGCAGAGGGAGTGCTTGTTCATCAAAAAAAGCGGGCAACTCTGTTCTGGAGGCTATGGGATACAGCCGCGAGCAAGTCAAAGGTGCACTCAGAGTTAGTTTCAGTGATATAAGCACGCTCAAAGAAGTTGAGTCTGCCGCAAAGATAATCAAAGAGAAATATTTAGAGTTATATGAGAGGACAAAATGAAAGTAATACTGCTAAGAGTTGGCGAACTTTTTTTGAAAGGCGAAAACAGATATATTTTTGAAAACGCCCTTTATAATAATATAAGAAAAAGTTTGGAAGGACTGAAATTCACTTTGACAAAAACGCAGGGCAGGCTTGTCGTTGGTGGGTTTGATGATGAAGAACAAGTGGTTGAAAGACTTTGCAAAGTGTTTGGCTTGACCTCTTTGAGCGTGGCAGAAGAGGTTGACGCCGACATGGGCGAAATTGAAAAACATTTTTCAACCATAAAATGTGATGGCAGTTTTAAGGTCAATGTCACAAGAGGTGACAAGCGTTTTCCATTGACATCAATGCAAGTCGCTGCTGAACTGGGCGGGATTATTTTGGACAATAATAAAAATGCAAGTGTTGACCTATATAACCCTGAACATGTTTTTATGGTGGATATCCGTCAAAATGGAAAAGCCTATCTTTTTGATAAGTCCATCAAATGCCAGGGCGGGCTGCCACTTGGAACGGCTGGCGGAGCATTACTTCTATTGTCTGGGGGAATTGACAGCCCCGTTGCCGGCTATCTTATGGCGAAACGAGGGTTAAGGCTTGAAGCACTGCATTTTCACAGTTATCCATACACCTCTCTTGAGGCCAAGCAAAAAGTTGAAACCTTGGCAAAAAAGTTGTGTGAATACACAAATGAAGTGAAATTGCATGTTGTGTCTTTCACGAAGGTTCAAGAAGAAATACACTCAAAATGCGCACCAGAATTTATGATAACAATCATGCGCCGCATCATGATGCGAATTGCCGAAATAATTGCAAAGCGTGAAGGTCTTGGCGCAATTGTCACAGGTGAAAGCCTTGGACAAGTCGCAAGCCAAACAATGCAAAGCATGACAGTCACGGAAAATGTTGTGAAAACACTTCCGGTGTTCAGACCATGTATTGCCATGGACAAAGAGGAAATAGTTTCTGTCGCCAAACATATTGACACTTTTGAAACATCAATTTTGCCTTATGAGGACTGCTGCACAGTGTTCTTGCCAAAGAACCCCGTCATCAAGCCAAAACTTGAAAGGGCCGAAAGGGAGGAGCGTCAACTTGACCTTGACGCACTTATAAGCTTGGCACTTGCCAGTGAAGAAGTGGTTGAAATTAAAAGATAACGAACAATATAAAATTCCACCGCCTACCTTGGCGGTTTTTTTATTGCCTAGGGTAGAGGCGAAAGAGTAGGCTTCCAAAATTTTGATGCGGGCGAGTCAATTTTGGCTTTGCATAAGCGTTTATATTTATAAATTTCAAATTTATATTTTTGCATAAAATCAAATTGTTATAAAAATTGTGTGAATAAATATGCAAAAATCACTTGCATAATTATAAATCATGTTGTATAATAATCAAAAATGCAGTTATAAATATAAATTTATAATTATGCACAAACGCCTATTCCCCTTTAAAATAAAGGGATATAGCGTTTCACGGAGGAGAGATGGCAAGGAGTGCGAGACAATCAAAAATCTTGGAACTTATTTCAACCAAAGAGATTGAAACCCAAGATGAACTTGCAAGAGAACTTAAAAATGCCAATTTTGAAATCACACAGGCAACCATTTCCAGGGATATAAAAGAACTTGGTCTTACCAAAATCTTAACATCTTCTGGAAAGTATAAGTATGCCATTGTCGGTTCAGACGAGCAGCAGATTTCTAATAAATACATATCCATCTTCCGTGAGGCGGTTATTTCTGTTAAGGCTGTTTTAAATTTGGTCGTTGTCAAAACGCTAAAAGGCATGGCATCAGGTCTTGCAAGTTTTATTGACAAACTTAACATCACTGAACTTGCTGGCGCTGTCAATGGTGACGACACACTTATGTTGATTTTCCCAACCGCTGTCATTGCTTCAGAGGCGGTTAATTCATTAAATGACATGTTAAGTTAAGGTGAAAGATGCTCAAATCTTTATCTATAAAAAATTTGGCTTTAATCAAAAGTCAAGACATTGAATTTTCAAAAGGCTTAAATATAATTTTGGGTGAAACTGGTGCAGGTAAGAGCCTTGTTTTTAATGCTCTTGAATTTGTTTTATCTTTGAAAACTGACAAGATGCTCATAAGAAGTGGCGAACAAAGCATGCGTGTTGACGCTGAATTTGAGCCGGTTTCAAATTTAGTGCATGAAATTTTAAATGAAATTGAGGCTGATGATGAAAGCCTTATCATTTCTCGCACTCTTCAATCAGACGGGCGTTCAACTTCGCGTGTCAATGGGGTTATGTGTCCGCAGACCACAATCAAGCGTTTGGCGGAAGGGCTTGTTGACAGTTTTATGCAGCATGAAAACATGGAAATTCTTAAAAGTAAAAATCATCTTTCATATCTAGACAAGTTCTGTGACATATCCCAAGAAAAGATTGATTTAAAGGAAATTTTGGATGAGATAAAACAAATTAAGTCAAAGATTAGTTCCGTTGGTGGCAGCGAAAGAGAAAGGCAAAGCCGCCGCGACTATCTTGAATTTCAAATTTCAGAAATAGAAAAGGCGGACTTAAAACAGGGCGAAGAAGAGGAAATTGAAGAAAGGCTCAAAATTTTGGAGGCAAGCGAAAGAATTACAAACGAACTTGGCGAATTTGTAAGGCTAACTGATGGAAATGGCGGGGTGCTTTCAAATATGCTCGCTGGCGAAAGACAACTTTCAAGACTGAGCGACATAGACGCTGTCAGCGAACTTCATGAGCGTTTGACAAGCGCCAGACTTGAGATGGAGGATATTTTAAGTTCGGTTAAGGATGTTCTTGCTGATGCTGATGCAGACCCAATAGAACTTGAAAGGCTGTCTGAAAGGCGGGATAAAATTCGCGAGTTAAAACGCAAATTTGGTGGCAGCATTGAAGAAGTCTTAAATACGCTTAAGACATATAAAGAGGAAGTTGATTTTCTTGCTGACAGCGAAAACATGCTTCAAAGGTTTAACGGAGAACTTCTTTCGCTGGAGAAAAAGGCGGAAGATGTCTGCCAAAAGATTCATGACAAACGCGAAAAGGCTGCCAAAGTTATATCTGAGGGTCTTGAAAGACAGGTTTTAGACCTAGGCATGAAAAACGCGCGCTTTGAGGTCGAATTTAAGAAAAAAGAAGTTTCTTTTGATGGCTTTGATGATGTCAAACTCATTTTTTCTGCCAATAAAGGCGAGGCTTTAAAAGATTTGTCCAAAACTGCGTCAGGTGGTGAAAGCAGCAGAATTATGCTTGCCATGAAAAACATGTTTGCTCGTGAAAATGACGAAAAAACCCTGCTTTTTGATGAAATAGACGCTGGCATAAGCGGTGAGGTTGGCAACATGATGGCGGAAAAACTTAAAAACATCTCGCGTTTTGACCAAGTGCTTGCAATCACACATCTTCCTCAGGTTGCCGCGGCTGGAGATATGTTTTATAAAGTTGAAAAAACAACCAGAGAAAACGCCACGTTCAGTGAAATTAAAGAGGTTAAAGGTGGCGACATTATCAAAGAAATTGCGCATATCATTGGTGGAAATAACATCTCTGAAACCATGCTTAAAAACGCCAAAGAACTTTATGATAGAAAGCACCCATAAGGTGCTTTTTTTAGAATAATTTTGCCAAAAGCAAAGAAACTAATCTTTGGAGGCAAAATGAAAAAAAAGGTGCTTTATCTTTTGACAATTTCGCTGCTTGTGGCAGTGCTTTTTGTGGGAAATATTGGTTTTAAGCAAATTTTTTCTTTGCCTGAGGGGTTTCTTGCAACCTATGATGAAATTGAATCTGCCAATCAAAAACATGTTTTTGGCAGTTTTGTAACAGCGAAGATGAACACCACCGAACAGGTTTCGGTGGGTGAAAAGGGCGAGGGAACAATAGAGTTCAAACTCTTTGGCCTTATTCCCATCAGAAAAATGCGTGTCACTTGCTCGAACGAAGAGCAGGTTTATCTCGGTGGCGTGCCAATTGGCATTTCGCTTTCGTCTAAAGGCGCAATTGTGATGAGCGAAAAGATGGTTGAAACTGAGGATGGTTTAAAGTGGACGCAAAAGGATGTTGAATTTCGCGAAGGTGACATGCTTACCGAAGTTAACGGAATAAAGGTTAACTCTCTTGAAAACTTGCAGCAAATTGTTGAGGAGAGTGATAACGGCGAGTTTGAGGTGACATATCTAAGGGCAAACAAGCCGCATAAGGCGATAATAAAAGGTGAAAAAGACGCATCCACTCAAAAATATAAACTTGGACTTTGGGTGCGAGATGAAGTCAATGGCGTGGGGACTTTGACATATGCCCGCAAAGATAACGGCTATTTTGCGGCGCTTGGCCACGCAATAACCGATGGCGAAAATAATGTTGAGGCAGACGAAGGCAAAGTTTTTGATTGTCAACTTTTGGGCGTAGAGAAAAGCGAGCGCAATAGCCCAGGGCAACTAAGATGCACTTTTTTAACGAGCGACACGCCAAAGGGTCAAATTGAAAAAAGCACGCAGTTTGGCGTGTTTGGAACGCTTACGGACATGGAAGGGCTTATTGACCCAAATTTGACAATTAAACTTGGCGGCAGGTTGTCGGTAACGCCGGGCAAAGCCTATATTGTTTCAAGCGTCAGCGGAATAAGAGAGGAGTATGAAATTGAAATCATAAAGGCCTCATATCAAGCCAAGGCGGACGACAAAAGTATTGTGTTCCGTGTCAAAGACAAGCGCCTAAAGGAATTGACAGGCGGCATTGTGCAAGGGATGAGCGGCAGCCCAATCATCCAAAACGGCAAACTTGTTGGCGCAGTGACCCATGTTTTCATGTCTGACCCAAGCAAAGGATACGGGGTTTATAGTGATTGGATGACTTAAAAAATATTTTGCATAAAACTTTAAATAACGCACATATTAAAGTTGTGAAGGAGATATGCTTCACAATAAAAGGAAAAGGACAATCATCAGACTGCCCTTTTTCTTTTTATTGTCAATCTCACTTGGCAACGATTGTTTTCACAATTAAAAAACCTCTTCCCGAAATGTGGGCATTTTTGGGATGCCCTGGCAAAATGCATGCATTTTTTTGTAGTTTTATATCATTTTATTTTGCTTTTCTATAACTTTCGATTATACTAATAATAAGTAATTTATCCACAAAAAGGAAAAATGAAAAATGAAAAAACTTTTTGTAACAAAATATCACCGGGGGGGGGGGCAGCCTTACTGCCTAACTAAAAATTATCCACATTTTCAAAAACAGCCAGGGCTTTTGAAAATCTTTTTTTCATCCGCCTTGGCTTTTGTTTTGTCCATGTTTTGCTTCCCAAACATTTCAAATCTTTTTTCAACGGCTTCCGCTCCGTCCACAATCTCAGATGTTGGTGAGGCGGCAACCACATCAAACATAACATGGAAAAGTGAAACTTTAAACGGCAATACATATTATTACACCGAACTTGGCACTTATCCTCAGACATATTATTCTGGTTCAACGGCATCTATGTCTAAAACAGGAAAAACTTACACCGTGGGAAGCACAATATGGACAGAATATAGTCTTTCCGGACAAAAATATGTTTCAGGAAAACAAACTAAATTTAACTCTAATTACACATTTAAAGATGGGACAATGGTTGGTTCAGATGGAACAGAAAGATGGTTTAAGGTTGAACCAATCAAGTGGTGGATAATTGATGGGACAAATCCTAATAGCCTAACTTCTTCAAAAGAAATAAAAGTCATTTCAGATGTTGCTCTTGCAAGCAATGTTCCGTTTAATAAAACTCACGTTGGAACAAATGCTTCATGGAGTAGCTCCAATGTTCGCACTTGGTTAAATGGCACATTTCTTACTGACTCTGGACTTTCATCATATAAAGACAGTGTCATAAAAAATGAAACAGTCAAAAACAATACATATAGCAATATATCAGACGGAAGTGGAACAAACACATCTGACTATGCTTACCTTTTATCATATGATGAACGCAATAAATATAGTGTAAATGCAGACCCTTCTGGACTTTATTATCTACGTTCACATAGGGCAACTGGAGTAGATAAAGGTAGTGCTGATGTTAGTGATGATGATATAACCCAACAATCTTCAATGATGGCTTCACCAAGTGATTTTACACTTTCGAATCATGGAATGCTTCTAAATTGTATTTCGGACTATAGAAATGGAGTAACCAATTGTATGTCGCGTTCGCTTATAACAAAAGAAATAGAGATAAGTGGGACAGGAGCGACACTATATGGGTGTTGCTTTATGGGACCTATCGAAGTAGGATATGTGGATGATACTGCTTCTTCTATATCTATTCGTCCATGTTTGACACTTAATTACAAAGTCACAATAACAGAACCAGAGCAGACATCAGTTACATGGTATTCAGAAAAAGTTAATGGACATGAGTTGCATTATACGTATTTTGGGGAATATCCGCAGACATATGCTTCAGGAATAAGCACGGCTGCCATGGCAGCCACTGGCAAAGTATATACATTTGGTGATAACATTTGGACAGAATATAGTAATTCTAAAGGGGAGAAATATGTTTCAGGAAATGCAGATGCTGTAGATAGTGATTCAATTTATAGTAATGGCGCAGCTGCGGTCACAGGTCAAAAAACATGGTTTAGAGTTGAACCAATCAAATGGTATTTGATGGACACTTCTGTGCCGCCAAATGAAGCGAAGGTTATTTCTGACTTAATTTTAGCATCTAATTGTCAATTAACTTGGATATCAACATTTTTAAAATATTTAACTGCTGCTAATCCAGACCAAGTCACAGAAGCTCATGTTCCAACTTATGAAGACATGACTTCAGGTGTGTTTGCAAAATATACTGATGATTCTGTGAGAATGTCGAAGGGGTCAGATTTTGCTATAGCCAATCGTCTTATGGTGTATAAAAATAAACATAGTGAATATTATCTTAATTCAACTTATGAAGAGTTTGATTTGCCATATATTATTGAAGCGAGCGGAGATTTCCAAGTGGCTTTTTCATATGATGTTGATTACATTGGCATTCGCCCGTGCATAACTTTAAAATATGACACTTGTTCAATTATAACATTTGACAATTTTGTTTCATCCTCTTCCGGTATTTACAAGGCTTCGGATGAAACATATCACATCACAGACTTCACAGGATTAAAAGCTATGTCGGACTTCACCAATGCCAATGGCCTTTTCAATTCAACCGACAAAATCTTCTTAGACAACAACATTGATTGCACTGGCCAAGTTCTTCACACAATTAAAACCTTCACCGGAACGTTTGATGGGCAAGGCTATATTTTGTATAATCTTGAACTAGAAGGGGAAAGCGCCGGAACTTATTTTATTGATGAAATAACAGACGCCACAATTCATGATATCATGTTCTTTGATTTCAATATTTCAGACAGAACATATGCTTCGTTGTTTGGAAGAAGCGTGGGTGTGGTGACGCTAAGTAATATATACAGAAGCGGAAGCACAAAGGCTGAGGTTGCTTCAGGTCTAATAAGTGAAGTCGCACCAAATTCAACATTAACTGTCCGTGCTTGCGCAATAGACTGCACAAAACATCCGGAAGGTATTGATTTCTATATCACACAAGCAGCTTTTGTTGCTATAAACTCAGGCACTTTGGATATTTTTGATTCCTATTTTATTGGTGATTTTATTAGAGTTGGAGAAACCATCACTGGGACATGCATTGGTTCAGGTGCTGCAAGAAAAATATCAGGGGTATATATCAAAACTTCGGGATCAAGCACATATTACACTGGTTTTACAGGGTCTGAATGGATATGTGGTGACGCTATAAATGGAGGGCTGCCAATACTCCAATGGTTTTTGTGGGCTAGCAGCAATGTCACAACCACTTCTGTTGAAACATATTTAACAAACAAAAATTTTAAAGCAACATCAAGCGCAATATAAAACCTCTGCCAATCGGCAGAGGTTTTTAATTTTGGGTCTTATCTTTGTGAAGAAAATTTCAAATTGCCCCGCGATATTTATAATTTGGAGACTCTTTTTCGAGGGGAAGGGCTTTGCCCGGCGAGAAAATGAGGCGAACACTTATACCACGTCGCAAGGCGCAGGTATCAAGCCTTGCAGTGGTGTGAAAAGGGGTTACGCGGGGAAAACATCGTCGCAGCCTGCATTCGGTTGACGGATTGCTAACGCAATCGCTTACGGCCTCACTTGGCTGCTCCTCTCCCAAAAAATGTCAAGCATTTTTTGGGGCCCCGAATACATCAAAAATTCTAGTTGTCCCCGCGGTTACTCTCCAATTTTAACTTTGTTTGCAACATCCTTTCGCATATCTTCGCTGATTGCAGCGTAATGGCGCTTGGTGGTGTTGACATCTTTATGACCCAGCACATCTGCGACAATATAGATGTCTTTTGTTTCGCGGT
>CANPWN010000006.1 GCA_947584415.1 uncultured Clostridia bacterium | reverse complement strand
ATTGGCAGGTCCGAAGAAGTACGTAAAGTTTATCAACATAGTCGAAATATAATACATAAAATTATCACAAATTTAACAGTTTGATTTCGCAAAATCAAAAGTGCGGTCGCGAAATCTAAATTTGATTTAATTTTGATTATTTTTGATTTATTTTGATTTTTAATCAAAAAATGAGTTATCGCAAAATAATTTTGCGGAAATCAAAAGTCGACTTTTTGGCGGTGACGCCCATGCTTAGGTTTATACTCAACCTGGAATTGCGACTCCAAAATGAGTCGCTTTTCTTATGTGAATTATGAAAGATATAAGATTTATACCAAGAAAAAGTGAGTTCGACAAAAACCGTCAAAATTTTGTTTGGCAAAGAGTGGCGATTTATTGTAGAATTAGTAAGGGAAATAAGGATTTAAGCAGTAGCATTGAGTGGCAAATTAAAGGGTTAAAAGAAGTTGTATCTCATCACTGCAATTGGCGGTTAGTTGGAATTTATGCTGATGTAAAGTCAGGGATTAATATTAAACGAAGAAAAGAGTTTCAGCGGCTTATCTATGACTGTTTGCAAGGAAAGATAGATATAGTTTTGACAAAATCAATGTCAAGGTTTTCTAGAAACGCTGTGGACTTTATGACAATAGTGAGATTATTAAACAAAAAGGGGGTTAAGGTTATGTTTGATTCAGAGAAGATGACATATGATGAAGCTGCTGCCATGGCATTTGAAATCCAGGCAGCGATTAATGAAGAAGAAAGTTTGCAAAAGTCCAAAAATATCCGCTGGGGATTGCAAAAGCGCCAAGCGGAAGGCCACTATACTTTTAATGCCACAAATCTTTTAGGATATCGCAAGAGTGAAAATGGAAGTTTGGAAATTGTAGAAGAACAAGCAAATACAGTTAGAAGAATATTCGAAGAGTTTTTAAGTGGCAAGAATTTTTATCAAATTGCAAAAGGATTGGAAAAGGATGGCGTGCTTACTGGTGCAGGGAACATAAAATGGTATCCAAACAAAGTAAAACAAATTTTGCAAAACGAAAAATATGTTGGAGATGCCCATTTAGGCAAGTACACAACAACAGACGTGATAAACAACACAGTCAAAAAGAATGACGGCTTAGTAAAAAGTTATTATGTTGAAAATGGTCACCCAGCCATCATTTCAAGAGAAGATTTTGAAAGGGTGCAGAAAAAGTTGCAGTGAAATTGAAAATTTTATAGTTTGTGCTATAAATTCGTGAAAGGAGAAAAAATGACTACAATACATAATGATGCAAGTTTTTATTCGTTATTAAAAGAAAACGATTGCAAAAGATGGAATCCTAAGAGTGTTCAATCTTTTAGAAACGCCTTAAAGATTAATACAAGTGTGGAACATGGATGGCTAATTTATAACAACTTCGGATATAATATGCAATACTTGGAATATTTGCAAAAACAAATCAATGAATTGAATTTTTATAGTGAAGTAATACCTATGATGATATACAAAAATTATATCATTTATGCGATGTCAATAATAGAGGCATTATTTGCCAACTTACTAAGATCAGAGGGCTTATGAAATCAAACAGAATGGAAACTTGTAGGAAAAAATCCAATGCAAAATTCTAAAGAATTTAAAGTAGGCGATGAAAAATTAAAGATGCAAAGTGAAATGTATAAAAAGATAGACAAAATCGATGAATCAATGAATCTTGATTCAATCATAAAAAAGGTTGAAAGTAATGGTTTAATAAACTTATCGCCTGGTATGTTTAAAATTCTTAGTTATTTTAGAAAATTGAGAAATAAAATTCATATCTATTCTAACGAAGATGGATTGACAGACTATAATACCTTCAAAAAAATTGATCAATTGAAAATGAGATTTGTATTATATAATATTTTAACCAACGATAAATTTTTAAATTCAAGCGCGGATTATTTAGAAACATATGATTTTATTAAATTAACTGATGATGAATTTAAGATTATGTCAAAAAAGAATTTTTGTTGAAAAATTTGATTTCAAGGGAGAAAATTTTAATGATATTTTTAAGTCATACTTATTTAGACAAGCCATTAGTCGATAAGATAGCTAATAATTTAGCTAATGTATTTGGCAACGAAAATGTATTTTATGATAGTTGGTCAATTCAGCCGGGTGATGGTATAATTGAAAAAATGAATCAAGGATTAGAGGCTTGTAGTTTTTTCTTTTTCTTTGTTTCTAATAATAGTTTAAAAAGTAAAATGGTAACGCTAGAATGGCAAAATGCTTTATATAAGTCAGCCAAAGGTACTATAAAATTTATTCCTGTAAAGTTAGATGATTGTGTTGTTCCAGCCATATTGCTGCAATCACTATATATTGATTTGTATAACAATGGGATTGAGGTTGCTATTCGACAAATGATAGATGTTATAAATGGGACAAATACATATAAACCATTGATTCAAAAGTTTGAAAATATTCAAGGCTATGTAATAAAAGAATCCGAATCGAGTTATCAAATTGAGTTCAGGGCTGAATTTTACTTAGAGCCGATTTCAAGATATTGTATTTTGATTGACAATGATATTGACAATATTAAAATCACTTCAATTTCTGATAGTGTAAGGATGACAGGCGAACAAAAAAATTTAAATTTGAGTAATGGGGAGACCCATAATGCGCTTTTTGAATCAGTCTCTAGAGGAACGACTCCTCAATTTCCTTATGTTGTGCATATAGAAACTAAAAATAAAGATGCTATAAAATTGATGGGATTGCTACATGCAACAAATGCTTCCTCATATAGTTCTATTCCTATGTATTTTTTAAATATTTGATTTTCGCAAAATCAAACTGTTATCGCAAAATCAAAATTTGATTATTTTTGATTATTTTTGATTTTTAATCAAAAAAATGGCTGTCGCAAAATCAAACGACAAAAATCAAAAGTCGACTTTTTGGCGGTAACTCCCATATGATCTATGTGCAAGGAATGAACGCTTTTTATTGGACTAGACATGCAAAAACTCCCTAAAATTGGGAGTTTTTGTTTTACATAAAAAAATAATTATGTTATTATAATTCCATGGAAAGTATTGTGTATAAAAAAGCGAAGGCAGAATTTGCGGAACAAATGGCGAGACTGATTACGACCGAACTTGGAACTTGCGATTTTGATAAAGTGCACAAAATTAAGGCTTGTTCAGACAAAGAAATTCAGTCTTTCAATTATGCACACATAAAAGAAAACATAAAAAATTATTATATCGCCTTATATAATGAAAAAGTGGTAGGCATATGCGGCATCAGTCAAGTAATGACAAAATTCCCGCACGAATACAATATAAAATTTGATATTCCTTATCGCGAGATGTTATATTTCGTAGTAGATAAAGATTATCAAAGAAAAGGCATAGGGTCAGCTTTATTAAGCCGTGTTATACGGAATGTAAAAGATTTAATAATTTATGAGGCGTGGGGAGATGGAGAGTATGTTAATTCAAAATTCATTTTGCAAAAATTAGGGTTTACACTCTATAAAGATTTAGGAGATGATTTTTATAAAAAGAATGGATATTGCCCTTATTGTAAAAATCGAAATATTGTCTGCAATTCTTGCCATGCAGAACTTTGGATAAAGAATATTGATAAATTTAAAAGTCGACTTTTTGGCGGTTGCAGCCATATAAAGTAAGTAAATTGTCTTTTTTCAAGACGGCTCTTAAAAAATCGCTATAATGACAAAAAATAAAGGAATATAGCGTTTTTTATTTTTGCCATTTTTGGCCTTTTGGCGGATATGGCAAAAAAAGTCTTTTTTCACAAGTGCGAAATTTTGATTTTTAGCGGAAAAAATCAAAAACTTCACGAAAATCAAAAATCAAAATTTGATTTAGTTTTCGCATCGCAAGATATTTTTGATTTATTTTGATTTTTAATCAAAATGTATTATAATCGCAATATCAAAATAAAAAATCAAAAGTCGATTTTTTGGGGCATACAGCCAAATAATTTATTGAAAGGAGAAAGTTATGGACGCATGGCAAAAGATGAAAAATGAAATAGATAAGCGTTATAAAAAAATTGGGCAACAAAAAGATTGGTCTCCATTTGTGACTGGAAACAATGTGGTTGCTGCAGTTGAAGATGTTAGCGGCAAGATTTGGACGGGGGTAAATATTGAAACTGCCAGTGGCGTTGTCTGTGTTTGTGCCGAAAGGGTTGCACTTTTAAAAATGGTCACTGAGTCTGACACCGTTGTGGTCAAAAGAATTTTGGCGTATGGCAAGCAGTTGCCAAAAAAAGAATTAAACAACTGGTCACCTTGTGGCGCTTGCCGAGAGTTTTTGATGCAGTTGTCTGACAAAAACAAAGATTGCGACATTTTGATGGATTGGGAGTCTCGCGAGACAATCAAACTCAAAGGGTTAACACCTTACTGGTGGGGAGACGAGAGATTTAAAAAATAAAAATTATGTTGAAACAATTTCGTGGCGTCTGCTTATATTCGGCAGCAAAACTTGACTTTTTGGTGGCGGCAAACTAAAAACATTATTTCTGTCGCAACTTTAATAAATTTAAAAGAAGGTAAAGTTATGAATAAATTTATGAAAATGGCAATTAAAGAGGCTGAAAAAGGAATTAAATTAGGTCATGGCGGGCCTTTTGGAGCGGTGATTGTTAAAGACGGAAAAGTTATTGGCGTTGGACACAACCAAGTGGTTGTGAATAATGACCCAACATGCCATGGCGAAATATCTGCAATCAGAGATGCTTGCAAAGGCATATCCTCTTTTGATTTGTCTGGGGCAGATATTTATACAACTGGTGAACCATGTCCTATGTGCCTAGGTGCTTGCCTTTGGGCGAATATAAACAACATATATTTTGGCTGCACAATTGCTGAAAATGATATGATTGGATTTAGAGATGAAATTTTTTATAAAAATCTTTCCATTTCAACCAAGAAGATGAAGGAAAGGTTAATTCAAATTGACCATGACGAGTGCTTGAAATTATTTCAAAGATATATGAAAATTAAGGACAAAGTTTTATATTAAGGATAAACAAAAAAGGACTATTCGCTAAAATAGTTTTTTTTATTTCAAAAGCAAATTTTATTGCAAAAAATTTGTATATTTGATATGCTTGATGTGTAAAAGGAAGGGTGTTATTATGAAACTTGAAATCTTAACAGGTAAAAAATTGACAAAGCAAATTTATTTGCAAACATGGCGTCTTGACAATAAAGTTTTTGAAAAGAAGGATCAACTGACACAACAGACAGCTCTGGATTGGTTTGAATGGAGCGACAGGTCAACAATTGTTTTGTATGATTGTGAAAATAATGAACTGCTTGGTTATATCACACCATATTTGTTCAATCATAGGTTTGCAAGTGAATACATCTGCTCAAATAAAACTTACAAGGAAGCAATCAAAAAAAGTTGCTTTGTGAAGCCAAACAAAGGCGTGACTGCGGACATTTACATTTTTAGCACTGTTGTTGCGGAAAAATATAGAGACAAAAGGCTTTCAGATGTGGCTGACAAAAGGTTTAAAGACAAGAGCGCGTTCAAAATTTTAAACGAGGCGTTTGTCGATTGGATTTGCGACATTAAGAAAAAAGGCGTGTCCATCAATTATGTGTTCGGCGAAAAGGTAACTGAACACGGAGACAAATATTTGCATTCACTTGGAATGCAGCCTTGCAAAGTGTTGGAAAACGATGTGAAGTTTGCCAAACTCTTTTCTCCGTCTATGTTTAACAGGTGCTCAAATGTTTCAAAATTGTATGACATTTACAAGGACGAAGACGCTCAAATTCCATTTGACCAATCTCTGCTAGATGGACATGAATATTTGTCAATCAAAAACAATGTGCTTTATTATAACGATATGAATTTACTTGAAATGGTCAAGAAAAATAAAGCACCGCTCGAAGTTGCTTACACGCCTATGATTCCAATCAAGGTCAATTTTTTAAAGGACCTTTTTGCAAAAAAGATTAAAGAGTTTGGTTATAAAAACTGTTACAAGTATGCCTATGCGACCAAAGCAAATTATTACAGTGAAGTTGTCCTGTCTGCTTTGCAAGCGGCCGATATTTTGGAAACATCTTCATCTTATGACATTGGCATAATTTTGTTCCTTGCCAAGAAAAAGATAATCAAGCCAGGCTTTACGGTCATATGCAACGGCTTTAAAAATGAGCGTTATTTGACACACATCAGGGAACTGTTAAAATTGAATATCCATGTCATTCCTGTCATTGAAAATGAAAGGGAACTCAAACTTTTGGAGCAGCTAAAAGATTATGACATTGATGTTGGGGTTAGATATAACAGTGATTTTGAAGCAAGAATAATCAAAAATGATTTCAGCCATGCGGAAGAGTTTGACAATCGTTTCGGCTTTGATAAGGAATGTTTGTTCAAAATTGCAGAGCAAATCTCCAAAAACAAGCATATGCATCTTAAATTATTGCATTTCCACTTTGGAGGAACGATAAACAATATTGACAATTATATCAACGGCTTTGCAAACATCATGCAAGTTTATTGCGACTTAAAGAAAATGTATCCAAGTTTTGAATATTTTGACTTTGGCGGAGGTGTGCCAGTAAAATATTCTTTGACATATCAGTTTGACTATGAACAACTTGTGGAGAAAATTATCAAAACAGCCAAACTTATGTGTGACAACAACAAAACAAAGCATCCAATCTTAGTTGGCGAACATGGAAGGTTTACAGCTGCTGACCACAGTTTTTACATTTACAAGATTGACTTCGTTAAAAAAACTGGCGGCAAAGCGTGGTATATTATCAATGGCAGTTTGATGAACATGACGCCAGATGTATGGGGAATCCAGCAAGATTTCACAATTTTGCCGGTCAACCTGTATGAAAACAAGTGTATCCCTGTTTGTTTGGGCGGAGAAACTTGCGATCCAGATGACAGATACTTCTTGAATGAAAAGAACATCAAACTCTTCTTGCCACAAATCAAAGATGGACAGAGCCTTTATGTTGCAATTTTCTCAATTGGCGCATATCAAGAGATGATATCCGGCGTTGGAGGACTGCATCACTGCTTGATTCCAGAAGGCAACGAACTTGTCATATATGATGAAGACGGCAAGCATAATTATATTTCAACTGGTTCAACAACTGACACTGCAAAAGCGTTGGACATTTTGGATTATGACAAGCCAGATTACATCAAACACTTTATAAAATAAAAAAGCCCCTTGCTCAATTTAGGCAAGGGACTTTTTCTTCGAAATCACTTATCACATCAAATAGGCGCCCATCTAAGTAACTTAAAGCCTCGTTTTTTATTTCCTGCCACGCCAAAAAAACGCTTTTTGTGACAATGTTTCAAAAAACCTTTGACAAATGCTAAAAGTATGTTATAATGATTTTATCCATAAAGAGTGTGCGAGGGACAGCCCCAGTGACCACACAGCAACCTGCAAAATGGCAAGGTGCTAATGGCTGATGCGATGGGTAAATTGAATATGAAAATTAACCCATCAATTTCGATGGGTTTTTTCTTAAACTTTTTATGGGGAAAAGGAGAAGAAAATGAAAAGAATTGTGACAAGTGAATCAGTCAATATTGGTCACCCCGACAAAACCTGCGACACAATTGCAGACGCTTTTTTAGACGAGGCACTCAGACAAGACCCTTTAAGCCAAATGGCGGTGGAGTGCGCCATCAAAAATGACAAATTATTTATCTATGGAGAGGCGACAACAAAGGCGAAGATTGACTATGCGGCCATAGCGCGCGGCGTGCTGAAAGATATTGGCTACGAAAATGAGTTTAAAATTGTGAGTGAGATAAGCGAGCAAAGTCCCGACATCAATCAAGCGGTGGTAAAGGAAGAGTTATGTGCAAATGACCAAGGCATGGTCTATGGCTATGCAACGGCAGAAACAGAGGAATTTATGCCACTTCCAATCATGCTTGCCCACAAACTTGTCAAAAAGTATGATGAATTTAGAAGGGGAACTTCGGACTATTTCGCAGATGCAAAAAGCCAAGTGTCAGTGATATATGATGGCAAAAAACCGCAAAAACTTGCAACAATCTTGATGAGTGTGTCGCACTCGGAAAAACTTTCGCAAGAGGATATCAAAAGCACAATTATGAAAGAGGTTATATCGCCGGTGCTTAAAAAATATTCGCATTTTGTAAGTAAAAATACAAAAATCATCATCAATCCGAGCGGCAAATTCACAATTTGGGGAAGTTTTGGTGACAGCGGTTGTGTGGGTAGAAAAATTGTTGTTGACACCTATGGTGGCGTTGGAAGGGTTGGCGGCGGCTGTTTTTCAAGCAAAAATGCAACCAAAGTTGACAGGTCGGGCGCTTATTATGCGCGCTATGTTGCAAAAAATGTTGTTGCTCACGGCTTTGCTGACGAGTGCGAAATTCAGGTTGCCTATGCGATAGGTCTTTCCAATCCCGTGTCGATTTACATAGAGTGTTTTGGCACAAATCACAAACCTATGCGCGAGATAGAAAAATATGTTTCAAACAATTTCAGTTTCAGACCAAATGACATCATACGCGAACTTGACCTGTTAAAACCAATTTACAAGCAGACGGCGTGCTACGGACATTTTGGCAGGCCAGAATTCCCATGGGAGAAGATAAAACCCTAAAAAAGTTTGAGATTTGATGACTTTTTGCTATAATTTATAAAAAGAGGTGAAAATGAAAAAGTTTTTTCTTGCAACATTTTCAACATGCTTGATTGCCCTGTTGTGCGTTTTTACATTAACAGGCTGCAATAGTGTCAAGACAGTAAACATAAGCGAAGAAGAATATAATCAAATCATATCTTCATCAGATAAATTTTTCACAAATTATTCGTTTGCAAGTTTTTCTGATAGCGGCGAAAAAATTATTGAAGCACGCTGCGTCAAAGAGGGCGACGCTTTAAAAATGAAAATGAAAATTGCAAGCAGACCCGACACGGCCATTTACTTTTTTGACAATGTGATTTATGTTGATGAAAATGGCGAAAAAGACTGTTTTGAATATGACCCAAACATGCAGCCAGACTTTGACAACCCTTCTGACTTTGCAAGAAAAGTTACATATATGCAGTATGTGACACAAGCTGTCATGTTCGGGCAAGAGATTGAAACAAGTCAAGATGGCGTTGATATTGAACAGACGAAGGAATATAACAAAATTGAAAAAGAGACAAATGGAAAAGAAATCACTTTGCGAACAAGCGGAACGCAAAATGTTAAACAAACGGCAGGCGTAAGCACAGTTTTGACAACCATAAAATTTGAAATTGAAGATGTTTATTTGGGTCACGCGAGAGTTAAATATTCCTCCATAGCCGAAAATAACACTTTGGTCATAACAGGCGAAAATGTTAACACAATCAATCTTAAACAAAAGATTTTGGTCGAGTCAGCCACAGGTGATGTCGCTCTTCCAAATCTTGAAGAATTTGCAATAAAGGAGTAAAAATGAAAAAACATTTCCCGTCAAAAAGTTTAATAATGATGAAATTGTTGCAGAAATAGAAAAAAATTTGATATTATAAAAGCAGGAGGACAAATGAAACACCTTGGAACAAAGCGAATTGAAACTGAAAGGTTGATATTAAGGAAAGTTGCACTCAAAGATGCACAACCTCTTTGCGACCTTCTCAATGACAAGGATGTGCAAGATTATCTTGCCGGCATACCTGCAAATTACACTTGCAAGATGGCGGTTGACTATATCACTGGAAAACTGGCAGAAAGTTACAAAAGCAAGAAGTTTTATGATTGGGGAATTATAGAAAAAGCGACAAACAAACTTGTTGGCAGAATTTGTGTTTACAGGCAAGATGATGACCGCAGAATGGCAGATTTGGTTTGGTATATGTCCTCAGATGTTCGCGGAAAAGGTTTCGCGACCGAAGCCGCCAAAGCTGTTGTCAAAACATTGCAAGAGGTCGGCTTTGAAAGAATAGAGGCCTTTGCAAATGTTGAAAACATTGCAAGCCAAAGAGTTATGGAAAAAATTGGCATGGAATATGAAGGCACATTGAAAAAATATGACTGCCGCCGTGACGGAAGTTTATATGATGCAAAAATGTATGCAATTACAAAATAAGGAGAAAAAAATGAACGAAGAATATCTTGGTAAAACTGTAAAGGTGGTGATGGACAGACCGCTTGGCAGCAAACATCCAAAGCACGGATTTGTTTATCCCGTCAACTATGGTTATGTCCCAGGAACTGTGTCGGGAGATGGTGAGGAACTTGACGCTTATGTGCTTGGTGAACATGAGCCGCTTGACGAATTTGAGGGCAAGGTTGTTGCAATAATTCACCGAACGAACGATGACGATGACAAACTTGTTGTTATGGCAGATGGCAGGAATTATTCTGACGAGCAAATCCGCGCGCTAACTGAGTTCCAAGAGCAGTATTTTGAATCAGAAATTGAAAGATAAAGAAAAAGATGCGTTTACGCATCTTTTTTAATTCATTATTCGCCTTGAACGGTGATATTTTTGATTGATTTTGCAAGTTTTTTTGTTGCAATGTTTTCCATATTCCTTTCAATAAATGCAATATCCACGCCTTCCCAAACGAAAAGTGTGCCGCTGATGTTGATTAAATCAAACCATAAATCATAATTTCTCAAAAAGTAACTCACAAGCAAAATTGCTGCACCAATACCTATCAAAGAAAAACCGCTTATGCGTTTTCGGCTGTTTCGTTTGATTGCTTTATAAGCGAAGAGATAAAGGTTGTTGCGGATGATTTTTTCGCACTCCTCTTTTGTGTAATCACCAAAATCTTTGATGACAATTTGCAAATTTAACTTAAATTTTCTTGGCAGTAAATTGACAGCACTTTCAATATCTGAAAAAAGTGTGTCATTAAGTTTTTCGACTTTATCATCTCCAAAGTTAGGGTTGATTAGTTCAGCAAAAGTTCCATAAACAAGTTTTAAAGTTGCGGTGTTTTCTTCAATTGAAAAATAATTTTGCAAAAGTTTCATTTGCATTTCTTTTCTTTTTGTCATTTTTTTATCTCCTCAAAGATTGTAGCACATTTCAAACAAATTTGCACCTTTATTTTTGCTTTAAACAAAAATAATTGACACTATTTTTCACATTTTTTTATTTTTCACAATAAATAAAAAAGAGGTGAAAATGAATATAGCAATAGTTGGCGCGACAGGGCTTGTCGGCAGAAAAATAATTGAAGTGTTGGAAGAGAGGAAGATTGAGGCAAATTATTTCCTGTTTGGCAGCCACAGTGTTGGCAAAAAAATTGAAATGTTTAATAAAAGTGTCACAGTTGAAAAACTTGAAGTTGAAACACTCGGCTCTTACAATCTTGACTATGCCTTTTTTGCAGTTGAAAGTGAGTTATCCAGACAACTTATCCCATATTTTGCCTGCCAGGGCATAAAGGTCATTGACAACTCCAATGCGTTCAGGCGGAGGGAAGATGTTGCGCTGGTTGTGCCTCAGGTCAACAGAGAAGTGCTTAAAAAAACGGACACAATTTTTGCAAATCCCAACTGTTCAACAATTCAACTCGTCACCGTTTTAAAGCCTCTTGATGAAAAATTTGGATTGAAGAGGGTTGTTGTGTCCACCTATCAAGCGGTCTCCGGTGCAGGCAAAGAGGGAATTGAGGATTTATTAAACGACACGCAAAATCATTTTGCCTATCCTATAAAAAACAACCTTATTCCGCACATAGATGTCTTTCTTGAAAACGGTTATTCTCGTGAGGAAGACAAACTCATTTTTGAAAGCCGCAAAATTCTTGGCAAGAGTGACCTTAAAATAACAGCCACGGCGGTTAGAGTGCCGGTTTTGAACGGTCACAGTGAAAGCGTCAATATTGAACTTGAAAAGCCTGCCACCGCCGAAGAAATAAGAAAGGTTTTGTCATCTGCAGAAAATGTTATTGTGCAAGATGATGTTGAAAAGCAAGTTTATCCAATGCCTATTTTTGCTGACGGCAAAGACGAAGTTTTTGTTGGCCGTATTCGCCAAGATTATAGCCACGACAACGCCTTTAATATGTTTGTTGTGGCGGATAACTTGCGGCGCGGGGCAGCGTCAAACGCAGTTGACATCTTTGAAGAGTTGGAGGGGAAATGAAAGGACTTTTTCATGGCGTTTGCACAGCGCTTGTCACACCTTTTAAAAATGGCAAAGTTGACTATTTTGCCTTAAAAAATCTCATTGACTATCAAAAGGATAACGGTGTAAGTGCAATCTGTGTGCTTGGCACAACGGGTGAGCCATGCACCATGTCACAGCGCGAGAAAAAGGAGATTATAAAATTCTGTGCGGCGAACAAAGGCGACTTAACCTTAATTGTCGGCAGCGGCTCAAATGACACAAAAAAAGCAATTAAGCAAAGTGAGATGGCACTTGAAAATGGCGCAGACGGACTTTTGGTTGTCACGCCATATTATAACCGCTGCACACAAAAAGGTCTATGTGAATATTATGCTTCCATTTTTAAGGCGACAAAGGCAAAAATTATTGCTTACAATGTTCCATCTCGCACCGGCGTCAATATTTTGCCCGAAACATTAAAAAGCATGGCAGAGGATGGGTCAATCTGTGGTTTTAAACAAGCAAACCCCTCAATAGCGGAAACTATGGAAATTTTTTCAAAACTTCGTGGAAAAATTGACATTTTTAGTGGTGAAGACGCGCAAAATTATCTCTTTTATGCGCTTGGCGGCAGCGGGGCAATAAGTGTGACCGCAAATGCTTTTCCAAAGATTGTTGTGGAAGTTTATGACTTTTTTATGGCAGGAAAGAGGGAAGAAAGCCTAAAAATGCAAGAAAAACTTGCAAAAATCAATCAACTTTTGTTTGCAGAGGTCAACCCAATTCCAATCAAATATTGCCTCAATTTTCTCGGGCTGTGCAAAAATGAGTTAAGACCGCCGCTGACAAAAATGGACAGTTTTGCCCAACTTGATAAAGAAATTGAATTGTTAATAAAGTAAAAATTAACATTATCCGCCATATTTAACCTTATTTTAAGCCTCAATATGCTTGAAATAATTTTTTATTTATGCTAAACTTACTTGAGGTAGGAGGAAATTATGGTGCTTTCGCTTCTTGGCAACATAATCACAGATTGCAATAATTGGATAAAAGGCTGGGATGACACAACCTTTGCAATTGTGCTTATTGTTTTAATAGGATTGATGGCAATGTTCACAATAAACTTGTTTAAGGGCTTTCTTGCATCCAAGTTTAAATTTAGATATTTCTCATTTTTCTTCCTCGCCATTGTTTTGTTTATGTTAATCTATATTTGCACGATAAAATAAAAGGAGACTTACATGAATTTGCTCACAAAACTTCTCAGCATATCTCAACTTCTTGACAATGAAGTTAGGCCTGATTTGGAAACGACTGGACTTAGAATTTTCAGATATATTCTTTTCTTTTTGATTGTTGCTTGCTCAATAATTATCATTGTGACTGTGCTTATGCAATCCAATTCATCATCAGAAGGCGACCCAATCACAGGCATACAAGAAAGTTATTATTCCAAAAACAAAGGCTCAACGCGTGATGGAAAACTTAAAATCATCACAATAGTTTGCTCTGCGATTATCATGGTCAGTGTTATTGCTTACTTTATCACAGAGATTTTCAATAAAACACAATTATGATGTTAAGGGACAAGATAAAACAATATTTAGAGAAAGATAGTTTGGTTTATTCAAAACCGGACAATCTTTTTTTATTTTTATCCACCACTTTGAAGGTAAGTTTGGACAAAATCAAGGCGGAATTTAAAACTTTGCTTGCAAAAGGTGAGGTTTTTGAACTTCGCAAAGGCAAATTTATTGTTGTCCCGTCACATGGCTACATAAAGGGCGAGTATATGGGCAGCGCAAAAGGTTTTGGCTTTTGCACAAATGGTGACAAGGATGATGTCTTTATCCCAGGCAACCGCACACTCGGAGCAATAGATGGTGATGAAGTTATTGTCAAACTCTTTTCTGGTGACAATGGTCAAGATGGCGAGGTTGTCAAAATTATCAAACCTGTCAAAAGAATTGTTGGGCGAGTTATAAAACTTAGCAATAATTATTTTATTGAGCCGGACAATCAAAAAATTCCGTTCAAAATTCCGCTTCTTAAAACTGGCATTAAAGCAAATGTAAATGAAAAGGTTGTCGTCAATCTTGTCCGCCGTGAAAATGGCAAAATTTCAGGACAGGTGATTGAAGTCCTGGGCATGTCTGATGACATTAAAGCGCTTGAAAAAAGCATAATCAGGGAACATAATCTCTATGAAGAGTTCCCAGACGCCGCCGAGGCGGAGGCAAACCGTCTTAACAAGCCTGTCACAGCAAAACAAAAGGTTGGCAGAGAGGATTTCACAAAAATTGTCACCTTTACCATTGATGGTGAGGATGCTCGCGACTTTGACGATGCTGTTTCAATTAAAAAATTAAAAAATGGCTATGAACTTGGTGTTCATATTGCTGATGTTGGCGAATTTGTCAAATATGGCTCTGTTTTGGACGAAGTTGCCTATGAGCGTGGCACAAGCACTTATTTTCCAACATCCGTGCTCCCAATGTTGCCAATAGGGCTATCCAACGGCATCTGCTCACTCAATGAAGGCGTTGAAAGGCTGACCCTGAGTTGTGTCATGACAATCTCAGAGGAGGGAATTGTCACAGATAGCCGAATTGTCGAGGGTGTAATAAAAAGCAGGGCAAGGCTGACTTACACGCAAGTTTATGCTGTTATGCAGGGTAAAGAAACGGATAAAAAAGCAGAAAAGTGTAAAAAAGAAATTTTGCTTATGGCCCATCTTGCTAAAATTCTTGAAAACAACCGTGTCAAACGCGGTGCTCTTGACTTGGATATCCCTGAGCCGCAGTTTTTATATGATGAAAACGGCATTGTCACGGGGGTAGCAGAGCGCGAGCGAAATGACGCCCACAAACTCATTGAAGAATTCATGGTCATAGCCAACGAAACTGTCGCCAAAAAATTTGCGGACGCAAAAATTCCGTTTGTATATAGAGTTCACGAAAAGCCAACCTTGGAAAAGAGCAAAGCGGTTGTTGAAATGCTTAGTGGTCTTGGCATAGCCTGTCCGCCGTTGCCAAAAGAGGTGACTCCAGCATATATTCAAAATTTACTTACGCTTATCCAGGGCAAAACCTATGAGCAGGCGGCAAATAAGATTATCCTTCGCAGCCTGCAAAAAGCCCTTTACCGCAATCAAAACTTGGGGCATTTTGGTCTGGCACTTGAGTATTATTGCCACTTCACATCTCCAATTCGAAGATATCCGGATTTGACAATCCACAGAATCATCAAAGAGTGCCTCCACAAAAAGTTGTCTTCAAATCGCAAAGAAGAACTTTTGGCGTTTACTGAGGACTCTTCAACCCAAAGTTCAGTCACCGAGCGAAACAGCGAAAAAGCGGAGCGTGATGTTGATGACCTTTGGCGAGCATATCTTATGAAAGACAGAATAGGCGAAGTTTTTGACGGAGTGATAACAAATGTCACAAACTATGGCATATATGTTGGGCTTGAAAACTCGGTTGAAGGGCTTGTTAAAATTGAAGATTTGCCAACGGATGGTTATCTTTTCTTTGAAAAATCTTTGTCACTCAAAGGTCAAAAGCATATTTTTAGAATAGGTGACAAAATAAAGGTAAAGTTAGCAAATGTCAATTTATTCACCAGAAAAATTGATTTTTTGCCGCAAAATTGAAGAAAAAATCAAAAAAAAGTGCAAAAAAGTGCTAATTATTGAAAAAAAATTAAAAAAGGGTCTTGAAATAGTTTGAGAAAGGTGATATAATGAATAACGAAATAAAGTTGATTGCTTCCAACAAGAAAGCGTTTCACAATTATTTCATTTCGCAGCAAGTTGAGGCCGGAATAGTTTTGGAAGGCAGTGAAGTTAAATCACTCAGAACAAATGGTATGAGCCTTGCAGAAAGTTTCATCCACATTAAAAATGGCGAAATTTTCTTGAAAAACGCTTATATCAAAACATTTGAAAACACTTCCTCATTTGTTCCGGACGAGCGGCGAGAACGCAAACTTCTGATGCACAAAGCTGAAATTGAAAAACTTGAGCGCAAAGTCAAAGAAAAAGGCTACACGCTCATGGCAACCAAAGTTTACTTTTCAAAAGGAAAGGTGAAGGTTGAGGTTGCTTTGGCAAAAGGCAAAATGCTTCATGACAAGCGTGAGGCAATGAAGGAAAAGGTCAATAAGAAAGAAGTTGATCGGTTCTTGAAACAGAGGGGGCGTTAAGGCTTCGACGGGGATGGAAAGAGAAGCGTAAAGCGTGTGGTCAAGGCGAGGACCTTAAACCAGCCAAAAAATTAAACGCAGATAATAGACTTCAGGCTGTTAAAGCCGCGGCTTAAATGCCCATCCAATGCATAGAGTTTCCGTTTGCAAGTGCAGGATGTTAAAATAAAACGGGAAGAAAACAAGTTATGCCTTTAAACTTGATTTCTTAAAATAAAAGGCTTGGCAAGCACAGTTTGTTTGTGAATAGTGCTTGCTGAAAGGGAACACAAACTGCACACGGAGAAAAACTTTTTAGGTCCATCTTCGGACGTGGGTTCAATTCCCACCGTCTCCACCAAAAATGGTTTTTCCAAGACGAAAGTCTTGATTAAACAAAAAAAATAAAAAAAGAGGTAATAGTATGGGAACAGTTATTCTTAATGTTGTAATCGTGCTGGGAATCATCATCGCCGGAGGCTTCCTCATTTTCTTCCTTGGCGACCTTCTCATTTCGATTGTAGACCCAAAGGGTGAAGAGGAAAGAATCAAAACAAGAAAGAAAGATTCTGAAAAACGCTTTGTAAGAAAGGTGAGTCGTCTTCCAGAGGAAGTTCAAGAAGAACTTAAGGAAGACCCAGAAGTTATGGCAATTCTTGCTCGTGAAAGTGAACCTGAAGAGCCACAACCTGCTGAGCCAGTTGTTGAAGCAGAGCAATACAACCCAGCAGAAGTAAAAGAAGAAGTAAAGGAAGAAGTAAAAGAGCCAACAGAAGAAGAGCGTCTTGCAGAGGCTCGTGCTGCTCTTGAAAGAAGAAAGGCTGAAATTTTGAAGCGTATGCAGGAACAGTTTGCTGCTGAAGAAGACGAGGAAGAGGAAGAAGAAGAGGAAGAAGAACCTGACCAAGAAGTTGAGCAGGTTGTTGAAAAGCTCGAAGAAGAGGAAACTGTTGAAGTTAAAGAAAGCGAAGAGGAAGCAAGACTTCGTGAAGAACTTGAAGCGGCAAGAAAAGCACTTGAAGACGAAAGAGCCAGAGCAGCTGCCCTTGAAGAGCAAATTGCAAAAGCACATGAAGCGGGCGAAGTTGCAGTTCAACCTGTTAAATCAAAGGACGCATATCTTGCTGACCTTGCTGAACTTGAAGCAAGACTTCGTGACAATGAAAAAGAATTTAAGGCATGCAAGAGAGAATATCTTCCACTTGCAAAAGTTAACAAAACTCTTGCCAATGATGAAAAGAAACTTCGCAGAAAAGAAGCAATTGTTGCAAAACAGAAAGTTATCCTTTATGGTGTAAACAACTATGAGGACATTGATGAAGAAAAAGCAAAGAAACTTGCTGAAGAACTTGACCTTCTTGATGGACTTAAACTTTCAGTTCAACACTGCCGTGAAGTTATGGAAAATAACAAAGAAAGGTTCCCAGTTCTTGAAAAGATGTATTACATTTTGAAGGCTCAAAACGAGCAACTTCGTGCAGACATCCTTGAAATTCAAGAAGCCCTTAAAAACATAGATGAAGAATAATTCCAAAAAAAGAAGGCGTTAGCGCCTTCTTTTTTTATTTTTTTTATCTCCACCGTTTGTTTTTGATAAAAACTTTATCAACAAGTTTTTATCACTTTGTTATTTAAATAAAGTCTATTTTTAGTTTTTATATAGTTTCGCTTTGTTTTTTATATAAAAATGTTTATACTATAAATATAAGATATCCACACAAGTGATATCCCAAGCGAGGGAAGTATGCAACATTTTGTTACCCACCGGGGGGGGGGGCAGCCTTACTGCTTAACTAAAAGTTATCCACATTTTCAAAATAAGCCAAGCCTTTTGAAAACAATTTTTTCATTAGCCTTGGCTTTTGTTTTGTCCCTTTTCTGTTTTCCAAACATCTCAAATCTTTTTGCAAGTTCTTCCACTCTATCCACAATCACAGCGGCAGGCTGGCCAACGACCATTTCCTGGGATGACAAAATCAAATGGGAAGAAGAGACTCTAAATGGACACGTTTATTACTCTACGACGTTAGGTGAATGGCCGCAAACTTTTGTTGGGACATCAATGGAAGAGACTTTAAATTCTGCTGTCTCATCTGGTTCTGCCAAAACTACAGGTAAAGTATATAATATAAATGGCCTAACATGGACGGAATATAGTTATGACGGAAAGAAATATGTTCAAGGGAATCAAAAAATAGACAAAACATCTTACACTTTTAAAGATGGAACAAGTGTGGGAAAAAGTGGACAGGCAAGATGGTTTGTTGTTGAACCAATTAAGTGGTGGATAATAGATGGCAAAAATCCATTTGACGAGCAGGAAGTGATTGTTATTTCAGATATTGTGCTTACAGCCAACATTTGCTTTAACGCAAATCTTTCTGACGGCAATAATTGGGAAAACTCATTTATTCGCACTTTTTCCAATGGCGAATTTTATGAAAAATCCAATTTAAAATCGGCAGGAAGCATTGTAAAACCCAAGACAATCGAAAACAATGTGACTGAGGAAACCGCAGACACAGGCTCATCAACAACAGATTATGTTTGGCTTTTGACATCTGGCCAAATGGCGATATTTTCCCCCACTGCTTCTGACGACAAGGAAGGCAAATATTATCTTAGCACACATCGTGGGCCATATAATAGAAATTCAAGATATGCCTCGCCATCAGATTTTGCTTTATCGAATAATTCTTATATGAATATGTCTTCGGCTTTTCCCACAGATTATCGTGTCTACGCATGTTGGTATTGGACGAGCTCTGCCACCAACAACTCAGAAAAGGGCATACGGATTTGTCCCGCTACATATGACAGCAGTATTAGTGTTGACAATTTGACCACAGGTTTTCGTCCGTCAATGACTTTAATCAGAACAAAATCATCACAAGCCTCTTTTGATGATGGCATTTCATCATATCCTGGCATTTACAAGGCAAGTGACGGCTCGTATCATATTTCTGATTACACCGGCATTAAGGCAATGGCAGATTTCTCAAACGCAGGTGGCGAATTTAAATCTACGGACAAATTCTTGCTTGATAATGACATTGACATGACCGGTCAAAATTTTGCCATTAGTTCAATGACAGGCACGTTTGATGGTCAGGGGCACAGCATTTATGACAGCACCTCTTTGTTTTCTAAAGCAACAAACTTCACTTTGCAAAATTTGCATTTGAATTTTAATGGACATGGTGGCGTGTTGATAAGACAGGTTATTGGAGATGTTAAAATCTCAAATGTCATAGCAGAAGGTAAATTTGTTGACCCATTTGTGGGAGCTTTCACTATGTTTACATTAGTTCAAGGTGATATTGAAGTTTCTAATCTTCAAATATATGCAACGAACAATATAACAATGCTTTTTGCAAGAGACTTTACTAATTCCACTGCAACATTTAACGATTTGATTGTTGTAGCGCCTCAGATAAAAACTGGCATTGCAAATTTAAATAATGCAAATTTAACATTTAACGGATGCTTAATTAATGGGACAAATGCATGCAGGTTGATAGCTTCGGCCCCAAAAAACAGTTCGGCCACATTTGTTAACACATACATTAATATAACGGGCAATTTGGTCGCTACTTATCTCGGTAGCCTGACAACTTTTTCCGCAACAGACTGTGCTTTTGTTTCAAACGGAACAATCAGTTGGCCGACAAGTGGTTCTTTGACGACAACAGGGGTTTACATAAGTGACAGCACGGGCCTAAGGATTATTTCTCCAACTTTCACAAATTCGCGTTGGTGTCAAACAGACAGGTTGAATGGTGGCCTGCCGCAACTTCGCCAATTTCTTACAGTTGGAAACAAACTTCCTACTTTTGATATGCAAGCATGGGCAAAAAAAATGGCTTCTTGAAAAGCCATTTTTTTTACAAAACAAAAATCTTTTTTTAATTTGATTACTTAAGTTCGCAAGTTGCGCCAGCTTCTTTGAGCTTAGCTTCCATTTCTTTCGCTTCAGCGGTTGCAACATTTTCTTTGATTGTGCTTGGAGCACCATCAACAAGGGCTTTTGCTTCGCTAAGGCCAAGACCTGTGATTTCTCTAACTGCTTTGATAACAGCAATTTTGTTTGCGCCAACTTCTTTAAGCACAACATTAAATTCTGTTTTTTCTTCAGCAGCGGCTGCAGGAGCAGCACCAGCGGCAGGAGTAGCAGCAATAGCAACAGGAGCAGCTGCGCTCACGCCAAACTCTTCTTCAAGAGCTTTTACAAGTTCGCTTACTTCAACAATAGTAAGTTTTTTGATTTCTTCAACAAGATTTGCAATATTAGCCATTTTTAATTCCTCCAATTTTAAAATTATTTTGTAGCAATTGCATTGAGGGCAATTGCAAGTCCCTGAGTAGGGGCGTTAAGAACTCTAGCAAGCCCACTGATAGGACCAAGAAGAGTTCCAAGAAGTTTTGCCACCAAAACATCCTTTGTTGGAAGTTTGGCAAGCGCTTCAATTTCCTTGCTTTCAACGCTCTGACCATTAAGTAAACCAAATTTGATACTGAGTTTCTTGGTTTTTTCAACATAGTCGCAAACAATTTTTGCCTGAGTTACTTCGTCATTATAACCAAAAACAACGGCACTTGTGCCTTCAAGGTATTTTTCGGCACCTTTTATTCCGAGTTCGTTAAGTGCAAGGAGCATTAATCTGTTTTTATACACTTTGTATTCAGCACCGTTTTCACGGAATTCTTTACGCATCTTCGTGTCTTCTTCAACAGTAAGTCCGCGGTAATCAACGAAAGTCACAGATTTTGCACGAGAGAGTTTTTCTTTGATTTCTTCAACTACCACTTTTTTTGCTTCAAAATTAGCACTCATGATTCCTCCTTTTTAATAGATTTTTGTTTTGCAATCCAAAAAAAATCTCTTGCGGCCAAAGAAAAGGTGCAAGAGAACAAAATTCGCTTATCACATTTTCCTCGGCAAGCAGCCACTGGCTTTACGCTTTCACACTTGCTGTCTTAGGAAGATTTATTTTAGACTTTGCTATTATATCCATTTTCTCATCTTTTGTCAACACTTTTTGCCTCTTTTGAAAAGAAAATTTATTTTGTTGACAGACTATCCACAAAAAGTGTATACTTTGAGGGTTAAAAAAGGTGATTTTATGGGCGAATACAATTTTAAAGAAGTTGAAAAAAAGTGGCAAGAAAAGTGGGATAAAACAAAGCCTTTTAAGGCAATAGATTTTCACCCTACCAAGCCGAAATATTATGTTTTATATGAATTTCCAAATGTCAGTGGCGGCAACCTACATCTCGGTCACTTAAAAGGCACAATACCTGCGGATGTGCTTGCCCGTTACAAGCGTTTTTGCGGCTATAATGTGCTTTTCCCAATAGGTGGAGATGCTTTTGGTTTGCCAGCAGAAAATGCGGCGCTCAAAACCGGCACTGACCCACGAGAATTTGTCAAAAACGGCATGAAAAAATTTAAAGAGCAGTTCAAAGCAATTGGCCTGTCGTTTGATTGGGACAGAAGTTTTTGCACATCAGACCCAGATTATTACAAATGGACGCAGTGGATATTTTTGCAACTTTTAAAGCATGGTAAAGCCTACAAACAACGCGGCTTTGTCAACTATTGTCCAAACTGTAAAACAACTCTATCCAACGAGGACAGTCAGGGCGGAAAATGTGACAGATGTGGTGGAGAGGTTATCCAAAAAGAGCGCAATGTTTGGTATCTCAAAATGAAAGAATATTCCGAAAAACTGCTTCAAAATGTTGACCGCGTTCAAATGGCTGAAAATCTCAAACAATCGCAGCGAAATTGGATAGGCAAAAGCGAGGGCATGAAAGTCAAATTTAAACTTGAGGACAAAAATGGCAAAGACCTTTCAAACCTTGAAATTTTCACGACCTGTATTGAAACCATCTATGGTGTCACTTTCATGGCAGTAGCGCCAGAAAATAAGATAATTGACACATTAAAAACGCACATTACCAATCTTGATGAAGTGCTTGCATACCGCAAAAAAACCGAACTTAGAAGTGAATTTGACCGAAAATCTGACCAAAAAGAGAAAACAGGTTGTGAAATCAAAGGCATTTATGCCGTCAATCCTTTGACTGGCCGCAAAATTCCTGTTTATGCAGCGGATTTTGTGCTTAACGGCTATGGCACAGGCGCTGTTATGGCAGTGCCAACTCATGACCAGCGTGACTATGAATTTGCTGAAAAATTCAATATTCCACTTATACAAGTTTTAGAAGGCGATGTCTCCAAACAGGCAGTCGAAAAGGGCGAATATCTTGCAAACAACAGCAAACTTTTGAATTCGGCAGAATTTTCTGGCATGCCAGTCAAAGAGGCAAAGCCAAAGATTATTGAAAAGGTTGAAAAACTTGGGCTTGGCGAAAAAGTGACAAATTATCAAATGCAGGACTGGTCATTTAACCGTCAAAGATATTGGGGAGAACCATTCCCAGTCATCTTTTGTCCGCATTGTGGAGTTGTGCCTGTCCCTGAAAAAGACTTGCCTGTTCTGCTCCCTCGCACAAATGATTACAATCCATCATTAAATGGTGATAGCCCGCTTGCAAAGATAAAAGATTGGGTCAACTGCAAATGCCCGCAGTGTGGCAGAGACGCCAAACGCGAGACCGACACAATGCCAAACTGGGCGGGTTCAAGTTGGTATTGGCTCAGATACACCGACCCGCACAATGATAGCGCGCTTGCCGACTATGAAAAACTCAAATATTGGGGAAGTGTGGATTGTTACACGGGTGGCACCGAGCATATCACCCGCCATGTTTTGTATGCTTTCTTCTGGCAAAATTTCCTGTATGAAATTGGCGCTGTCCCAACTCGTGACCCGTTTATTAGGAAAATGGGCAGTGGTCTTATTCTTGATGACCAGGGCAAAAAGATGAGCAAAAGTTCAAAAAATGGTGTTTCCACAATGGAAGTCATTGACAAATATGGCGCAGATGTTGCCAGGATGCATGTGCATTTCCTTGGTGGCTATGAGGATAACACCCCATGGACATATCAGGGTATAACAGGAATAACCTCGTTTTTGGACAAAGTTTGGTCGCTGCAAGATATGATAAAAGGCGAGGGGATAAGCAAAGAGCATATTTTTGCCTTAAACCGCCTTATAAAAAAGGTGGGAGAGGACTATGAAAATTTGCACCTTAACACCGCAATTTCCGCCCTCATGATATTTATGAAAAAAATTAAGGACGACAAGTTTATCACTTTGGATGAACTCAAAGCCTTTTTGGTGCTTTTAAACCCTCTTGCACCGCACATAACTTCTGAGATGTATGAAAAAGTCTTTAAAGGCGACATTTTAACAGAAACTTGGCCAAAATATGATGAAAAATATTTGGTAGAGGATGTTGTGTCCTTGCCTGTTCAAATCAACGGCAAACTTGCCAAGGTTATCTCCGTGCCAAACGAGGCAACGGAGCAGACGGTCATGGAGATAATAAAAGCCTCTCATCAATCAATTTTGACCGGCGAAGTGATAAAAACAATTTATATTCCAGGCAAAATATTAAATTTAATCATAAAAAAATGAATAAAAATTTAGTTTTAAAAAAAATAGGACGAGCCTAAAAACCCCTAAAAATAGGATATTTTTAATAATTTCATATTTTGACGAATAATGTATAAATAAAGATTTTTAAGAATTATTATCAATTCTGTTGACTAAACTTATAATTTATGTTATTATAAAATATCAAATTTTGGGATGGCAGATTAAAAATGACATTTAAAAAATTAAGATATAATTTATTGGTGTTTGGTCTTATAGCCCTCGTAGTCGTTTATTTAGCGATGACTATTTTTTTGACCCAACCATCAGAAACAAAGGACAATCAAGCAAACAGTTCACAATCAGCGGATGTAACTCCACCTCCTGCAGAGGAAGAAGACCCAGGCATGAACGAAGAGCCTGACCCAGGAGTGACCGTGCCAAAAAAAGGTCTGCCACTTGTTATTTTTGCTTTGGACATTTTGAACAATGGACTTGGCTATGAAAGCACTTACACTTCAGAACTTACAAATGTTGCAACATTAAACATCTCAGTCACACAAAAGGTTGTTGGAACAATTGCAAGGGGAGTTAATTCTGCTGGCGACAGCGTTGTGGCGGAAAAACTTTTTTATCATGCTGAAAATCCACCTGCAGTTGCGGCAAACCAAGTTGCCAATTACTTTTTAGGCTTATATTCAAATTTGAATAACAACACAACTCAAATTGTCAAAACAACAAATTTTGATTGGCGCAAACAAACTTATAACGCTGAAGGGCAGAGAAATGAGGTTGTTTCAACTCCAGAGGCTATTTCTGAAATCAAACTGATTGAAGGGCTGGAATATCCTGTTTCTATCACAGCAAAGACTGTAAGCCTTGTTTGGGACAAAGATGATGTTATCAACTCAAATTATCGCTCAATCAGGGTTAAAGTTCGCAACATGTCATCATTATCTCAGAATTTTAAAGATAACTATGGTGCATCAGGTGACATGAAAAACATCCAATATCAAAGTGTTGAGATGGAATTTAAAATCAACAAGAAAAATGGATATTTGTATTCTGTTACAAGATATGAATCATTAAAGTCGAAAGCTCTTGACAGTTTTGATGTGACTTCAAATGTTGTTGTCACACAAACTTTCACAACAATGAACAAAGCGGTTTTGCTTTCAGATGGGTTATGATATGAAATCCAGGGGCATTAAATTCCATATTCTTTTGTGGTCAATGGTCATTTTGTTTGGCGCTTATTTAGGCGTCAGTCTTTTTGTTTTTCCACAATCAAATTCTGGACTGGCTCAGCCTGAAATTACAATTCCAGACACACCGAACATAGATGCCGACACAACTCCAAGCGGCAGCGAAGATACTGATAAAAATGAAAATCAAAAAGTTCCAACAAGCGCAATTCCGCTCATTAGATATGCAATTGATTTGTATAATAATGGTGAAGGCTCGCTCAGTTATGGAACTTACATTATCTCCAACGAAGGCAAATTGCCACAAAACTTTTTTGTCCCAGGGCTTGGCGGTTTAACAGTCAGCGGAACGCAATACGCGGCTTTCAAAACAACAAAAAACAAAACTGAAAGTTTGGAAGAAAGTTATTTTTATTACAAAGTTGAGCCACTTCTTGAAAATCTTCTTGTCAGCCAACATCTTTTGAGATTTGGTTACAGAGCAATAAATGTTGAAGAAACATTGAATAAAGTGACCTGTGTTGAAACAAACGCCACCAGCATAAACAAAGGTGACGCAACATGTGCAAATTGGAAACATGATTTGTCTGATAGTTCTTCAACCAAAAGGCAGTATAATCTTGCTCAGGCTGAAAATGTTTTCAAGGTCATCTATTCAAGAGATTTTCCAGTGGAAATTAATGACAAAAACAGCCGTGTTGTTTCCAGAAACACGCTCAAAGACCCTCAATATCAGTTTATAACAATTTCTTTTGATGTTTCCAAATTGCCACCTGAACTTAGTTTGTATTACAAAGCAAATGGTGGTCTTCAGGATGTTAAATACACCTCTTACACTTACGAATTTAAAATATCCCAAAAAACCGGCAGGCTTGCACAAATGATAAGGACAGAAGAGTTCACAAGTTATGCCATGGGCGGTATAGTGGAAATTCACTCCAAGGCAACATTTATCCAAAACTTCTATGCAATGGACAAGCAGCAGACAGTTGCCCATGTTTATGACGAGTGGCCAAAATAATTTAAAAATGGTCTTGAAATAAAAGTTTATTTATGCTATTCTATATCCATAGGGAAACGAAATGAAATCTAGGACTGTCAAATATCAAATATTGGTTTGGACGCTTGTGTTTTTGTGCATTGCACACCTTGTGTTAGCGTTTGTTTTGCCCCCGGTCAATTCAACAGCCGGCAGTGACCTTGAACTTGAACAAAACACGCAGCCGCCAAATGATGTTGACGCTGGCGTGACTGGTGGGATAGACAGCGAAGAAGAAGAGAAAATTCCGACCAATGCAATTAAACTTATCAATTATGCACTTGATATTCTCAATAATGGGAAAGGCAGCAAATCTACATATCAACTCGGTGTTTATTGTGTGGGCACAGTGGCAGGTTATTCTGCAATGCCAATCCGTTGCAAACTCAATCAACACTCGGTCGGCAATCTTTACAATTGTGGTGACCAAAGCCTGCAAGAAGATTGGTTTTATTATGATGGCATAGAGCCCCTTGACCTTAGAGGAATTATGGAAGATGCTCTTATCAAATATCACGGCATCAGGCGTGGCTATAGAGCAATCAATGTGGACAAAAGCGTGGACCAAGTAAATGTTGTGGAAACTGAGGTGGGCAATTATATCAACAGAACTTATGACCTTGCAGATGGAACAGCAGGAAAGAGTGTTTACACTTATGCAGATGCGTTTGACAGATATGTAAATTTGTCGGCCGAAGACTTTAATCTTCCAATCAATGAAAAAACTGTCAAAGTTGTCAAAAGGATGGACAATGCCTTCAACAATCAGTATGTGGACATCACAGTGGAATACAATCTTAACAAACTTCCTGACAATTATTCTGATTATTATCATGCAAATGGCTCACTTGATAAAGTTAAATATTCAAGTTACACTTACACCTTCACAATTTCAAAAAAGACGGGCAGACTCAGTAAAATCTATTGTGAACAAAAATTTGACAGTTTAAAAATAGCGTCAAACGGAATTTTCACTTTGGGCATAAATATAAATGCAAAAGCGGTGTTCACCCGTTCCTTCCAGTCTATGGACACTGAAGTTGAAATTCCGCAAAAATATTTAGAGTATAAAAAGTAAACAAAAAAAATGACCAATTTGGTCATTTTTTATTTTTCATTTTTATTATTTTCTTTTGGTGCTTCAATCAATTTGATTTCAACAGGTTGTTCTTCAATTATCACATCTTCTTCGTATTCTCTTTGACGCCTGATGTAAAGTCTGTGAATTCCCCAAGCAATCAAAGTTGTAAGTCCGCCAAGTGCAATTCCGCAAGCAAGTGAAAGCAACATAATGTAAAGTTCACTTGAATTGAAAATTTCGTAAGCGGCGAACACGCAAGCAAACCACATTGTGTAAGTTATCATTGGCAGAACAACAATAAACAAAACTTTCAAAAATGTGTTTCTAAAACCATCTGGATGTCTGAGTGAGTAAAACACCATTGCAACGCTCAGAATTGAAAATGTTATGCCAAGCACAAATGTTACAAGTTGAAAATCAGTCAAAAATTTAATGTCAATCATTTTTCCCTCCAAGTTACAATAGTATTTTACCACAATAATAATCTTTTGTCAATATGAAAATTTAATAAAAATTGTTTGTTATCATTTTTTTTATGTTGTATAATACTATTATGACAAAAAAGAAAAAAATAATAATTTCAGTCAGTGTTGTATCTGCCGTTGTGTTGATTGTCACGGCAATTCTTTTGCTTGTTTTCTTGCTTAAACCAAAGCGCGCAAATGAGGTGACAATAAACGCGAGCGACTATCAAATTTTGGTTGAAACCCAGCGTGCAGAAGGCGAAAGAACTTACAGGTTTAAATTTGTGACGGCTGGTCAAACGAAGGAAATATCATCTGACTCACACATTTTGGATATTACGCCATATTTGTGGGATGACACTCTTCATCTTGGAAGTGAATATCAAGTTTCAGTTTGTTTGGTGGAAAAAGCGGGCGTGCTTGCAGGAGATTATGGCAAAAGCACAACTTTCACGCCAAAAATTAGACTTCACTCACCAGGAGAGATAAAATATGACGCTCAAGCAAACCTCATCTCTTGGGATGAAGTGAAGGGGGCAGACGGGTATGAAGTTCGTTATATTGACAAGGGTGAAACTGAAAAATTGCCAACCACTTCAACAAACATGGATTTAGCTTTAATCATGGGCGGAGAAAGAAACATTTATGTTGTTGCAGTGTCAAACAGAGATGGGCTTTTGGAAAGCGACAGTTCAACCATCCATTTAACGCTCGACCATGAAATTGCAGAAATAACAAGTGCGGTGATAAATAACCAAAAATATTTGGTTCTTAAAAGTAAAGACAAAATCAAACAAGTCATTTTAAAGAGCCAAAGTGAGCCAAAAGAAGTAATTTTGTCTTTAAGTTTGTCTGAACTTCAAGAAAACGGCGTTTACATCTTAAAATATGATGTCAGACAACTTAAACTCTCTTCGCCATTAACTGTGACAGTGGTCACAGACAGCCATAACACTTATTCTTATGCGGACACAAATGTTGTGATTGAATAATTAGATTTTCAAAAAGCATACTAAACGAAAGGAGGTATGCTTTTTTGGATGTTCAAAAAATTGCTCAAAACTTAAAAAAAGAGTTAAACAACTCAAGTGATGTCACAAGCAGAATTCTGAAAAAAGATGAGCAAAGCGTGGCACTCATCTATTTAAAAAGCATGATTGACAATGTTTTGTTTGTTGAAGGAATTTACGAGCCAATAGTTAAAAGCAGGCTTGAAATAAACAAACAAAATCTCATGTCAATGATTTTAAAAACCTCCGACATCAGCGAAATTGAGTTAAAAGAGGCGTGCGAGAAAATATTGCTTGGAAATGTTGTCCTTGCGCTTGATGGTGAGGAAAAATTGCTTGCCGTGGATATTCAAAAATTTCCAGCAAGAACGCCTTCTGAGCCGCCGACATCTGCTGTAATTCAAGGGCCAAGGGAAGGGTTTACGGAAGACATAAAAACCAATATAACCCTTATTCGCAGGCGCTTTTACAATAAAAATTTGACACTTAAAGATGTTTATGTTGGCAAATATTCTCACACACGAATTGTGCTTGCTTATCTCAAAGGTGTGGCGGAGGACAAAATTGTCAAAGAGGTTGAAAAGAAACTCAAAAAAATTGATATTGATGGAATAATTGACTCTTATTACATAATCAAATTTTTGGAAAAACATCCGGACTCGCTCTTTAAACAGGTGGGAAGTGTTGAAAAGCCGGATATTATTGCTGCAAAAATGCTGGAAGGCAGGGTCGCAATCATTGTTGACGGCTCTCCAATAGTTTTAACTGTGCCATTTATCTTTTTTGAAGAGGTTCAGGCAAGCAATGATTATTATTCTTCTCACATTTATGCTTCTTTCATCCGCATTGTCAGAGTGCTTGCAATGATTATTGCGGTCATTGTGCCAGGGGCGTATGTCGCACTTAGGATATTTCATCAAAATGTCATCCCAATCAAATTTTTGATTACAATCACAAACACGACCAAAGGTCTGCCTTTCACTCCGTTTTTGGAGATGTTGTTCGTTGACCTGCTTTTTCAAATCCTCTATGAAGTTTCCTTAAGACTCCCAAGTTATCTTGGCCTTGCAACATCAATTGTCGGTGCACTAATTTTGGGTGACACAGGTGTCAAAGCAGGGCTTTTGTCACCGCCGGCGGTTATCATAATTGCCATCGCAAAAATTGCTCTTTACACTGTGCCAGAGGAGTCCTATCAACTGACAATATTGCAACATCTGTTTTTGTTTGTCGGCGGGTCGCTTGGCCTTTTTGGCATAGTTGGCCTAAGCGTTTATCTTGTCATATATCTTGCCTCAATTGACAGTTATGGCGCGCCATATCTTGCCCCATATTCACCAAGGGTTGCAAGCGACTTAAAGGACAGCCTTATCACAGCGCCGACACAAAAAATGTTTCTCCGTCCGCAATCTTTTAAAAATAAAAACAAAACGAGGCTAAAATGAAACAGACAATTTCAACAAGGCAGTGCGGAATAATCATGTCGCTACTTCTTTTTGCAAACAAAATTTTGGTGTTGCCTTCACTTCTGTATGAAAATTCCAAAGCAGATGGGCTTTTTATATTGCTGCTTCTTTTGGCAATAGAATTTGGCATTTTGATGATGTTTTTGAAGATAAAAAAAGTTTATCCGCTTTTAAGTTTTTATGACATAATAACCCTTCATTTTGGCAAAATTGTTGCAAAAATAGTGTATTTTTTGCTTTTTTTATACTTTTTCTTTAAAATTATGTTAATTTTTAACATATCTTACATGTATTTTCATGTCCAAGTTTATATTGACGCAAGTTATTATATTTTCATTTTCATTTTTATGCTTGCCATGACAACTTCCGTTTTGCGAGGCATAAGGCCGCTTGCAAGAGGGTGCGAATTTTTTTATTTGTTCATAATATCATGTTTGATATTTTCTTTGTTTTTGTCGGTTGCAAATTACAAAACTTTTCCTCTCTTTATTGACAGCCCGCCAAAAAATTTCGCCGCCGGAGTGTTTAAATATCTGTTTTGTTTTGGCGACATGATGGTGATATTTGTGATTATGGACAAAATGGAAATTGAAAAAAATATGGTCAAAAAAATGATTGGTTTTTTTTGCACAAGCGCAGTGATAATTTTGATTTTATGTTTTATGTTTTACGCGGCGTTTGGAAGAACAAGTTTTTTATATAAAAACGCCATATCTGATATCATAACTTTTTCATATCGTTTTATTGATTTGGGCAGGCTTGATATCATATCAATTTTAACTGTGATGTTTTTGTCTGTTTTGCAGTTAAGCCTTTATTGTTATGCTTTGACCGAGTGTTTCATGAAAGTGTTTTCAAAATTGTCCCGCGTCTACTCAATTGCGGTTTTTGATATTGCATTTTTTTGCATAGTTGTCTCATCAGTTGTAAATTATCTTGAAGTGGTAAGAATTGGTGAAAGCGCCGTCAATTATCTTGCAATTTTTTTGCAAATTGTTGTGCCGCTAATCATATTTTTCATTTCGTTAAAAAAGAGGGGGAAAGAGGATGAAAAAATTTATTAACGCAGTCAAACACACCCCCATGTTGTTGGCTCTTATTTTCATACTTTTGTTTTTCTTCCCATCAGCAATAACATCTCCGCCGGAGAGTGTGTCAAACCCAATTGTCACAGCAGTGGGCATAGACAGAAATGATGAAAAGCAGTTTGAGGTCACTCTTTTGACCTTTTTGTCATATCCAAATCAAAGTTACGCGGAAAGTTATGAGGTTTACACTTGCACGGGTGAAAATTTGAGCGAGGCGTTGACAAAGGCGGCACTACAAATTGGCAAAAGCGTGTCACTTTTTCATGTTCACACAGCAGTTGTCAGTGAAAAGTTGTTGGAAGAGGACATCACGCCCGCACTTGATTATCTTGTGAGGGTGGAGTCTTTGCCACAAAGTTGCCTCTTGCTTGCCACAAATGTGAAAACGAAGGAATTTATTGAATTTATTAAAGAATTAAATTCGCAATCAGATATAAATTTGGAAGAATTATCCTTTTATAATTCAAATTACATTTCATGGGAGGACACAACCATTGACGCTTATTTGCAGGACTATTATTCGCCATGCCGCAGTTTCATGATGAGTTATTTTCCGCTCGTTGAGGGCGACATCAATGGAATCCCGCTTGAAAGTTCCTCAAGTGGCGGGGGCGGCGGCTCACAAAGTGGCGGAGGAGCGTCATCTGGCGGCGAAGGCAGTGAAAAAGGTTCGGCACAAAGTGGGTCAAAGAGTGCTTCACAGGGCGGGGAAAAAGAACTTGTCAATGATGGAAGTGAACTTATTATCAAAGACGGGAAAAAGGTGAGCATTTTAACTCGTGAACTACTTAGGGGAGTCAATTGGTTCAACCCCAAAACAATTGGCGCAGAACTTGTGCTAACCGACTTTACTGATGAAAATTTTTCAAATGCTGAACTTGTTTACAGGGTCAACCGCAAGCAAATCATCACAAATCTTGAATATGAAAACGGCGTGCCAATATACAACGCAAATCTTAAATTGTATGTTTCTCTGGTTGAAATGAACTCAAACAAAGATGACCTAAAAAAGAAGCATAAGGACAGTTATGTGTCTGAAAAAGTGAGGGAAGAGATTGAAGAAAATGTCAAACAGGACATAATGCTTGTGCTTGAAAAACTTAAAAGCGAAAATGTTGATATTTTGCAAATATATGACAGTTTTTACAGGTGGAAGCGAAATGAAACCAAAAAAATTATGAAAAACCTAAATGACCCGTCTGATTTTTTGAAAGAGGTGGTTTTCAGGTTTAATGTTTCAATCTATCCAAATTGACATTTTTGTCGACACAAAATATATACTTAACATGTATTAAGGTTTAATTTGTTTGTAAAAAAAATAATAATATGTTAAAATAGACAGTAATTTAAATGGAGGTAATTGTTTTGGAAGAGAAAAAGAAAGGGTTCAGATTTTCATATTTGATACTTTTGCTTTTGGTTGTTTTGTTAGTGTGCTTTCTTTTTATTGACACATCAAATCCAGGCACAAGAGTGCAATTAAGTGAAGTGTATGAACTTATTGATGGCACATACGAAACAGAAAATGGGCAGAAAAATATTCAGATGACCCAACTTTATTACAATGGTGGCACGGGGTATATTTTGGTTGAGGGCAGTGAAAACTCCAAAACCTTCCCAAATAACGCCGACTATTATTTTGAATATTCAAGTTCATCTGAAATCAATTTGATTTTGCAAAAAATCAATGAAAACAATGAAAAGACTGATAAAAAAGTGACAATCACATATGACACAGATAAGCCATCAAACAATTGGTTCTTAAATCTTTTGCCAACCATCCTTATCATCATCTTTGGTGGTGTAATGGTTTGGGTGTTATACCGCATGATGTCAAGTTCAAACAAAAGCGCCATGAGTTTTGGCAAGACCAGAGCCAAATCTTTTGCAACAACAAAGGTTAAGTTTTCAGATATTGCTGGTGCTGACGAAGAAAAAGCAGAACTTGAGGAAATTGTTGAGTTCTTGAAAAACCCTAAAAAATTCACAGACCTTGGTGCAAGAATTCCAAAAGGCGTGCTGCTTGTCGGAAACCCAGGAACAGGAAAAACTCTGCTTGCCAGGGCTGTTGCTGGAGAAAGCAATGTGCCTTTCATTTCAATTTCAGGTTCTGATTTTGTTGAAATGTTTGTCGGCGTTGGCGCATCCAGAGTTAGAGATTTGTTTGAGCAGGCAAAGAAAAACAAACCATGCATTGTGTTTATTGATGAAATTGACGCCGTTGGTCGTCAAAGAGGGGCAGGACTTGGCGGAGGAAATGATGAGCGTGAGCAAACCCTTAACCAACTTCTTGTTGAAATGGATGGTTTTGAAAGCAATGAAGGCATAATAGTGCTGGCAGCAACAAACCGAAGTGATGTTCTTGACCCAGCGCTGCTTAGACCAGGCAGATTTGACAGACAAATTTATGTTCACATCCCAGATGTTCGTGGCAGAGAAGGCATACTCAAAATTCACGCTCGCAACAAACCTATTGATGAAAGCGTTGATTTTGGAACACTCGCACGCATAACTGCAGGCTTTACAGGGGCGGACATTGAAAACATGCTCAATGAAGCGGCAATTCTTGCAGCCAGAGCGGGCAGACCAAAAATTATAATGACGGACATCACCGAAGGCATAAACAAGGTTATCATGGGGCCTCAAAAGAAGAGCCGTCTTGTAACAGAAAAAGACAAGAAAATCACAGCATATCACGAGGCAGGACACACTTTGCTTGCAAAGAAACTTGAAAATTGTGATGATGTTCAAGAAGTTTCAATCATTCCGCGTGGTATGGCTGGTGGCTACACAATGTCAAGACCAGAAAATGACGACAGCTTTGTTTCTTACAACAAACTTATGGATGAAATTGCCATGAGTATGGGCGGAAGAATAGCCGAAGAAATCATCTTTAATGAAATCACAACAGGTGCTTCAAGCGACATCCAACAGGCAACAAAAATTGCTCACAAAATGGTGTTTGATTGGGGTATGAGCAAAAAACTTGGATTTTTAAATCTTTCATCACAGGAAACAATCTTTGTTGGCAGAGATTATCAAACAAAAAATGACTTTTCCGAAAAATTGGCGGCAGAGGCAGATGACGAAGTGAGAGAAATCTTATCTTATAACTATACCAGAGCAAAGAAAATCATCTCTTCAAACAAAGCCATCTTGGAACAACTTGCACTTCTTCTGCTTGACAGAGAGACCATCTACAAGGATGAAGTTGACATGATTATGTCAGGAAAGAGCAGCGAAGAAGTTGCAAAAGAGATGGAAAAGAAGGAAAAAGCACAGAAGTTAAAAGAAGAAAAAGAACGCCAAAAACGCGAAAATGAGCGTGCTTTAAACGAATATCAAAAAAAGGTTGAAGAAGGCAAAAAACTTCTTGAAAACAACATCATAACTCAAGAAGAGTATGACATGATTGTAAAAGAATTTGAGGAAAAATCAAAGGAACTTAAAAATGAAAAGCCAGCAAAAGCAGTGAGAGCAAAAAAGGAAAGTTCTCAAAGCGTTGAAAAAGCAAAGGCCGAAGAGAAAAAGGATTCCTCAGTTCCAAAACGCGTTAGGGCAACAAAAACATCAACCCCAAAAACGACAACAAAGAAAACAGAAAAAGATGACAAAGGAGAAAAATAATGCCAGAACTCATGGTTGACCACAAAATTGCCATAAAAAAGAAGCGAAAAGTTCGCATAGCCGCTTTCATTGTGCTTGGCCTTGTTGTGGCCATTTCAGTGCTGATTATTATAGCCGCATGCGTGCCTATGAACTTGACGCCTTCAATTGTCGGCAAGCCCGACCAAATCATTGTTTATGACGGCACTGCAGAGCATGGCCAGTTTGCATCAGATGAAGAGCAGTATTCAGCCTTTATGGACAAATTTAACAGCATGTTCAAAACGAACTTTCTTATTGCACTATTCAGTGGCAGGTTAGGGGAATATGATTTGCACGCCACACAAAAGGACCAAGCAAACGCATTGAGCAGCGCATTTACAGTTTCAAAACTTGAAAGTGATGTTTTAAAGAAAGGTTATTATGTTCAATTTTCATACCGTGAAGGCAACGAGCAAACACTTCGCACAAGCAATGGAGATGTTTGCATAAGCGCTTACAGTAACATAGCTTTAACATTTAGGTCAATATATTTCACAATAAGCGAAAAAGACAATCTTGACACTTTTGTGATGTATGTGCCTGTAAAACTAAGGCCTGACACAACCTCAAGCAAAGCAACAGAGTATGTTTTAACAATCACACAAAAGGCCAACACCTCAATATTGTATAAGTCCTTAGATGAATTTGAAAGGATGTAAAAAAAATCAGCCAAACGGCTGATTTTTTTATTTGTTTTTTATTTGTTTTTTATTTGTTTTTTATTTGTTGTTTTTTTATTTGTTTTTTATTTGTTTTTTATTTGTTTTTTATTTGTTACTTGTTTTATTTCTTTCTAAACTTGAACTTACTCCAATCAAAATGGAATTTTCCGCTTATTAAAATGCCTATAAGCAGTATAATTCCAGAAAATGCCATGATTGTGAAGAAGGTGACAAGCACTGCAAAGGAGAAGTCAGTCATTGTGAAGAACGCCGGCATAATCAAAATTGCAGCCACCAGCAAAACCAGTGATGAGGCAATTGTAAGACCTCTTAAAAGCGTCATAGGGCGACAGAGTGAAACGAGGTTCAAGAAGCCTGTAAATGTCAATGTGAGGGTTATGAGCGTGTCATATTCAAAGGATGAGAGTGTGTTGAAATGTTCAGAGCCGAGGAAGATGACAACGAACACATTAACAATCATCAATAGCGCTCTCGGTATGGCCTTTTTAAGCACAACAGGAATAAAGTTGCCTTGGATGATTGAGGTGTTTGGCTGGAAAGTGAGAATAAATGATGGCAGACCAATCACAAACATTTCAAGCAGGAAGAGTTGCCTTGTTATGCATGGATAAGGCACGACCATAATGATTGTTGCAATGCACATAACCAAAGTGAACAAGGTTTTCATAAGGAATAGCACGGAAGAATTTTGAACATTGTTGACGACCTGTCGGCCTTCTCTAACAACGCTTGGAAGGGAAGTGAAGTTGGAGTTAAGAAGCACAAGATTTGAGATGTTTCTTGCCGCCTCGCTTCCGTCAGCCATAGCAATAGAGCAATCAGCCTCTTTAAGCGCAAGCGTGTCATTGACACCATCTCCCGTCATGGCAACAACTTTGCCTTTTTTCTTTAAAGTTTTAACAATGACATATTTTTGCTCAGGTGAAACTCTGCCAAAAACAGTGAACTCATCTGCCATCTGTTCAACTTCTTCCAAAGACCTGCCTTCCAAAGAAACAAATTTGTCCGCACCTTCAACATGCACGCGTTCTGCAATTTTGGACACGGTGATTGGGTCATCTCCGGAAATAATTTTAATTTCCACATCATTGTCCTTAAACCATTTGATTGTTTCAATTGCGTCATCTCGTATGTGGTCCTCAAGCACAAACAAAGCCAAAGTTTGCTCAGAAGTTGGACCTTTTTTTTCATCATAAGGTTTTGAACTTTCTGTCAAAGCAATAACTCTGTATCCTGCCTCCAATTTTTCTTTTAAAATGATTGAATAAGGCTCTTTAAGTTTTGCTTTAACAAAGGTAGGCGCTCCGAGATAATAGGTTTTCCCATTTGTAAAAGTTGTCACAGAAAATTTTCTTGCCGAAGAAAATTCAATTTTTTCTTGGACTTTAAAATCATCTCTCTTGCCAAAGGCGGTGATAAGTGCATTTCCTGTTGCGTTTGCAAAGTCTTGGGCGTATAAAACATTGGATATGATTTTATTGACGGTATCTTTGCGTTTTTGCGAGGTGTAAATTGTTTCAACGACTGCCATAGTCCCGTCTGTGATAGTGCCAGTCTTGTCCAAACAAAGCACATTACTTCTTGCAAGCATTTCAATGGAATAGATGTCTTTCACAAGCGTCTTTTTTCTTGCAAGTTTAACAACTCCCACCGAAAGCGAGATGGTTATAAGCAAAAACATCCCAGATGGTATCATGCCCGTTATTGCACCGGCAGTGTTAGAAACAGATGCACTAATAGGGTTGACCAAAAGCACATATTCTTTGACGAAAGTGAGAATACCCAGTGGTATAAGGGCAATGCCAATGTATTTTATAAGTTTAGTGATATCTTTAAACAGGTTTGATGAAGGTGCTTTAAATTCCTTTGCTTTGGCTTGAATTGATTGAATATAATTATCTTTTCCAATCTTGTCAACTTGGGCTTTGCATTTTCCCGAAACAATGAAACTTCCAGCAAGAATTTTGTCGCCCGCCACTTTTTTGATAGGGTTGCTTTCTCCAGTAAGCAAACTTTCATTAACTTCAATTTCACCTTCAAGCACAAGGCTATCAGACGGAATTTGGTCGCCATTTGCCAAAATGATAACATCATCAAGCACAAGTTTTTCACTTGGCAGTTCAACAATTTCGCCATTTCTCAGCGTCTTAATGTGTGGTGACGCCACAAGCGACAGTTTTTCAATGGTGTGTTTGGCGCGGCACTCTTGTATGATTGCAACAGCGGTGTTGAGTGTGATAACAAGCAAGAAAAGTAAATCTCCATAGGCTCCCACGCAAATCAGCGCAATGGCAATAATTGTCCAAATAAGGTTGAAATAAGTGCAAATGTTTTTGACAAAAATAGAAAGATATGAACGGGAAGATTTCACTGAGGTTACATTAAACAACTTGTGTTCTTCGCGCTCATTTATTTCTTGAGCATTAAGACCAATATTTAAATCAGGTGAGTATCTGACTATTTCAAAGTCTTGACAATTTTTTTTCATCACTCAAATATACAAAAAAATATACTTAAAGTCAAATGAAATTGATTTGCTTGACAAAATTAAGCGGGAAGTTTAGGATAATAAATATGAGCATATTAAAAGTTGAACCAAGTGATTTAGTAAAGAAGTTATCACAAACCGCGGGCGGTGATTTTTATTTGGTGGGCGGTTTTGTCCGCAACGCGCTTTTGTGCAGAAAATGTGATGATGAGGATGTTTGCAGCGCGCTGACTTTGGAAATTCTGGCAAAAAAGTTGGAAGGCAGTGAGTTTGTCTTAAAAAACAAAAACAAGTTTTTAGGCACATGCAAAATTGTTTGTGGCGAAAAGAGTTTTGATTATGCCACTTTCCGCAAAGAGAAATATGAAAAAGGTCACACGCCAACCGAAGTTACATTTATCAAAGATTTAAAGCAGGATGCAAAAAGGCGTGATTTCACCATCAACGCAATTTATTATGACCCTCTCACAGACAAAATCATTGACCCTTTCAATGGCATAAGTGACTTAAAGCGCAAAAAACTCCGCGCCATAAACGAGGAGATTTTGAAAGATGATGGTCAACGAATTTTAAGACTTTTGCGACTTGCAGGGGAACTTAATTTTTCTATAGACAAACGCACCCTTATTGCCGCACATAGCAACATTGAAAACATCCGTGATTTAACAAAAGCCAAAGTCAACGAGGAAATTCAAAAGTTGTTTGACCGCACAACAAACCGTGGTGCAGCCCGAGCAATTAACCTTTACAATCATCTTGGAGTGTGGAAAAGGCTTGGCTTTAAAGTCGACCATATTCGACCGCACATGCTTAGCAAATGTGACGACAAATATATGGGTTTTGTCATTGATGTTATTGACACAGTTAAACCAGCCAGTGTGTCATATTTTCTCATGAATATGCTTGAAGATGCTGGTTTTCCAAAAAAGCGACTTCGAGATTTTATCAACATAATTTCTGGCTATTATGACGCGCTCAATCATTTAAAGAACAAACAGTATTTCTTCAAATATTTTGATAATTTTCCCGAAATACTCAAAATTTTGTCAAAAAAGAGCAAATTTTTGGCTCAAAAGTATAATTTCTTTTACCGTTACATTATTGCACACAAACTTGTCATAAAAACAGGCGACCTCAAAATTAGTGCCAAAGACCTAAAGAAAAACTTTCCATCCATGCCCGAAAAGGTGTATGACAAAGTGTTGATGGAGGCGCTTAGTGATGTCTTTGATGGCAAATGTAACAATGTGACAGAGGACCTTATCAGTGACATAGGAAGACATCATTATCATAAGTTTAGTTAAAGTAATAATTTCGGCTCAACTAACTCATACTAGGGTTATGAGCAACACGAAAACGAAAACGAAACGCAAATTTAGCGGACTATATTGGGGGTTGGGAGCGGCAATCTTGGCAGTTTCCATCCTCCTTTTTTGTCAATTCTTTTTTGTTGACAATCTTTCGCCAAATGATAAATTTTTGAACGGAACAAAAGTCAATGGCATTGATGTTTCCGGCATGACCAGAGCGGAGGCGGAAAACATAGTTTCTTATTCACTTTTAAGTTCTCGTGATGAAATTGAACTCAAACTCAAATATGGCGACAGAGTGTGGGTTTTCACCGGTGATGATTTTGAGGTTGTCAATGAGGTTGAACCGGTTTTGACCCAAGCACTCAAAGTTGGCAGGGAAGGCGGCATGATAAAGCGCTTTTTGAAAAAGCAGGAAGTCAAAAAAAATGGTCTAAACATACAAGTATCTTACAAAACAGTCTTGGGTGGACTGGAAGAAAAAGTTGAGGCCATATCCGCCGAAATTGACACCGAGTGCGAAGAACCAAAAGTCATCTTTGACCCGAACGGAGAGCCAATGTTCTCTCTAAGCGAAGGGAAGGACGGCATAGTTGTCGACCGTGGCAGGCTTTATGACCTGATTGATGATGCGCTCAATGTCAACAAGCAGGCGGAAATTGACATCCCAATCATGCAAATCCCATGCCAGTTTGACGAGGATGCGGCACTAAGCAGCATAGCGCTAAGGTCAAGTTTTTCCACAAGTTATTCTTCATCTTCTGACGCGAGAAAGAATAATGTCTCCCGTGCCTTAAATTCCTTCAACGGCAAAGTGATAATGCCAGGCGAAGAAGTAAGTTTTAATAATGTCACAGGCCCGCGTTCGACAGAAAACGGCTATAAGCAGGCAAATATAATTTTAAACGGCGCCTATGTCAAAGGCACAGGCGGAGGAGTTTGCCAGGCGTCAACAACCCTTTATAACGCGCTTTTGCTTGCCGGCATAGATGTGACCGAGGCAAATCATCACTCACTTCCAGCAAGTTATGTTCCACTCTCTTTTGATGCCATGGTCTCTGAGGGTTATTCCGACCTCGTGTTTGTCAACAATTTGGACACGCCAATTTACATAAAAACTTATTCTGACAAAGATAATGTTTATGTTGAAATTTATGGCAAGCCATTTGAAGAAGGCAAAAGCATCCGCACGCGTGCCGAGTTTATCAAAGTTTTGCCACACGGCGGCGACAAAATCATTGATGATGTAAGCGGCGAATATTCCAACTTTGTCATCTATAAGGGTGAATATTATCGTGTCCGCTATCCGCGTGAGGGCTATGAGAGTAAGGGTTATCTTCAATATTTACAGAACGGCGAAGTTGTCGAGGAGAAGGAACTTAGGCATGACTTCTATTACGCCCAAGATGGCATAATTGTCCAAGGCGTCAACGAACTTGGCGAAGGCATGACCCTTCCAGAAAATGATGTTCAATTCATCCCGCCACAAAAGGTGACCACAACCACCACTGAAACCGTGCGTGCAAAAATTGAAAAACAGCGCCCCAGCGCCTATAATCCTTGAGCCTTAAGTCTAATTTGAAAAAATTTCCGAAAAATCACATTATTTTCGGATTTTTTTAACATTTTTAGGTGTTTTTTGCTTAATTTTTGAGTTTTTTCAAAATTATTAACATTTTAAAATTTTAAAAAATTCCTAACCATTTTGCAACTTTTATATTATTTT
>CANPWN010000005.1 GCA_947584415.1 uncultured Clostridia bacterium | reverse complement strand
AAGCCAAAGTTTTTGAAAATAATTTTTTCAACTGCTTTGGCTTTTATTTTTGCACTTATTTGTTTTCCGCTTAACGCACTTCCAACCACCGAAGTCACCGCTCTGCCAAGCGAAACACAAAACACTTTAGTCGCCGCAGCCAGCAGTTCCTTGTTGGATATTGTGCAGGAAGGATATTCGAAGTCTGCGCCCATATGGTATGAAGTTGGCAGTTTAAATCCAGATGGGAGTGTTGACAGTTCCGTCACATCAAAATATATTTTTCACATTCAAACAAATGGTGGACTTACAACTTTATCAACTTATACTGGGCAGTATGATGTCAATTGGACCTTTTTGGTTGAAGACGAGATTGCCTGTAAGGACACCTCAATTACCACCATCATAAACAACTTTCAAGGAACATTTGATGGACAAGGGAACACAATTCATTTAACAGGGCAATATTTGTTTGGGACAGTTTATAATGCCACAATTCAAAATTTAGTGCTTGAGGATGCAACAAAAACTGGAAGAGCCCTGATAAAGGAAGTTGCATATTCGAAATCCGCCGCCCAAACAACCATAACTCAGTATGTAAACATTTCGCACATAACACTCGCCACACCTTATTATAATGGCGGAGAAGCATGTTTGTTAACTCAAATCATAGGTGCTGATAATCCCGAAGACAAGATAAGGTTAAATGTGTCCATAAATGATATTGCAATAAAGAGCCTAGTATGTAGTGGTTCAGTGCTAGTTAATACTATACAAGGTTCAAATGTTTCTGTTTCAAATGTAAGAACATTAGCAATATTTCAAACACCTCCGCAATATTTCATTGCAGGTATAATTTTTTCAAATGTTGTGCTAAATCAAGTCCTTTCAACAGCGCAAGAACTTATTTTTGCAGTATTAAATCTCGGCTCAACTTTAGTTACAAATGAATGTTGTTTTTATCTTACTGGAAATAGCATTTTCGGTGCAATTAATCCAGAGCAATTTAATGAACTTTGGCAAGCATCAGATGTGTGCATAATTGGAAAAGGACTGGAAAAGTCTTTGACCTCTCTGAAAGATGAAATAAATAAAAATTCATGCATTTTTAAAGGAGTTTATGTGTCTCCTGACTATGGAAACAGCACTGTTGTTTTGGACAATAATTTCACATCATCAAGATGGTGTGTTGCAAAAGGGTTAAATCTTGGCTTGCCAATGCTCAGATGTTTTCTGTGGGCAGGTGAAACTTTGCAGGGAATAGATATGCGAAAAACACTGGCTTAACAAAAAGAAGGCAAAGACCTTCTTTTTTTCTGAAAAAACTTCTGCTTGCCGCCCGTTCGACTCCCCATATGTTTAAATTAAAAAAACAAGGCTTTTCAGCCTTGTTTTATTTTTCTTACTAAACCTAACTTTCGCACAAAAAAGTCGCGGCAAAATTGCCAGCGTAGCGCAATTTTCGTATGGCCGCGAAACAAAAAAATAAGCGTCCTCGTCGTAAATCTCGCTTGGTGGCGGATTGTATAACACAATCCTAAAAGCCTCGCTCGTTTACTCCTCTTTTCAAAAATGACAAGCATTTTTGGAAAGACTTCGAAGTGATACTTGCGTTTGCCCTCGAAAAAATGTCTATCATTTTTTCGAAAAGGCGAAAAAACAAACGACACTCGAGCGATTGCGAATAGCAATCCGAGCCCTCGTCATAAATCTCGCTCGGTGGAGGATTGTATAACACAATCCTAAAAACCTCGCTCGTTTACTCCTCTTTCCAAAAATGACAAGCATTTTTGGAATAAAAAACTTCGAAGGCCAAACCTCGAAGTTCTTAGAATTTGTTCTTCGCATGGGAGTCGCGGCAAAATTGCCAGCGCAGCGCAATTTTCGTATGGCCGCGAAACAAAAAAATAAGCGTCAAGCGACGCTTTTCGCTGAAGGCGGAAACAAGCCATCAGCGCAATTTTTTTGTTGGTAGCCTCCAGGGGAGTCGAACCCCTCATTCCGCCGTGAAAGGGCGGCGTCTTAACCGATTGACCAGGAGGCCATAGTGCCGTCATACGGCGACTATGTTATTATAGGTAAAAAAGCATTTGAAGTCAAGTATTTTTTTCAAATTTATCAATTTTTGTAAGTATTTCGGGCAAAAGACAAAACATAGACATGCTTGGTATATTTCTTGAGGATTTTTGCACACTCATTTGCTGTTGCCCCAGTTGTTATCACATCATCAACAAGCAAGACGGTTTTGCCAGTCAAATGTTTGCCGTGCAAAACTTTAAAAGCGTTTTCAAGATTTTTCTGTCGGTCTTCAAAGGAAAGTTCCTTTTGGTGTTTTGTTTCTTTAAATTTGATTAAATTTTCAGCGTCAACACTCAAATCCAGCATTTCACCAAGTTCTTTTGCCAGCAGCAAAGATTGATTGTAGCCGCGTTTTGACATTGATTTTTCCGAAAGCGGAACAGGAATAATGACATCACAAGTTATGTTTTCAGCCTTAAACCTTTCAAACATGCATTTTGCCATTTTGTGAGTAAGATATTTTGCGTTGCCATTTTTAAATTTAAGCACAACTTTTCTGGCGTCACCCTCATATTTAAAAGGGGCGAAGGCGCGGTCAAAGTGTTTGTGAAAAGCTTTGCAAAAATCACAAACTTCGCTTTCTCCACTTATGGGTTGGTCGCAGAGTTTGCATCTTTTGCCCGAGTTAATAGGGGCAGATTGCAGACATGAAAAGCAAAGTATGTCGCCTTTTGGGATATCTCTTGAGCAGAACATACATTTGAATTCAGAAGGGAAGAAGAAAGATACAAATTTATTCCAAGCGTTTTTAAAATTCATTTTCATAAGCCTTTTAATGAGTAAAAAAAATGGTGAAGTTTCACCACTTTTTTTGTGCGCATATTAACAATTCAACAAGCGCAAAATTCTGTTATCTTTGATGATGAGAACAAGGTCAACAAGCCAAACAATGAAGCCGCCGAAGAAAAGTCTGATAAGACCTGCAACATATTTGCCTTCACTGAGTCTTGTGATTGCACCCAAAATCCAAGCAGTAAATGGAATAACTGCAAGAATAATGCTTACAATTCTTCCAAGTCCAAAGTAATCGCTTTTACCTGCTGTTTTTGCCATCTTTCGCCCTCCTTTGACTTAATTGTAAACTTTTATAAATTTTTTGGCAAGCATTTTGAGGGTGTATAACAAAAAAATTATTTTTTTGTGATGGACAAGATTGTTCCGGCTTTGATTTGTGCTGGGGTGAGATAATTTTCCACCAAAATTTGTGTTGGGTTGATGTCAAACTTTTGACTTATGCTGTCAAGCGTTTCGCCTTTTTTGACAATGTAATAAGGCATATAAATTTTTTTCATAACTCCTCCTTTATATTATTGTATTAAAGTCACTTTCATTAGAGTAAAATATTTTGAGGCAAAAATGAAATCACTTGTAAAAACGGTTGTGCTGATAACGGGTTTTTCTGTGCTGACGCGTGTTGTTGGTTTTTTATTCCGCATATATTTATCTCGCACAATAGGGGCGGAGGCGCTTGGACTTTATCAGGTGGCTTTTTCAGTGTTTGCAGTGCTGCTCACAATTGTGTCAAGCGGACTGCCGTTTGTCGTTTCCAGGATGACGGCAAGTTATCGCATTGGAAACAATCATAAAAAACAAGGGGCGCTAATCACATCATCACTTTTAATAGGTCTTTTCACAAGCCTCATTTTGTGTCTTGTCATATTTTTGTTTCGCAGTGCATTTTCACGCCTCTTCACTGACCCAGCATGCATAACAATTTTGCTTGCGCTCTTGCCGGGCTTGGTGGCTTCAGCAGTTTACAGTGCTTTTCGCGGAGCAATGTGGGGGCAGGATAATTATTTTGGCCTTTGCATAAGTGAGTTTTTTGAACAAATTGTCAGGGTGTTTGTCTGTGTGCTGATAATTGCACCAACTGCAAACTTTTTAACAAAAGCGGTGGGCGTTGCTTGGTCTTTGACAATTGCGTCAGTTTTTTCAATGATTTTTGTTGTGCTTTTATATTTCATCTGTGGTGGCAAAATGTCAAAGCCGGGGAAGGAATACAGGGAGCTTTTAAAGCGCTCAACTCCCATCACGGGCGTGAGAGTTGCCGGAAGTTTTGCCCAGCCACTGATTGCGCTTATCATGCCCGCAAGATTGGTTAGCGCTGGCTACACTTCCTCTCAGGCCATGTCCCTTTTTGGTGTAGCGGTTGGCATGAGCATGCCTCTTCTTTTCATCCCGTCAACGCTGATTGGCTCGCTTTCCACAGCGCTTGTGCCAGACATTTCAATGGCGGTGGCGAAAGAGGATAAGGAGCATATTGAAAAACGCATTTGCTCGTCAATCATATTTGCTTTGTTTATTTCCGCCATGGTTGTCCCGCTTTTTGCCGGCGCTGGTGATGCAATAGGCGAGTTTTTGTATGGCAACAGCCTAAGCGGTGTCCTCCTTTCAACTTCGGCGTGGGTGATGCTACCAATGGGACTGACAAACATCACATCTTCACTTTTGAACTCGCTGGGATACGAAGTAAGGGCGTGCGTCAATTATTTTCTCGGGGCAATAGTCATGTTCGTCTGCATCTGGGTACTTCCGGCAATTTGCGGCGTAAACTCGCTATTTTGGGGGATGGGACTGTGCATGTGCGTCACTGGTGGGTGCAATTTTATCATGCTTAAACGCAAGACGGGGGTTAAACTCAAAATATTTAAGCCGCTTTTTGCACTTTGCTTAATCACAATTCCAAGCGCAGCAATAGTGTCCTTCATGTGCAAGTTATGTTTACTTGTCATGCCCCAAATTTTTGCGATTATCATATCATCTGGCTTTGGACTTATGTTTTACATCATATTGTGCATGATGTTCAATATTGTGGATGTAAAAGGTTATTATTTTAACTTAATTTCAAAATTTAAGCGAAAAAAAGCAAAAACTTCCTAAAATTTGCAAATATTTTTGCAATTTGCTCATATTAAGCACATGTTAACAATTATCATCAGAGCCATTGTAATTTATTTGATTGTGCTGTTTTTGTTCAGGATTATGGGCAAGCGTCAACTTGGCCAAATGCAACCTTTTGAACTTGTGTTGACCCTTATCATTGCTGATTTGGCAACAATACCCATGGCTGAGGTGGCTGTCCCTGTGCTGCATGGCATAGTCCCTCTTTTCACGCTTGTGATTTTGCATTTCATTTTGACTGTGGTCACAAGATGGAGCCCAGCAATTTCAAGTTTTTTGAGCGGCAAGCCTGTCATTGTCATCAACCCAAAAGGCATTGATTATAACGCCATGAAAAAACTCAACATCAGTGTTGATGACATCTTGGAGTCAATGCGTGGGCTTGGCTATTTTTCGCTTGAAGATGTTGAATATGCCATAATGGAAACAAATGGCAAACTCAGCGTCCTACCAAAAGCCGAAAAAGCACCCGCAACAAATGAAAGTGTAAAGGCAAAAGTTGACCCAGCAACAATTCCTGTCAATTTGATTTCAGAGGGCAAACTTATGAAAAACAATCTTCCGGTGGCAGAAGTGGATGAAAGTTTTGTCGCTGACTTTATAAAGGATAAGGCGGGAGCGAAATCATTTAAAGAAGTGCTTGTCATGACCATAGACAAAAATGGTTCTGTGTTCTTGCAAACAAAGAAGGGACAAAGACAGACCTTTGAAAATGTGAGGAAAGCATGAAAATATTTTCGGAGATAATGGTTGGGCTGATGTTTTTGTTCTTGATAGGCATAAGTATTGGCGAAGATTATGTTGTGACGGCTTCACTCAAACAATCAATGAACGACTGCCTTTATCTTGAAAGCCTTGTCCAGGGCGAAAGTCTTTTGACGGAGGAAATAAGTCTTGCGGTGGATGATTTGGAATATCACTGGGCAAACAATGAAAGCGGGATGTGTTTTTTGGTAAATCATAAAAATATTCAGGAGATAGGAACGGAGATATCAAAAATAAAGGCCTATCAATTAGAAAACGAACTGACCGAGTTTCGCGCCAGCATAGAGTCAATAAAATCTTACAGCCAAAGTTATTTGCATTTTATGGGTGCAAGTTTGCACAATGTGTTTTAAAAAAAGCACATCAACTTGATGTGCCTTTTTCTTAATAAACTTTTTCGCGTTTTATTGAAACAATGATGACAATGGCAACAATAATTCCAGCCGCAGCCGCCGCGCCAACAACAATCCAAATTATGCTTTGTGTTGACAGCCCTTTAACTGTTGAAACAGGCTCGGCTTCACTTCCAAGAGTGTCAATTTCTGTTGCTCTGTCAGGCTGATAAATTTTGTAACTAACTGTCCAAGTGCCTTCATAAGGAGGGTCAAAGGTAAATGTTCTGCCATTTCTTAATATGCTGCCTTTTGCGTAAATGAAGTTTGCTCCTTCTTCGCCGTCACCTTCTTCAAGCACAAAAGTTCTGCCATCATTGGATTTGCCGGTCACGAACCATTTAATTTGCGCGCTGTCAACGAAATTGTATCTTTCATCATTGATGGAGAAAGTGTAGTAATTTCTAAGACCCTGTGTTGAGCCAGTTTGTTTTTCAACATTTATTTCAGCTTTAGGCAAAGTGTTGACATCAGTTGGGAGGATTTCAATAACGCTTGATGACTCGGTTATGTCAGTTCCGCCTAAAGTGAAGGTGAAAAGGTATATTCCCCAGCAGCCGCCAACATTGGCATAAGTTTCTTTAAACAAACTTGGCACGCCGAAAACATTTTCACCTTGTGGGGTTGTTTCATCAAAATACAATTTGAATTTTGTTGGGATGTCTTCCAAATTTTTGTATTCTGTGTTTGCAATGAGCGTTTTTGTTTCAGCATAAGCAACATCAAAGTTGGCTTGATTTTCCTTTATAAGTGTTGGGGCCCAAGTCAGTTCAAATAAAATAGGATAGGATTCTCTTCCTTCAGTCGACAATTTTGAAGTGTCCATGGTGAAATCAATGGTTTGTGTGTCGCGCCAATTAAAACTTTTTCTTTCGTAATTTTCTTTTGTGTTGCCTGTCCTAAGTTTAAGGTTGACAGCGGTTTCATTGGTAGGGGTGTTTTCAAGTTCACCTTCATAATTGTGAACTTCAAAAGAAATGTTGGATGAGTGACTTACATTTTTGTCCATTACTGCGGCGCTCACTGACATAACACTGCCAGAGCAAAGGCAGAACACAAGCACAGCACAGATGCTTATGATACCCATGATGGAAAGAAGCAATTTTGATTTAATATTCTTCATATTAACCTCTCTTATACTGCAAATTATAGCACAAGTTTAAAGCAAAACAAAAAGGTTTTTAACATTTTTTTAAAAAATAATAAATGGTTTGACAATAAAAATTTTTTAAATTAAAATAATTATCAGTAAAAGGTGGGCAGTATGATAAATGATTTGATGCTTGATGAACCTATTAAAATAACAGAAAAGCCAATTTTATCACCCAAAAATTTTGATTGGGTGGAGGACGAAGTTGTGGCAATCATTTTTGAAACAAAAGGCCATGATGTTGATTTGTGCGGAAAGACAATGACACAGTGGGTCAAACTTGCTTGCGTGAGGATTCCAACCATTGTCATGCCTCTTCCAAGAGATGAAGATTTTGCTTCTTCTGTCTGCCAAGCGGCGGAGGGCAAAAAGATTGCTCTTGTGCTTTACAGCGACACACCCCTTTTAAAACAAGACACTGTTTTGAAAGTTTTGGATGAATTTTCTTCACTTGGCATGAACGCGCTCTCACTTCTCAGGGGCTATGTCTTTAAGGTGGATTATTTAAACAGCGCAAAGGAGATATTTTCGCCGGCACGAAGAAGCATTGCTCCCGAACAGTTCCAGCAGGTGGAAACGGCTGAGCAGATTGGTGAGGCAGCGGAAATAATATGGCAGCGCATACGCGATTTTCACAAGCAAAACGGCGTTATTTTGAAAGGCGAGAAAACAATTTTTATTGATGCTGATGTGCAAATTGAAAGCGGAGTTGTGATAGAGCCTATGAATATAATCACCGGCAGCAGTGTGATTGAGGAAAATGTTTTGATTAAAAGCGGAAATTACATTGAAAATTCTGTTATAAAAAGTGGCGCAATCTTGCAAGGCAAAAGAATAGTTAACGGGGAAGAGATATGAGGATAATTGTTGGGCTTGGCAACCCAGGAAAACAATATGAAGGCACGGGGCACAATATTGGTTTTGATGTTGTGGACGCTTTTGCAAAGGAAATGGAAATTCAATTTTCAAAAAAGGGCTTTAAATCCGTCTATGGCACAGGCAAGGCTTGTGGTGAAAGTGTGCTAATTTTAAAGCCGCAAACCTTCATGAATTTGTCTGGAGAGGCGGTCTTACTTGCCAAAAAAAAGTTTAAAGATGCAAAAATACTGGTGGTCGTTGATGACATAGACATTGAAGAAGGCTCGGTCAGATATCGTCAAAATGGCAGCGGCGGAACGCATAATGGTTTAAGAAATATTGTTTCACTTGTTGGTGAGGACTTCGAAAGGATAAAACTTGGCATTGGAAAGCCAAAAGGTGATTTGCGTGATTTTGTGGTTGAACACAAACTTGACCCAAATTTGCGCAAAATACTCATTGAAAAAGGCGTCAATAAAATAAAAGAGTGGCTGGCGTGAAAAGAATATTAAACTTGTTGCGTCAAAGCAAAATTTGTCAAGAGAAAATTGTCAGTGGTGTCAAAGAGGGCGAAAAAGCACTTATTGTTGGGGCTTTGGGTCGCGGCATAATTTTGTCCTCTGACTTTGTTGAAGCCATTAAAATGAAAAAAAATCTCACTGCGCTTGGCAGAAAATGTGAAATCATCTCCGCTGGCCGTGAAGTTGGAATAAAAAATGACCAAAACCTAAAGCCCTTTGCAAGTGCAATCAGTGGTTTTGTCAGCGGAGCGCTTGACAATCTGATTTTTTTGCCAAATTCAATGGTGACAAAGTTTGATTTGTCCTTATTTTTTAAGCCGTTGTTGATTGATAAGAAAACAGTCGTAAGTCCTCAAAAACTCGCAGAAAAATTGACAGAATATGGCTACAAAAGAACCTCGCTTGTGTCCATGGAAGGCGAGTTTGCGCTCAGGGGCGACATTTTTGACATTTTTCTTTCAGGAAGTGAACTTCCAATAAGACTTGATTTTTTTGATGACCAGATTGAAAACATAACTTATTTCAGTCTATCCGACATGAAAAGCGTTGGAAAACTTGAAAAGGCGACCATTTATCCAATCAGTTTGCCGGTTGGCAAAAATGTTGTGAGTGACATAGCCGAACTTGTCATCTGTGACCAAATTGAAAGGGTTGAAAGCCAAATGGGGCTGATTTTGAAAAGTTATGAGCCAATGAGCGGTTTTTCGTTTGAAGATTATGCCACTTTTCAAGAACTTAAATTTGACATGGCTTTTGCACTTTCTGGTGGCGAAAATATTGGCTCAGGCGCTGAGATAAACTATGTTCAAAATTTTGCCGAACTTAAAGAGGATTTAAAGGTTTTTGATGCGCAAAGTAAAAAGATGATTTTGTTTTGCGGTGACGAAAGGTCAAAGAAACGCATTAAAGATTTTCTGCTTGGTGCGCAAATTGCGTTTTCTGACTATGATAACAGTCCTTTTTATGAAAATGGGATATATTTAAGTCAAATTTATTATCCAAACTCGTTTTCATTTCCTTCGTTTGGCATATATGCCATTGGCTCGGACAATCTCACACATCAAAAAGCAAATATTTCTGGAAAAAGCAAAAAGGACGCCTTTTATCAGCCAAAAATTGGCGAATATGTTGTGCATGAATTTCATGGCATTGGCAAGTGCGTTGGCGTTGAAAGGATGAAGCTTGCCGATTTTGAAAAGGACTACTTCGTCATTGAATACAGTGGTGGCGGCATGCTTTATCTTCCAAGTGAACAGGCTGGCTCTTTGTCGGCGTATGTTGGCCAAGAAGAGCCAAAAATGAACAAACTCGGCGGTCATGAATTTGAAATATTAAAATCAAAAGTCAAAAAAAATCTTGAAGAATTTGCCTTAAAACTCATGCAGCAATACAAACAGCGCGAGCAAGCAAAAGGAATTAAGTTTGCAAGTGAAGAATTTTTGGAGAACGCCTTTGCATCAAGTTTTGAGTTTGAAGAAACAATTGACCAAGCGGTTGCAATTAAGGAAGTGCTTTCTGACATGGAAGAAGGCAAGGTTATGGACAGACTGTTATGCGGTGATGTCGGCTTTGGCAAAACAGAGGTAGGATACAGGGCGGCTTTTAGGGCAATAATCAACTCCAAACAGGTGGCATTGCTTTGCCCAACAACAATTTTGAGCGAACAGCATTATCTTGCAGCAGTCAAGAGGATGAGAAATTTTGGAGTTAGAATTGCAGTTTTAAACAGGTTTAAAAAGCCAAGTGAAACAAAAGAAATTTGCCAAAAATTAAAAAATGGAGAAATAGACTTTATTATTGGTACACACAAATTGCTTGCCAAGGGTGTTGAATTCAAAGATTTGGGGCTTTTGATAGTTGACGAAGAGCAGCGTTTTGGAGTTGCGGATAAGGAAAAAATCAAAGCATTAAAGCAAAATTTGGATGTGCTTGCGCTTTCTGCCACGCCAATCCCAAGAACACTTCACATGTCGCTTTCGGGGATAAGGGATATCTCTGTCATTGCCACGCCGCCTAGGGACAGGCTGCCAATCCAAACCTATGTCACAAATGAGGATGACGAAATTATATCCTCTGTCATCAGGCGAGAAATTGCCCGAAATGGCCAAACTTTCATAATTTACAACCGTGTTCAAACCATTATGAATGTTGCAGCACACATCCACGCCCTCGTGCCAGAGGCTAACATTGGTGTGGCACATGGTCAAATGAGTGAAAAAGAACTTGAAAGGGTGATAGACAGGCTCTTTAAGGGTGAATATAATGTGTTTTTGTCCACAACGCTCATTGAAAACGGCATTGACCTTCCATCTGCAAACTCAATGATAATTTTTGATGCGGACCTACTAGGCTTAAGCCAACTTTATCAACTCAGGGGAAGAATTGGCAGAAGCGACAAACTTAGTTATGCCTATCTATTTTATAAAACTGGAAAATCACTGACGGATGAGGCATACAAGCGCTTGGAGGCCATACAGCAATTTCGCGACCTTGGAAGTGGATTTAAAATTTCAATGCGCGACCTCGAAATCAGGGGGGCAGGCAATGTTTTTGGCAGAGAGCAGCATGGGCATATTGAAAAGGTGGGCTATGACATGTATGTCCGCCTGCTCAATGAAACCATTGATGAACTCAAAGGACAAAAAACAAAAGAGCATAAACCTATCAAAATAGACTTGCCAGTTGATGCGTTTATCCCAGAAGATTACATTTCAAGTGATGATGACAGAATTGGATATTATGTCAAAATCAGCGGATGCCTTACAAGTGATGAAATGCAAAGCATGTTGCAGTCATTTCTTGAGGGCTTTGGACAGCCGCCACAAAGCGTTGTCAACTTGCTTAAGATTGCCTTAATCAAAAATTTGGCGGAGGAGTTTGATGTTAAGAGCATAAGGTTTGACGGAGATGTTAAAATTGAACTTTACAAGTCCCAAGATGTGGCAGATGCAAGGCTTATTGGGGTGCTAAACAGATATAACGCAAGTTTAAAATTTGATAGTTTGCCCACAATCAGGATGAGTAAAGAGGTGTCTTGGGGGAAAATGCTGGACAGACTTATATGCTTTTTTGAGGACGCAAAAAACGAAAAAATTGAAAAACATGCTTAAATTTGCTTGAAAAAGACAAATATTTATTATATACTAAATAAGACTTATTTTAAAAGGGCGCTATGGTTACCACAAAATCTAAAATTACAAAAATAGTTATTGCTGTGCTTATTTGCTTTATGCTTTGCATATCTCTTTTTGCTGGTTGCAATCTTATTGGCGAAGATATGGCAAAATATTATAATGCAACAGTTGCCTATTTCACTTACAATGACACGGGCGAAACTGTCAAAATCACAAAAAGAGACCTTATCTCTGCTTTTGGCACAACTGGAGGACAGTATTATCAACAAACAGGTGATGCACAAGCGGCTTACAATCAAACAGCTCAACTCTTGGTATACCGCAAATTGATTACAAAGGATGTTGAAAAAGACTTAAAAGAAGAGTATGGCGAAATTTTAAACTTAAAACAAAAAACATATCTTTTTGAAATGACCTATCAAACTTTTGTTGACAATGTTGTTGATTACTATAACGACATGAACGGCATCAAAGACACAGATGAGCAGTCAGATGACGAAGTTGTCACTCAAGTGCCTTTTGTTCCACAAGCGGAATACATCAACGGTGAAATTGTTTTGAAAAACACAATCAATGATGAAGTTGAAAGTCACATCTATTTTTCAGACTTAACAAAGGGCAGGGATGTCACAAAGCAAGAGGATATGGACATTTTATACACTCTTTGCACAAATTATATTTCAGACAACCCACAATATTCCAAGGCATATTCAAAATATCTCAGTGACATCAAAAATTTTGAAAAAGGCATGAACCTTTCCACAACAAGTGATTCCATTTTCAAAAGAGAGTTAAGAAGAATTTATGATGCTCTTTATGAAAACTATATGTTAAGGCAATATCAGGTTATACATCAAAAAGAGGACTCACCTGTTACAATTGAAAACATGTTAAAGAAATATCAAAATGATGTTGCAAATGACTATAACAAATATATTGTTGAAAAAGCATCAAGTTATGATGATGATGTTTTGGGCGGCGTTGAAAACATAAATTATTTTGATGAAAATGGCACACAATTTTTCTATGTTTCACATTTGCTTGCTAAGTTCACTACAGGGCAAGAGGAAAAATATAAACTTTACAAGGGCATCATAGACGGCAAAGACTATGACTCAGATGAAACCACACAGGAAGATTCTTCTTTGGACGAAGCAAAGGCACAAGTTTTGTTAAATGCTTTGTATGATTCAGTTGTTTTCACCGAGCGCGACAAGGTTGTCAAAGAGGACGGCTCAATTGAGTGGGTTGACAATGGCAAAACAAAATCTGTTGCACAAGTTGTTAACGAACTTAAATTGGCACTTTCCACTTGCGGAGATGATGAATACAAGAAAGCAGAAAAGTTCACAGATGAATTCTTTTACAAATATAATCAAGATGATGCAATGTTCAGCGCAGAAAGAAATTATGTCATTGGCGTGGACAAAAATGGCGAGGCTAAGTCACAGATGGTGCAAGAATTCACTGACGCAGCCATAAGTTTATATAACTCAAACAATGGCAAGATTGGTGACTTTTATATGCCAAATGACAAAGATGTGAAATCTGCAATGGTAAAAACAAAATTTGGTGTTCATATTGTGATTTATATGGGACGAGTTAACAATTTGGTGCAAATCACTGAGCCAACAGCACAATTCTCTCCAAGTGTTTTGACCAGACTTAGTTCAAATGAGGCAAGACTTAAGGCGGGCGAAAGCAAAACAATGTTTGACAAACTTTTTGAACAACTCAATTCTGATGGATTTGCAGTGTTCCAAACAATGAATTTGACTTTCCTCACAAACGAAGTGGATATTCATTATTGCCCAGATGAGTATGCTGATTTAGTTTCTAAGTTAAAATAAAAAAACAAAAGGCTCTTTGATTTGACAAGAGCCTGTTTTTTTTGATAAACTTAATTATCATGAAAGAGAAGGCGGAAGAAAAGAAGCTGGAAGAAAAGATTGAGCCCGAAGGGGCTAATTTTTCTCAAATGGAAATTGAAATTCCGCCAATGACTCAGGAAGAAAAAGCCAAGATAGATGCTTCTCAGCAAGCAGTTGCAAAACGCAGCGGCAACAAAAAGAAAATTTGGAACATCGTCATGTTTGTTATCAATGTTTGTGTTGTGGTTGGCATTTTGTTGTATCAAGTTCTTCAAAGTGAGTTTGTGCCGCTGACAGATTTGGATATCAATATAGGTTTTTTGTTTGTTTGCGTGGCAATATTTTGCACACAACTTTTGTTTGACACTTTTTCAATTTCATATTTGATTAGGAAGGCAAGCAAGCGTTCAAGATTTATTCTTGGCTTTAAAACCAACCTTTGCGGCAGATATTATGATGCAATCACACCTTTGGCAACGGGCGGGCAGCCTTTCCAAGTGGCGTATTTAATGAACCGAGATGTCCCATCAACAAAAGCGCTTTCCATCCCAATTGCAAAATTGTTTTTCCAGCAACTTACTTGGTTTATTATCTCCTCCATTTCGCTTATAATTTCTTTTGTCAACTATTCTTCTTTCAGTTCCTTTGTTAACATTTCATCATATATTGGCTTTGTTTTAAGTTTTGCAGTCTTGTTTTTGACACTATTTCTTTCTGTTAGCAAAAGCGTTGGGAAAAAACTTGTTGCAAAAACCTTAAAACTTTTGCAAAAGATGAAGATTGTCAAGAATTATGAAAAACAATATCAGCGTGTCACAGCCTATGTGGAAGACTATCAAAACATAATGCGCGAATATGTGAAAAGTTGGAAGGACTTTATCATCATGTTCTTCACAATGGCGGCAAAAACTGTGCTTGTTTATTCTCTGCCATTTTTCATTTATTGCGTTTTCAACGGCTTTGATGGGTCGCTTTACACAACCTTTCTTGTTATGGGCGTGCTTGTTGACTTGGCTTCAAGTTTTATTCCTCTTCCAGGCGGAACGGGCATGAACGAAGTTTCCTTCAGCATGATGTTTGAGCCTTATTTCTCACACGGACCGCTCATTTGGGCTCTGCTGCTTTGGAGGTTTTTCACATATTATGCATATATCATCCTCGGTTTCGGCATGGTGACTTATGACATGACCTATGGCAACAGAAAATACAGATGGCTAAAGGTGGAAAGGGCGTTGCAGCAAGAGAGTGCCGCGTTCAAAGAGCAGCAAATTTCATCTTTCCGCAAAGCCAGAGCATACAGACGCAAAAGGCAACTTAAGAAAAATTAAAATAATTGAATTTTCAAAACAAATTTGCAAACCATAAGTTTATGAAAAAACTTTCAAAATCAACTTATGGTTTTATTTTTGCAATAGTTTTATTGTGCATATTGCTGGCAATTTCACTATATCTTGGCATAAGTGGATGGTTTTTCACAAATTCAGCCAAAATTGAAAGTGATGTTTCGCTGGGAGAAAATTTGAACTTTTCAGTTTCTGACAATGGCGCAGAAACAATAGGCTTGACATTTGTTGGCTCTTATCTTCCAAAGCAAAAATTGAGCCAGAACATAAGCATAACAAACATTTCTGACAAAGATTTGTATGTCCGTGCAAAAGCAGTTGTCATGCTTGAGGGCGGAGAAACGGATATGTCGCTTGGCACAACCGAACATTGGCAGCAAGAGGGAGAATATTATTATTTTGACGAAAAATTGCCTTCATCAAACAAAATTGCCCTGGCGTCATATTTAGGCTTGCCGGATAAATATTTTAATTCAACAAAACGCTATGTTTTAACGATAGTTGTCGAAAGTTTGGATGCATCTTTGGATATAAAGCAAATTTGGGGATATGAAAAAATGTAAACTGTCAACAATTCCTTTATGAAAAAGTTGATGGTTTTTATTTTTGTAATTCTTTCTGCCGGTGTGTGCATAGCCGTTCCAAAGGCAGATGTGTTTGGTATGGCGAACGCAAAATCTTACACCTTAATATTGAATGTGGAAGAAGCAAAAGCTGAAAATTTAACTTTCACTCAAAACGGTCAAGACGCCATTTTTTCGACCGCTGACAAGTCACAGGCGCATCAACTTTACAAAAAATATAACCCAAAGTGTGCCATCTTAACTTTTGATAAGGGAGAGTATAATAACATCCTTAATTATTTAAAAATAGATGCAAAAAGCACGCAAAAAGTTGAAAATATGCAAATTTTGTGTGCTTACACATCCATATATCCAGAATATAGGGTGGTTGAAAACAAAAAAGTCAATGTGCAAATGGCAATAAAAGAGGAGGAAATAATTTGCGGCTTTCCAATGATAATGACCGGGTTTTAAAAAGAATTGATGTATATAAAAATTTAAAAAGTCAATAAAGGGGTCAAGGAGGGAAAAATGGAAATCAAAAAGCAAAACAAATTCTCAACATTTTTTAAAAGGTTTGGGGCTTACATTGTTGGCGGGGCAATAATTGTCATGGTTGTTGTCACTGCAACGGTTGTTGGAGTGCTAAGCAACAGGAAAACATCACCAGTCATCACCAACAATCCGCTTGTTTTTTGTTCGCCAATTGCAAATGCAACAGTAATCAAAGATTACAACGACAAAAAACTTCAGCACAATCAAACCTTAAACAAATGGGAGACACATTATTCAGTCGACCTTACAGGTGAAGACCCAACGGTTGTCAGTGTGCTTGATGGCGAAGTTTTGGATGTATATTACAAATATATGCTCGGAAACGTTGTTGAAATCAAACACAGTGATGGTTTTGTAAGCATCTACAGTTCTCTTGACAAGAACATTGATGTCCAAAAAGGCGACCAAGTCCAGAAAGGGCAAAAGATTGGCACTATTTCCAATTCTGCCGCAAGCGAAGCGGGATACGGCAATCATCTTGATTTCACCTTGCTTCAAGATGGCAAAGAAGTCGACCCAAACAATTATATTTCTTTGCAAAATAAATAAAATTGCTTGTTTTTAAACCTTCATATATGCTATAATTAGCTTGTGGAGGCAAATATGAAAGAGAAAATCAAACAATTGATTGCAGACCAACTTTGCATTTCTCCAGATGATATCAAAGATGACGCGGATATTTACACGGACCTCGGGGCAGATTCTCTTGATATTGTTGAAATGTTGATGACACTTGAAGATGAATTCGGAGTAAAAATCAAAGATGACCAGGTTGATAAAATTCGTTCTGTAAATGCAATCTGTGAAATAATAAACAAAAAATAACGGCAAAAATGCCGTTTTTTTATTCTTCAAAAATTGACATAATTCGACATCACGCTGAATAAGTTACTCTTAAGGAGGGTAACTAGCGTGAACAACAGTATTACAAGACGCGTAACGCTTGAAGCGGATTACATCATCTCAACACGCAGCACCTTAAGACAAACGGCTCATTTGTTTGGGGTAAGCAAAAGCACAGTTCATGTTGACATGTCGCAGCGACTTAAAAAAATCAATTCAAAAAAATACCAAAAAATTGAAAAAATATTAAATTTGAATTTTTCAGAAAAACATATCCGTGGTGGAGAAGCAACAAAAAAGAAATATTTATTAGCATAATCAATTATTCGCCTTATTTTTAAAGGCGAATAATTATTTTTTATTCCATAAATTGTATCTTCTTGGGTCGGTGATGGCATTAAAATAATTTCTTTTGCATCCAGGATATTTTTCTTCCAATTTTTCAATTATTTTTTTGCTGTTTTCTCGCTCGGTGAAATGGTCTTTGGGGCAGGTGTTTTTTATCACTGGCAAGCCCTTTGAAAAGGATATGATGTCCTTCTCTTCGCAAAGTAGCAGAGGTCTTATGACGGTTATGTCCATTCTTGAAAGATATGTTTTGGGTTGCATGGCTTGCAGGCGTCCTTCAAAGGTCAAAGCCATGAAAAATGTTTCCAAAAGGTCGTCCATATTGTGTGCTAGTGCAACCTTGTTGCAGCCGTTTTCTTTTGCCGCAGTGTTCAACAGTCCGCGGCGCAAATTTGCACATAAAGAACACGGGTTTTTCTCTTTTCTTATATCAAAAACAATTTCAAAAACATTTGAATTTACAAGCAAAAAATCAGTTCCAATTTTTTCGCAATATTCTCTTGTCGGCGCAAAGTCCATCTCGCCATTTGACAGGTCAATTGCAATTGCCATAAGCTCAAATTTTATGGACCCATACTTTTGAATTTCTCTTAATGCAGTCAGCAAAGTCAAACTGTCTTTTCCGCCAGAAACCCCAACGGCAATCTTGTCGCCGTTTTCGATGAGCGCATGCTCTTCCACCATTTTTCTCACAAGTGACACAATTTTTTTCATAACAATTTCCTTGTCATTATTTTACACAAAAATTATTATTTTTGCAAGTTTAAATTAAATATGATTTTATTTGACAAATTTATTAAATTTGATTTATAATTTTATTGTCCAGAATTATATTATTTTTTTGTGACAAAAAATTATAAATTTTTGTAATTTAAAAATAATAATTTGGGAGGAAATGTTGAAAAACAAACTGAAAAAATTGTTTATTGTATTTTTGGGTGTCTTCCTCATGGCAGGAGGCATAGTTTTTGCCGCCTGCAACAAAAAGCCACCTCAAGCCACAATCAATGTTTCTTCCGAAAGTTTTAAAGATGACTCTTACATTGAATTTGACATGAACACCGACAATCTGACCGCAGAGATTGTTGCCTCTGTCAGCGGCATATCAAAAGGCGAAGTTTTTGTCAACAATGAGCATCAAGAAGAAATTTCTGCTCACGCTGAATACAATTCCGCAAATGGACAAACTTTGATTACTGTCACTGCAAAAAAAGAAACCGAAAAGCCAATCAATCTTGTGCTTAGGTCACACGGCAATGGTGAAAAAGTTATCAAAATTTATTCTTACAGTGATATTGAAACCCTCACTCAGCATGTTGACAAAATTGAGGAAGGGGAGTCTATCACCCAGTTTATTGTTAAAGGGCAAACAACTTATCTTGACCCTGACAGGTTTTTGAATATCACATCTCACGAGGGCAGGGAAAGCAACAGAAAAGATGTTATTTGGTCACTAACCACTCAAAGTGAGTTTGTGCATTTTGACCCAGAAAATAACACTCTGCTTGTTGACAAGGATTATGACGAACAAGAAGTGACTCTGCTTGTGCAATCAGTTTACACGGAACTTAGCACCCCCGTTGTAATAAAAGTTATTAACCCTCTTCCAGCAGTGGAGGAGAGATTCGCAAGAACGCCAGGTTCTTGGGATAGCCTTATAAACACCGAAGACAACTTTGAATTTAATTTGGTCAAAAATGATGACTCAAATGAAGAGGCAAGTGCATATATTCAACTTAAGGCTGATGTTGATTTGCCAGTGACAGTTGTTCCAGTTGTTCTTTTAAATGGCACTTCAGTTTCAAACAGATTTAATTTTCCTCTTCAAAGCAGCCCACTTTCCCCAACGAACTCCACAGTAGTTTACAAAATTGAGAAATATTCGGAAAATCTTGAAAGAGAAAATTTGACCATTTACTTTGAAATTTATTACGAAGGTTATGCTCTTGAAAATTATTCAATAAAAACAGAACGCTTTGGCATTAAGCTTGTTGATGTGATTGATAAAATTAAAATTTCCACTTCTTCACTATCAGGCATGCAAGATGTTGTTCCAGGTGAAGATATTTCCCTTTATGACAATTATTCCGCTGACACAAGTCTTTTGCAGGGCAAACCTTTCACTGTTGAACTTGGCCCTGAATCAGTGGACAATGACAAAGCCAAATTCTATATTGAAGTAACTTTGCCTTTGGATGGCGCTGTTGACCCTGCCCAAGAAAATGTTAATTCCTGGGTTTCCGTCAATGTTGGCTCAACCAACACGGGCATGACGGAAGTGAACTTCACTCATGTTAAAGGAAACACATACAAAAGCGAATTGCTTGACAACAAAACAACACTTTACATCTATGTTGCGGACGAATATTTTGAAAATCACAACCCGGCTGAACAGACCGAGCAACCGGAAAAAATCAAATTTAATTTTATCTCAGAACAATCAACCAATGTTCGTTCAGATGTGAACTTCAGTTGTTTTAAAGCGCCAAACAGCAATTTTAGTTTGGGAGAAGAGGGAGATGTTGAAGTTTTCATGACAACATCTCAAATCAACACCTTCACAAAAGAATTTGTTGTTCCTGCCCTTGCTGGCATTCAAGGCATAACTTGGCGTCCGGCAGCGACATCAAGCGAAAACTTTGAGATTATTGATTATGGTTATGATTGGAAAAATGGCACAATATCACTGACCGTGAGAAATAAAAAGCTTGGTCTTGACAATGAAAAGTGCATTATTTACTTTGAACATGAAAGCGGCTTTAAATCAGAAAACAATTTTGTTGTGACCGGGTTCACATCAATGACAAACGCTTCAGTTGAACTTACTGGCGCATCATCAACTTCCGCTTCAAAGAGTGGCTATGCAACCCAAAACTTTTCAAACACACCAGAATTTGTTGGCACAGGTGACAACAGCCTTGAATATGTGTTCATCAAAACTGGAACAAACTTAAATGTGGCTTTTTCGAGCAACACCAAAGTTAAAGTGGAAACACCAAAATTTATTGAGATGGAATTTGGCAGCAACCCTGAAGCATGGCTAAGCAATCTTGACAACATCAATGATTTTATCCTTCAACTTCAAACAGCTGACGCGTCAACAAAGGTGGAATATTCTGAAGGCACAATTTCCATTACCAATGATTTTAAAGGCTTTGCACTCATAACTTTCGAAGGTTTAACAGATGACCACACGGAACTTTTGTTCTACAGAATATTTTATATTGAAGCCTACACAGCCCCATCAAGCCTTATGCCTGAAGTTGAAGGTGATAGTGAGGAACTTTTAGCACAAAATTCTGTGTCTAGCCATGAAAGTGAACGTGCCAGAGCGCACATAACAGTCAAATATAGGGTAGACTCAAAAGGCATCACATATTATGGAGATGAAAACGACACGAGGTCATCTTTCAAAATCTATTCTGCAAATGAGGCTTTGGTTCATAAGGAAAAAGACTTCATTATTAACGGCGGAAACGAATATTATCACATAGAAAACATCATTTACAACAAAACCAACCTCTCTTTTGATATTGTTGCGGACTCCACTGATGGTTACTCAAGCCATATTGACCAGATTATCCTTGAATACAGGGTTTTTGGCAGTGTTTACACAGGCTCGGTGTCGGTGCAAATCATCAATTCACAGCGTGTTGAATCAGTTGATTGGCGCAACCAAACAGATGATGGCGTTATATATTTGGATGCAACAGGCTCGCTGGTAACAGACACATCTTTTCCTATTATCACAGATGTCAAACCTTACAATGCAAGAAACAACACCTTAAAATATAAATTTGTTGCAGATGACGGAATTGATTACAACTTTGTTGATGTCAGCCCGCTTGGACTTGTGTCTTTTGAGCGTCCTTCAAACGGACAAAAGCCAAAAGGTGGCACAGGATATATTTATGTTTATCCAGATGACAGCATAATTTCAAAAGGTTCAACGGATACGCTTGTTTATTACACGGACAATTCACTTTTGCCGGAAGGCATGGAAGCACACTATGTGTCAGTCACAAAAATTGCAGACGAATATGACAACATCATTGAAGGATATTTTTACAGACGCGACAATTCAACTTTAATTAAAATATATTATAAGGATGTGATGTTAAAACTCAGAGTGGTTGTTGCAGATGGCTCAAGTGAAGAAACGGCACTTCGAATTTACTCCACCTCTGAACTTTCCAACATAGATTTGTCACAGCACTATGTTTTAATGCGTTCTTTGACTTTGACCGATTGGACAGTTTTTGAAAATGCAACCTTCAATGGAACACTTAAGGGTTATAATGACTCAATCACTTTGACTTTCGCTGGGACAAATTCAGGTGCATTATTTGGCAAAATCTCCGAAACAGCAAAAATTGAAAGACTGACCTTTAATGGCAGCGTCAAAGGTTCAGGCATAGTTGCACAAACCAACCTTGGACTTATAAACAATGTTAAGATTTCGGTTCTCGCAACTTCGGATTCAGCAACTCCAAGCATGGTGAACTCACAAGAACAATTTGTTGGCGTGGTTGTGGGTGAAAACTATGGCACAATTTCAGCAGTTTCTGTTGAAGGGGCAACAATCTCCGCAACAGGCGAAAACACTTATGTTGGCGGAATTGCCGGCATTAACTCAGGCAAAATAACTGACAGCAAAGTGGAATTTTATATGTTCTCTTCGGCGGCAAACACCTTCAGCGGCGCTTATGTTGGCGGAATTGTCGGCAAACTGGATGCAACGGGCAAGATTTTGAATTCTTACGCCTATAATTTCACAACTTCAAATGTGCTAAATGCAACCAAAACTTCAGGCTCATTTGCAGCAGAAGTGGAAGAGGGCGCACAAATTTCATTGTCTTTCGCAATTTTGAAACAAACTGGCCTTGATGATGCAACAATTTTGTCATCAGCCAAACTTAGCGACATATATTACACACTTGACGGAAGTGGTGATGTTAAATCCAATTCTGAAAACTGGGTAAGTGCAGGTGACGCCGGCTTCCTTTCTTATGTAAGAGATGGCAAGCCACACCTTAAAGGAATTTTCCAACCTCAAGAAATCACTGAGGATATTTTAAGCGGCCTTAAAATTGGAGATGTTGTTGAAAATGATTACACAAAGGCCCTTTATGTCAACAGCTCAGAAGTGCTGATTTACTTCAGAGAACTTGACAGAGCGTCTGAACTTTCTGCAAGTGAAAGTGCAGCGTTAGAAAGAATAAACACAATTTCACTTACAAGTTTGTTCAAAGATGAAATTGCCAGCGAACTTGTGGCATTTTCTGGTGATGAGAAAGTGGTTGAGGTTATTGGCTCAAGTTTAATAATAAGGCAAACAGGCTCAGTCACCTTAAAAATCAGACCAAAACAGAACTTTAATCTTCAGCGTCAAATAACTTTAAAAATCACCCATGCGGTTGATAAGTTTATGGCAACATATAACAATGTTGTCAATGACATTAAAGTCAACTTGCTTGTTGGCACAAACAGGTCAGAATTCATTGACTTTGACCTTGAAAAGTCAATTTATCTTGCAAATAATCCAAAACCATTTGACATCAGGATGGACAACTTTGAAATTAAAACAAACACTGACAATACAACAGTAAAAACAGGTCAGGTTGAGGACAAGAGTTTGGTTAGTTTCACAACAAATGGCCTGACAGGAACGCTTGTTGCAAAGAGCAAAATGGTAAGTGGCAAAAGAATTGATGCAGCAGATGTTTTTGAAAGACTTGAAATGAGCGCATGGCCTGAAGTTAAAGATTTGGGCACGACCTATCAAAATGTAATAAAAGAGCATAATAAAGCAAAATTTACCGTTATTCCAAACAAAGGTTCAATTCACATTTCTGCAAGTGTGGACAAACTTTTGATTGAGCCTGCATTTACGGCAACCTTTGAAGTAAGACTTCAAACCGACAAAGAAGATGATGATTTGACCTTTGCTTTGGAGGAAATTGGCTTAGAACCAGTTGTGCAAAATCAGGCAAATGGCGACAAACTTTTCAAGTTTAAAAACTTGCCAAATCAGTATATGTTCTATGTCAAAGTGACAAAGAATGCTGACGCATGGGACGAAGAAAATTGCGTCAAATTCATGTTGTCAATTTGGCTTGATAATGATTACCGTCAACAAATCAGCAAACTTGAAACTTACACACTTTTGATTAATTCAGAGTCTGGCTACGCTGACAACGAAGGCTTGCCAATTGTCATAAGTTTCACCAGCCAGCCAATTGATTACATTGACATGGCAAACTACCGTTCAAACCCAGACGAATTTGCCCCAAACGGCACGCGTATTTACACAAGAGCGGACGACTTTGTTTCAACTCTGTCGCCGGGCAGGTCATCAATCTTGCAACTTGTTGTTGACCCAGCGTTTGCTTATTATGAAAACTTCACACTCACATATTTGCCGCACTCAACTCAAACATCCTATGTGCTTGGCATCACAAGATTGAAGAGATATCAAAATGAAACAGCAAAATTCTTGTATGACGCAAACAGCACAAACACACAAAATGGCATCAGAGTTGACTATGACCCAGATGCAAATGGCGTTTATATTTTCAGAATTTATGTTGGCGCAGACATTGCCCAAGACACAGCCTTTGACATTATTGCAACCTTCTATGATAAAGACGGTGAAGTAATTACTCCGCCACAAACTTACACCCTTAACATTTCTGTTTTGCCAATTGCAGACCTTACAATCAATGATGGCGCAATTGCCGCAATTGCAAAAGGTGGCACGGCAGATTTGAAGATTATCCTTAACAAAAATCAAAATATTCAATCAATTGCATGGCCAAGAGCCAAAGGCATTTCTGTTTCAACATGGGAAGAAAAAGAAAATCCAGCCGACACAAGAACAAAAATTCTCACTGCAACCATGTTTGCAGGCCTAAATGCAAATGTGCAATATGAAGATGTAGAAACAAACGGTCAGTTCCAACTTGTTGTCACTGTTGCAAGAGATGTTAATGGCATTCCGGAGCAGAAAAGCTCTTATGTTTCCGTTCTTTTGGTCGACTTTTTGCCAGCGGCATCAAAGCTTGAAGGCGGGGAATATGACGCATCTTTTGGCGGAGATGTCCTCATTGTTCCAAATGGTTTTAGGGCAGATATAAAGCTCAAACATCAATTCAGCCCAAATGAATATGCTTATGACACCACAGACCCAAACGAAGCAAATCAGGTCAATGTTTTGCTTGGCAAGCGTCAACAATTTGAAAGACAAGGCTATTATATCGACCCGAATTCTGATTTTTACATAAATTGTGATAAAAATCAAAATGTAATTCCAATTTATGAAAGGTTGTATGTCGGCTCAACAAAAGCCAACTTTGTGAACACCGCCAGTGATGTTTGGAGTTACACAACAACCTCTTTCAGCCTTAATTATGTTGCAAGCACACAAGAATTGTATGCAATTGGCCTTAGAAACACCTCAAGTCCAATCAACATCAAAATTATAGATTACATTTCACTTGGCAAAGTGGGAACTGCGGTTAATTACACTGTGGAAACAAACTTTGGCCTTAATATCATGGACTATTCAACAGGTGATGAGCCTATATCAGTTGAGGACGCAGATTTCTTTAAAAACCTTGGTGGTGACGGCACAATGCAGGATTACATCTTGGCAAATGACATCACTCTTGTTGGTTACAAGCCTATTTCAGCAAAGAACATGAGGTCCTTTGACGGAAACGGCTTTACAATCAACATACAAAGTTTTGAAATGCCTTCATCTTCTGATATAAGATTGGCTCTTTTCACAGAAATACCTGATGGCTCAATCATCAAAAACCTGAAAGTTAACTATTATTATGGTGGAAACATCAATATCAACATTGCAGGGGAAACTCAGGTTACCGGCGTTCATGTTGCTGGTTTTGCTTTGGAAAACAGAGGAATAATAACAAACTGCGAAGTCGTCGCTTATGACACACAAGTTGCCGCAGCAAGTGGAGATGTTGGCTTAAGAGTTCAAATTAAGCGTGGCGAAAACAGTTATTATATTGCCGACTCAACCATTGATTGTGAGGTGGCAGGCTTTGTTCTTGACAACTCTGGAAATATAACCAACTCAAAAGTGGGTGGGCAGTTGACCAGACATGTCACACGCAGCGGTTATCCAACCTCAGATTATGAGGTTATTTCACTTGGCAAATTCACTTTGCTTGGACAGGGTGATATGGCAGGCTTTGTGCTTAACAACTCAGGCACTATTGCATCAAGCGGTGCAGGTCAAATTCAAATCACAAATGAAAGTTCTCTTACAACCTCAAAAACAGCCGGCTTTGTTGTTTCAAACTCAGGAAGAATTAACTCCAGTTATGTTGAAGGCATGAAACTTGCTGGTCAGACAACAAATTACAATTTGATGGGCACAAACATTTCATCAAAAGGCTCAACTGCAGGCTTTGTTGTTGACAATGGCACCAGAGAAGATGCTAACAGCAGCATTACGGACTGCTATGCAAACATTGCAATTGCCAATGACACAGAAATCAAAAGCATTATGAGTTCCGGCTTTGTTTACAGCAACTTTGGGAAAGTTAGAACATCTTACACTGCTTGCTATGTTGAAAAAGCAGATTTGTTCCAACTCAATTTCTCTGGAGTGGACAAAAACGGACAAAGTTTAAATAAAGGAACAATAGAGCATTGTTATTATTATCTTGAAGGCTATCAAAATGATGATTCCAACAACTTGCAAAGCGTGATTGATGGCGCACCTGCGCCAATAGATGCTGATTCTGCAAGCAAAGAGGAGGCATATTATGGCTTTGTGTTTGCCACATCAGCAAATGTTGACTCAGGCGAAATCTCAAACACAGAGGCATCTTACAGAAATGATGGAATATGGAAAATTGTTCCGGGTGAAGGCGTAAAACTTGTCAGCCGTGATGTTATCACCTTTGGGCATAGATACAAAAACAGTGTGGACGGAAAAACTTATGTGTTTGTCTATGCAACTGAAATGACAAATGCAAATAGCACACTGGAAGGCAGTGAGTATGGCGGACAAAACAACCCAATTTTGATTACAAATGCTGAAGACTTTAAAAATGCCATGGGCGAATCAAATTCAACTGTTATTCAAAACAAATACACAGACGAAGAAGTTAAAGGTTATTACCGCTTGATTGATGACGCAGACTTCTCATCAATCAACGCTGATTTGGGCGGTGGTGAAAAGGGAAATGCGGTTATTTCATCAATAATAAAAACCTTAACAGGCGGAATTGACGGCAACGGCTTTACTCTTGAAGATGTGTCACTTGGTCTTTTAGGACTTGGCTTTAATGAAAATCAGAAAAACAATGTTAAGTCGGCTGGTCTGTTCTCAAAGATAGATGGCGGCATGGTTAAAAATCTTAACATAGAAATTCAAAATGTCACCTTCACTGATGTTCCAGTTGTTGGAACTTTGGCAGGTATGGTTAATGATGGCGTTATCATTGATGTTGAAGTCACACAAAACGCAATTTCTGACATAACAACAGGCGACAAAGAAGAGGAAGAAAAATATGGCGTCAATGGTGTCAACGCTGTTGGCGGAATTGTTGGTGTTGTGTTTGGAAACAGCAGACTTAATGGTTTGACAGCAAATAATATCAAAGTTAGGGCAACGCGTTCATCAAAATCAGACAATGAAAATAATGCAAGATATTTGACAATCTTTGACCCAGAAACATTGAGGGCAAACAAAGATAGTGACAGATTCTTTGCCGCGCTTGGAAGTGGCACCAGTGACGCTGGAACAATCAGGCTTTATTCATTTGCCGGCGGCATTGTTGGATATCTTGACAGTTCCGACACGCAACAAAACGCAAATCTTTTTGACTACAACGCAAATCTCAACAATTACACAACACGCATGTTGCATGTTGAAGGCTCAATAGACATCCGTGGCGAAGTTGTCGGCGGAGTGATTGGTTACAGCGGCGTTAAAACAAAGGCACAAGATTTGGCACTCAAATTGTCGAAGACAGATGATGGCTATGCCGACATCCTTTCTTATAACAACTTTGCCGGTGGCTTGATAGGATATGCCAATGGTCAATTCTATCAAATCTATTCAGAGCATGAAAGCACCCTTCAAAACACAATTGAAGATGGCACAAAGGCTTACTATCAATCAAATTCTCTTGCATCCGCAATTGCAGTTGAGCGCGGAATTCTTGATTTGTTCACATTTACCGAAAAAGAGTCAGGAACTTATGATTACAACCCAACCCATGTTGGCGGACTTTTTGGTGTTGTTGGCTCAGCTGCTATCAATGTGGCATACAGCAAAATCAATGCCATCAACCACACAACAAAAACATTAAGTTATGCTGGTGGAATTGCGGGCGGCGTTGTTTCCCCAACCAACAATTTTGATGTTGTTAGACCTTCCACAAACGCAAATGTTCAATGCTCAGTTTACTTAAATGAAGTTTATGCTTCTGGTGATGTTTATGCCAAAGACGCACAGGGCGGACTTTTTGGAGTAATTCAAGAACAATCACAAAATGCAACAATCGTCCTTAACTCTGTCAATGCAGTAAACCTTTATGGAATTGCAGAAAACGATTATGAATCTGCAACATTGTATGCTGTTGTTGGCGGAATTGTTGCCCCAGCCGAAGGCGAAAAAGTAGGAGACAAAATCACAATCTTCCCATCTGAAACAGCATTTTCTGGCAAAGATGACGAAAAAGATTGCAAAGTCTTGGGTTACATGGAAAAATACACTTGGGGAGCATTATCAAACCCAGACAAAAAGATTGAGGTTGTGCCTTATGAAGGTTACACCGCCCCAACGGACCTTGATGACAGAGTTTACGAAATCACTTCTGTTTCTAATTATGAAAATCAAACAGCGGGCTTCACGGAAACAAACGGCGCATTTATGGGCTCTGGTGCATGGGATATAACTCACTGGACACATGATGAAAACAGGCTTTTCCCAGTCATAAGTTTTATCAACACAGCAAATTATCTTTATCTTGACGCCACAGATGAGAGCATCAGAAATGTGCTCAACAAGATGAACCGTTCATCAATTGAAATCAGAGTTCGTGGCAGAAATGAAGATGGAGAATATAAAAATGTTGACCTTCGCCCATATCTTAAAACTTTGAGCGAAAACAATAATGCAATTGAGCAGTTCTCCGGAAGAATTATAGGTGGCACAGCCGACACTGAGTGGGGGGACGGCTTTGGCCCAATCAGCAATAATTATTCAAACACAACAAATTATCCAGGTGTGATAATTGGTCGTCATCCATGGCTTAATACAGTGGCAAAGGGTGTTTATATCCAAAATCTTACAATCTTTGTTGACACAGAGGACACCGGCGGTGCAACTATTGCAGGCTCTGGTGACACAGGCACTGCAGATTCAACTTCAGTTTATAAGGACAGCACCAACAACTATTCGGTTCAGGGAGGATTCCTTTGCGCAACACAGGTTGAAAATGCTTCTTTCTCATCAATCAAAATGTATATTGGCTCAATGGTTAAAATGTCAACTTATGGTGGTGCAGCAGGTTTGCTTGCTCCAAGTTTTGTAAGTTCATCAATCCTTGATGTGTCTTTCATATTCAATGATGGCAATTCATTTGCCGATAAACTCTCTGAAGGAAGAAATGCGGTCGTGACTGTTGAGCCAAGTGGTGGCGAGGGAAATGTTGAATTCGGTCTTGTTGCAGGAACAATCAGACAAAACAGTTTGTATCAAACTTTGCGTGTGCAAAACATCAGCATCATGCATAACGACCTTCATGATGCAAATTTAAACAAATATTATTTGGCAAAGGTTGACGGTGGCGCAAAATCAGTGAACTTTGGCTTGTATGTTGGCAGAGTGATAGAAAAGGGCGAAAAAGATGGCAACTTTGCAAAGTTGACAATTGATATTCAATCTCCAACCGACTTAAACCAAGGAGATGTGGAAACACGCCTGCTTCTCTCTTCCACAGAGGATAACTCCAGCGCAAACTTTGGAGGATATTTTGGCCGTGTTGGATATGCCGAAACAAGCATAACCACAAAGAATCTTAGCGGCGAACATGAACTCTATCTTGATTGTCAAGCCCCAACATCATCACTTAATGTCGGTGGTTTTGCAGGGGATATGCAAATCACTCATTTCACATTTGAAGAACATCAACTCAAAACAAAAATCATGTTTAATGGTCAAATCAAAGGAACAACAAATGCTGGCTTTGTCGTGGGTCATGTGCAAGGAGATTTGAATTTGTCGTCACTTGAAATTGATGGCACAATTCAAAACACTTCAGGTGACACAAAGAGCGAATTACTCAGCATTGGCGGACTTGTGGGATATAATGAAGCCTCGCTTAGAGTAGACACCATTAACATTAAACTTTTGTCTTCCGTAAAAGATGCGACTGCGGGAGACGCAAATAATTTTGAATTTAAACTTGAACCTTTCAAGAGCGGAAACGACCTTTATTTTGGTGGCTTGGTTGGACAAAACCATTCATCTTTAACCCTCGGTGGCGACATCAATTTTAATAATCCTGATGACGGGATTCAAAAGGAAAACATTTCTTTCACAGCAACAGGAAAGATTTACGCTGGTGAATTGGTTGGTTACCATGCTTCTGACTTGCTTAAATCAGATGGAACTTTCTCCTTCAAATCTAACTCAATTGACGGCTTTGTTGCTGAAGGCTGCTATGTGGGCGGTCTTGTGGGCTACACGAGCGCAGAAACAACTCTTGCCAAGGCTGAAGTTAATTCAGTGTTCTTTGTTGGCGGAAAGGTTCAGGTTGGCGGCATGATTGGTGAAGTGAGTGCAGACATCACCTTAAGTGACACAATCTTTGGCGGTGCGTTTGAATTTAATGATGACAATAATCAAGGCAAAGAGCATTATGTCGGCGGTGTTGTCGGCTTTGTGCAAAAAGGAGCAGTCAACCTTTCAAACAACAAAACCTATGGTGATGCAATTTACACTTACTCCACATCATTTACGGCACTTCAAAGTTACACCTTTGGCGGGTTGATTGGCTCAGCGGAAGCATCTGTAACAACAATAAATTTAGCAGGTAATGTCACCGCTTTCACAAACAACAATGCTCGCTATAATAACAATGAAGAAAACAATGACAATTATCTTACAGACGCCATGATAGGAAACGGGCATGATTTTACAGCAACCATTAAAGATATTCCTTCCGTTAACTTCTATTGCTCTCAACTTGTGCTTGCAAAAAGTGATAGCGAAAGAGCAAAAGATGTTGGATACAACACCTTCACATTAGGCTATGGCGAGGTGGTTGACAACACAACAACAATCATAAACAAATTGTTGCCTTCAACGGGTGTTGTGGGCAGCAAACTTAACCCAATTTCAGACGCAAATTTAGCAGGCTCAACTGATGCCATTGGAAGTCATGGAATTGTTTATTACTCCATTTCATCTGCTTCAAACATTAATAACTTGAAATTAGATGGTTCAAAGAAACCATTTGCTTTAATCAGTGATTTTAATGTAAGAACTTCCAACATCACAACTGAAATTAAAGAGCATAGTTTCATCTCTGGCTTTAACATTAAATATAGCCAGGAAGACACTGTGGATAGCATTACTTTTGAAAAGCAGGAAGGCACAACTGACACAGGTGTTAAATATTATGGCGGACTTACAGAAAAACTCTCAGGCGGCATAATTTACGCCTCAATGGTCAGCGGAAAACTTTCAATAGGCGGAAGTGCAGTTGGCAACATTGGTGGACTTGTGGCAGAAATGAACGGCGGAAGAATTGCAGAAAGTTACAGCAGTGTGGACATCACTTACCGTGCCGCTGCAACTGGCAGCGCCGCAGGTCTTGTTGCAAACATAAGCGGTCAAAACAACTTTATTGATGCAAGTTATTCAACTGGCAATGTCCAGTCCTATATCTCTGCAAATCTTTACGCCTTTGCAAATATTGCAAGTGGAAAAACAGTTGTTCGAAACAGTTACACAATTTCTTGGCTGAATCAACAAAATTACATTTCAGCGGCTGATGCAAGTGGCAAATTGTCAATATATGGTGACCTTGGCATTATAACTTCCGGTTCTAGTGCAACAAGCAGCGGGGTTATATTCAAAAGCTTTGCCTATGACCCAGAAAGTATGGAGATTAGAAACACAAACCTTGAAGAAGAATTAACGCAAGGTGATAATAACACAGTTTCCTTCACCAATGGAATTTATTGGAAAGAGGATGGGGCTATAAACTTTGGCTATCCATACCGCAATTTCAATGCGTTCAAACGCTCAAGTTACGCCAAACTCACAGATGATAAGTGGGTTGAATGTAATTCCAAAGAAATTGGTGCATACTATGTTGCCTTTAATGCGACAAAACTTGCACAATTGTCAGGAAAATCTGCAAGTGTCAGTCAGGTTGTCCTTTATCATGACCTTGATTTGACAAAGGTCGGCAAAATGGTCGACGATAAATACACAGGCTTAATATTTGAAGACTTTGACTATAGCAACATGACCTTTGATGGCAATTATCACATCATTAACCGTGGCGCAATTGGAAATCAAGCATTAGCTAAGCCATTATTCAGTTCAATTAAAACAATAGATAATGTTAAAGTAATTGTTCCAGACTCAGGCGTAGCAATGGATGCTGTTGTTGCTGAAAGTGTTGTAAATGCGGACAATGTCAGCGCACAAGGATATATCAGTTCAACCTCAGGCACAACAGCCGGCGGACTTTTCGGCTCGTCCAAAGGAGTAATCACAAATTGCCGAAACTATGTCAAAGTTGACTCCACGACAGCCACAATAATTGGCGGAATTGTCGGAAATGCCACAGGCACAATCACCAACTCAATCAACTATGCTCCAATCAACACAATAGCGGTAGACAAAAATTCAGATGACGGCATAGCGGGTGGAATTGCTGGAAACACAACAGCAGCAATCAATTATTGCGGAAATGAAAACACTGTCTTTGCTGGTTACACAGGTGGAAGTGGCAATTTCTACGCTGGCGGAATTGTTGGAAATACAACATCAACAATTGACCATTGCTACAACACTTCCATGGTCAAAGCAGGCAACAAAGAAAACGCATCTAAGGTTTATGCCGGCGGAATTTTGGGTTATTCATCATCAACAATTTCAATCACAAATTGCACAAATGAGGGCTTTATTGAAGCGTTGAGCAAAAACCCTTCAGCGCCATTGCAGCAAGCGGATGAAGTAAACGATAACTTTTTTGTAACTTTTAGTGACGATTCGAATGGAGTGTTGGTTGTGAAGACCTCCCAAGCTGTAGATATTATTAATGTGACCAATCAGCTTGTCTATGTTGGAGGTATCAGTGGTTCAACTTTCACTGGCTCAAATCATGATTCCGGAGAAGCATTCTTTAACGGGACGGCACCATGGAAATTTGGCTTTGATGCAGACTCATCAGAAGTTGGTTCGTTTTATTTTGAAAAATTTATGTTGGTAGGAGAAGAAAAAGTAGTAGATAAACAAGTTGAAAAAAATAAATTTGAACTTAATTCATACAAGCTATTAACAACATTTAGTAATTTCAAAGTGCATATTGCAGAGATTGACGAACTGGGGGTTATGTCATCATACTTCATCTCTTGTGATAGAGAGATAGAGTATCCTGGAAATAACAAAATTAAACAACAAGTTTACACAAGAACTGTTCAATTGGATTATGGTGAAACTTACAAAGATTTCTGTCGTGTTTCTGGTGATAAACAAGGCACAAACACGAAGACGGCAATTCTTGAGGAAATTCAAAAAGGTATAACTGACGACTCTGAGACGCGCGGTGTTTCAGTTGGAGGAAAAACACTTAACTTTGTTTATAATGGAGATGATTTTGTAAGCAACGCTCAACTTGGATATAGTTGGGAAAAGGTTTCATATAATGGAAAAATAAAAGGCAAAAACATTTCAGACCTTTATAGCGCAGGCTATGATTTCTCAGTTTCAGCGACTGACAGCAATAAAAATACGATTAACACAAGTGCATTGATTGTGGATACAACTGGCAACGGCTCAATATCTTTTAATGTTGCAGTTCCTATTGATGGAAAACCAACACGTGTCAACATTTCTTACACAATCACAGCATCCTTTGAACCACGAGAAGTGTCCGTTCATGTGGATGCGGCAAACATTTTGTTCAGTGAAGGTGAAAACTCTGAAAGCAAAGATGATGATGTGGTGACGATTTACTATGACCTTTCTGAAGGTGATTTTGTCGCAGGTGATGTTAAAATTAGTGTTCCAAACGCTGATGGTGAAGTAATTGAACTTACAATGAAAGCAGAAGCAGTGGCAACAGATGCAACGACGCAAAAGCTCACTTACACAGGTGCCGATGCAAAAGGAAAATTTGAATTATTGAAGAACAACGTTATCACATTTAACATCAATCAAGGCAAAACCGAGACTTACACTGGCAGATTTAGTGCAAGTGTAACCATGGATGATTTTGGTTTGCAAACAGAATCCTTCTCAGTGCCATCTGCGTATGAAAAGGTGTCTTGGTCGGAATATGACAGTTACACACAAGCCTTGCGCCTTTTACAAAGAGGTTCGCTTGGATACGAAGGAATGATTTCAACAGGCAACCCGACAAATGGCAACAGAATCACCCGTGGTGATTTGACTTACAGTTCAGATAAACTAACAGTATCTTTCCCAGTAAAAATCAAAGGGAAAGCTTCAACCATAAATGCATCAAGCCATGACAATTCGGGTGGACTTTATTACTGGATATTCGATTTAACCAACACATCAACTTACACCATTGGCGCATCAGGAGAAGTCAAATTGTGTGATTTTAAATTGAACACCACAAGAGCAGGACTTGAAAATGTCGCAGGCTCTTTCTATATTGAAAGTTCAAGTTATGATTCAAAAACGGACATAACAACTGTTAATGTTAAACTTGTGTGCAAGGAAGCAGTGAATACTGTCCATGACATTGGAATATATGACTGCACAATAGAAAACACTTTCTTGGCAGGCTTACAAATACGCGCTGAGTATGAGAATAGATATATTTCATCAAATGAAACATCATCAAGCACTTATTGGGATATTAAGTTAGATAACTCAATTCTTAACACTGCCAATGCTGTTATTGGCACAAAAACTCAGAGTGTCGATGTTGAAGGTGACGGAAGTTATACATACACTTATGAACTTATCAGAAACGCTTCCACTCAAACAAAACAAAGCACGGATGTAGGCTCAGGAGTTTCTTCTGGTTACAGTTGCACTGGACTGCTCACATGGCGTTTAAAGTCTATTGAGCACGCATATTATGGCGAAACCAATGAAAATATCACTTTCTCACGCCGTTATTTAGATGATTCAAAAATAATTGATGGCTCCATTACACTAGATGAAAATGTTGACAGTTACAAGACATATGTTAACATTGACAAAGCAACTGATGGAACACAAACGGTTGTTATCAATGGAAACAAATATTATGTAAATTTCGATAGTTCTGATAACACACTCTTCTTGATATTAAACAAAGGCGATGAAGAAAACGAGAAAAATTATTATGGCAGCAGTCATTCAATCAATATTGATGACCATATCTATTATTACACAAGCGTGATATCCTCCGCCGGCACAAATTTAACATCCTTCTATTATTACAGAGATGTGATTATTTCGCACAAATATATTGTTTCATCCTCTGCAAGTAACAGCCTGTCAGTTGACACAGGCCTAGTGTGGCCATCTGGCAAAACAAGTCTTGTAAATGGCACAGATTTCGTTGCAGGCATTTATGAAAGAAGGTTAACATTAGTGCGTGCAGAAGCAGAGGCTGATGAAGTTACTGTTAGCGAAACAGCAGGGAAAGTGACCCTTGATGGTGAAGAATACACTCTCAGTTTTGACAAAGAAAAAAATGAGTTGACAGTAAATGGGCAGCTGTTCAAAGTTGATGAAGAAGGATATATTGAAGATATGTTTTTTGCTAAAGGTTATGAATGGGCAATTACATATCAAAACGGCAAATTTACTTTTACAAGAGCATGGCTTATTGGAAAAGACGGCAAGATTTCAGTAAATGGCAAAAACTATTTCTATTGGTTTGACGGCGAAGCCTTGTCCATTTACGAAGATAATGGAAAGGAAGTGGCAGTAAAAGCCAATATTGAAGACACAATAGATATTGCAGATGTTAAATACTCAGTAAACTATGAAGATGAACAAATCAATCTTGAAGGAGTAACTTTTGCCGCAGAAAAAGATGATAGTAATAAAATAAGAATAACTGCATCCATTTCATCTGGTTATTTCCCAATCAATTCTGTTCTGGTTGTTTCAGACATATTAACGGATAAGGCAGAAAATGTTGTTAATTTCGGCTTACATTATGCTGAAGCAACAGTTTCACTTGATTTCAAATATGATGCAACTTTGCACGAATACACAGGTGGCGGAAATGGTGAAGTTATAGTTGGCTCCACAGTAACTTGCCCACCATCAAATGAAGTCAAAGATTTTGCTTTAGATTTCACTGGCAAGAGTGGTTACACTTACACGGATACAAATTATAGTGTTATAATAAGTCAACAAACAGCAACATCTGGCGAAGGAGTTGTGCTTATGCGAGATGTTCTTCTCGTGCAAACCAACCCGATTATTCTTGGCTCAAAAGATATCAGCAAAAAAGTGAATATATTTGGCAACAGATTTGCACTTAATTTCAGCCTTTCTATCAGTGACAGTTTATTTAAAGGCTCAGACGACTTTGGCTTTATTAAAGACCTTACCGTTGCAGGAACAACAAACAACCATCCACTTTACATGGAATCAATGTCAAATTCTTACAACATAAGAACTTTTGGCACCGTGATTGTGACGAGAGCGAATTACGGAACAAGAATTCCAAATATAGGCACAGTTGCAAACGCAATAGAAGCAGAAAATACCAGTTTGACTATTTCAAATTATGCTTCCTTCTGTGTTAAGGATATTGGCTATCAAGATGGAACAAAGGAAATTGTTTTTCACGACGGAACGAAGGCTAAAAAAATAACAGACGGAAGTTTGTTTGGAATTAGCCCAAAAATCAATAACGCGGCTACTGGCAGTCAAATCAGCAATCTTGGCACGATTATTGGTCTTGATGGTGTTCATGCGTTTAATGTTTCAGTGTTGTGGATATTTAAGGGTTATCCTTATGGGGAAACTGGCACCGCAGGGCAAAGCGTTTATGCTATCTCTGCGACAAACATACCTTCTGCGAATAATTACGGCATAGTTATGGCAGGACAAGGCAGCAATGGCTATCGTGGAACTGACGGCAGTAGCGGTGTGGACACAGATGATTGTTCAGCGCCAACCGAAGGCAAATCAGGAGGAACTGGCGGTGAAAATGGCGCACCAGGTGTAGCCTATATGCCAAAAAAAGAAGAAATTAAAGCCGCTATAAACAAAAATGGTGTTGAAATAAAAGATGAAAATGGAAAGGGGACTGGAGAATACAGAGCCTTGGACGGCAACACCGGTTGGGACGGCTTAGATTTGCATAAATACGAAAGTGGAAGATGGAAGGTAAAAGCAATGTTAGCCTCTAATGAAATATTCAAATTATGGAATGGAAGGAGCATATATTTGCAATGTAGAGGATATAAACAAGCATCGAACGTTGGTGTAAATGGAAATACTGAAAAATTACAAATTGCTTTATATGATTCTAATATTGAATTTAGATATTGTGCAAATACAACAGGTTACATTAGATATCCCGAAATAACTGAAGCCAAAGGTCCAGGATATAATACTTTTATGAGAGAATTTAATGGCGATGGCAAAAATTCTGGCCAGGATGGCATAATGAAGAGTGATGGTGCTTATTTTGAAGATAACGGATATTATTATTTAATAAATTATTATTGGAGTAATGCCTATTTAACAACAGCAGAATATGATTTACTAAATCACGAAGATAGAGGTATTGAATTAGCCCTTTATTTGGTTCCTAAATGGACTGTTGTTCAAGGTCAAAAAGTCATAGATTCATCAAAGCAGTCAAAGATTACGGAAGTAAATGTATAACACAAAACCACAACCTGAATAAGGTTGTGGTTTTGTGTTCTGATAATTTTGCACTGTTTGGCTGGTTGATGACATAAAAACTCTTATATCCATCTATAACATCAGCACCTTTACCTGCAAGCCATGTTTTTGTGTGAACACGAATTTCTGCCCAAAGAATATTTCCATAAAGTTTAGGTTTATCACTTGTGATGATATAATAATTATAATCATATCCGCATGTGCAATCGATGTAAACACTATTTTGATAAGGATAGTTTTCTCCATCAGGATTAGTGTCAGGACCCTCAACCCAGTTTGTTTTTGTACTTGAGGTCGTCCCACCCCAAGAAAAATAGAAATCGCAATATACATTGGTCTTATGAGAAGAATCGGAATTATTATAATTTAATGGAACATCTTTCCATCTGCTAAGCCAACTCTTATAATAGTTAAATTCCCCTGATGTTTTATTAATAACAGATTCATATTTATATAAGTTAAGTCCGCCCCAACCGGTGTTGCCTGTTAAACCGGCGGATGGTGTGCTATTGGCAGGTTTTGAACCAGAAAGTTCGGTTATCCCTGACATATAAGCCTTTCCAGTGTCTCCTGCGGCACCACCCTCTTCACCATTTTTACCTTCACCTGGTGATGAACCGTCATCTGTGTCTTTACCACTGTAGCCGTCATTCCCACGATAGCCATTGCTGCCTTGCCCTGCCATAACTATGCCGTAATTATTCGCAGAAGATATGTTTGTCGCAGAGATAGCATATTTTTTTTGGAAACAACATGAAAATATTTGTCAAAATTTGGTTAAAATGTTAAAATTTTACTCGTGAAAAAGAGTGAAGAGAAAAACAAAAATTTGCATGCTGGTCACAGACAACGCTTGATGAAAACGGTTATGGATGCTGGGCTTGAAAATGTTAGTGATGTTGTCGCCCTGGAGTTTGTTTTGACTTACATTATGCCGCGCTGCGACACAAATGAAATCGCACACAGACTGCTCAACCGTTTTGGCTCGTTTGTCAATGTTTTAAATGCGGACTGGACTTTGCTTGCGGACATAGAGGGGATGGGTGAAACATCTGCGAAAAAGTTGCATCTTTTGACCGAGGTGTTTGACTATTTTAATGAACAACAACTTGTCAAAAAATACGCTTTTGAATACCGCTCAGATGTTGCAGATTTTTTTGAAGAACTTTTGAGATTTAAATCTGTTGAAACAACTTATTTGGTTGGAATCAGTGCGTCAAACAAACTCATGTTTAAAACAAAACTTGCAACTGGCGGGCTGCTTAGCGTTGGGATAAGCACTCATCAAATTGCAAAATACATAACAGGTCTTTGTCCTGCGTATGTGTTTTTGGCACACAATCATCCGCAAGGTAGCGCGCTTCCATCACAGACTGACCTTGAAGGCACAAAAATCATTTCAGATTTGGTCAGCACTTTGGGAGTTAATTTGGTCGACCATATTATTGTTGGCCAAGACGGAATTTATGGAATTATTTCAAAGAATTTTTACCGAAAATTTGAAACTTTTCAATGATTTTTTCGTCTTTATTTGACTAAGGAATAAATCTTGCAATAATATTTCCTAAAATTGACCCTAAAATTGCAGAAAAAAATACAAAAAAAATTAAATAAAAATTAAAAAAAGATTTTTTATCTTTTTTATTTTTTTCTTCTCTTTCGGTTATTTGATTGCCAAGTGGCAGTATGCACAAGCAATAAACATTGTCGTCATCATATTTGACATGTATGCACTCACTACGCTCAAGAAAAGTGATGATGTGGTCAAGTTCCTCTTCGTCTATTCTGTATTTGGAGGGCAGAGCGGAAATAATGTCGGCCTTGTCCACTACTTTGTAGCCGCCATTTTTGCACTCTTTTTGCAAAATTTTTAATATCAAATTAGTTTTTGTATCAAGCATAACAATATTTTCTGCAAATAAGAAAAAAATAACATAAATTCGTAAATTTTAGACAATTTTTGATTTTACTATTGACTTAAAATTGAAAATAGGTTAAACTAAACTTAAAGCAAGGGGGGAATATGGGAAAGAACAAAACTGAAGGAACAGTTATTCCACCAGATTGGGTTGCAGTTTTTGGTGCAGAAGTTTATTCAGATTTTTATGATGTTGAAAAAACTGACAATGAGGCACAAGAAAAATTGCGAGAGCAACTTTCAAAAGAATGGGAAAACCCAAGAGTGCTTTATAGCTATCTTAGCACGTTTCAAGAATATGTTGCAAGTTCGCTTTATGAGTTCCGTGCCGGCAAAATTGAAATAAACAAAGAAAATTTGGAGAAAATCTATCCAAACCTACTTGATGCGGCTTGCGCTTATCCTCATGAAGAAAACCAGTCAGTTTTAAGTGCAATTGAAAATGATAAACAATTGCTGAGTAAGAAAACTGGAAATGGCAGACATCTTAATTTTGAAGAGCAACAACGCACTGACAATTTTATCCAGTATTTTGCAACAGTTTTTAAAATGCAATTTGACCAGGCTTCCTCATATTTGACAAAAATTTCATCTTTAAAACAAAATTACACAGACATTTGCGACAGGGTGACTGATGTGTGGGGAGAAATAACCGGCAGTTGCACTGAATCACCTGAAGAGAAGGATGCTTACAGAAAATATCAGAAAGCAATGCTTTCAATAGACGAACTTCCAAACTATGAGCCAAATCCACTTGGCGTATAATTTGACTAAAACAATGACAAAAAGGCAATAAAACACTTCTTAAGAGGTGTTTTTTTGTCCAGAAAGGAAAGGCTTGTGATGAAATATCTTGTCAAAGTGTGTCCTAAAAAACGCACTTGTCTTGTTTCGCCCAATGAAATTGCTGCTTCGCTTTCCAAAAAGTTTGTGCTTTCTGTCAGTGAGCTAGATGAAATAATGACAAATCTTTCCAATGAAAATTACATTGATTTTGTTGTGTCAGAAAGCAAAATGGGGTATTATTATTGTGTAACATTAAAAAAGAAGGGGCTTTCCTTTGAGCAGGACTCCAAGCGTCAGAAAAAGACATTTGGCCTCTTGGTGTTAAGAAGTCTGTTTTTAGCACTTGTCAGTTTCATTTTTGGTCTTGTGCTGAAAACAATTTTCAAAGGATAAAATATGGACAAATTTATTCTTCATTCTCCATTTGCGCCATCGGGCGACCAACCACAAGCCATTGAAAAACTTGTGGAAGGGTTTAATGATGGCCTTAAAGAACAGGTGCTATTGGGTGTCACGGGAAGTGGCAAAACTTTCACCATGGCAAACATAATTGCCTCGCTTAACCGACCAACCCTCGTCATTGCCCACAACAAAACGCTTGCCGCCCAACTTTGCAACGAACTTAGGGAATTTTTCCCAGAAAACCGCGTTGAGTATTTTGTTTCCTATTATGACTATTATCAACCCGAGGCCTATATTGTTTCGACGGACACATACATTGAAAAGGACATGTCCATCAATGATGAAATTGACAAACTTCGCTCCTCCGCCACATCTTCGCTTTTGGAGAGACGCGACACAATTGTTGTGGCGTCAGTTTCGTGCATATATGGTCTTGGCAGTCCAGAGGAGTATTACAATCTTCACATCTCACTTAGAAAAGGTGATGTTGTTGACAGGGACGAGGTGATAAGGCGGCTTATAGACATCCAATACACTCGCAGTGAAATGGACTTCAAACGCTCAACTTTTCGTGCTAAAGGTGACACACTGGACATCTTTCCTGCCAGCCAGTCCGAAATGGCAATAAGGGTGAGGTTTTTTGGTGACGAAATTGAAAAGATATATGAGTTTGACCCAGTGACCGGCAATATGCTCAATGAAATTTCCTACGCCGCAATATATCCAGCCACACACTATGCAGTTGGCGACCAAAGGCTCAAACAGGCAATCAATGAAATTTCTGAGGACAGAGAAAAGGCCATAAAGAACTTTCTTGATGCCGGCAAACCACTCGAAACAGAGCGCATAGGTCAAAGGGTGGCGTATGACCTTGAAATGATGAAAGAGATTGGATATTGCAGTGGAATAGAAAATTATTCTCGCTATTTTGACGGTCGCAAACCAGGTGAGCCACCGTTCACACTCATGGACTATTTTCCAAAAGGGTTTTTGACAATCATAGATGAGTGCCATATGACACTTCCGCAAATTCGTGCCATGTTCAATGGTGACAGGGCAAGGAAGAACAGCCTGATTGAGTATGGTTTTCGCTTGGAAGCGGCAAGAGATAACAGACCTCTCAAATTTGACGAATTTAATGAGCGACTTGGGCAGACATTATATGTTTCGGCAACACCATCTGAATATGAACTTTCACGCGCTGGACAAGTTGTTGAACAACTTATCCGTCCAACTGGGCTTTTAGACCCGAAGATTGAAGTTAGGCCATCAAAGGGGCAAATTGATGACCTTATAAGCGAAATCAACAAAACAATTTCACGCGGGGCAAGAGTGCTTGTCACAACGCTGACAAAGAAGATGGCTGAAAGTTTGACAACATATTTGAGCGACCGCAAATTTAAGGTCAAATATTTGCACTCTGACATTGACACAATGGAGCGTGTTGAAATAATCAATGGGCTTAGGAGCGGCGAATTTGATGTGCTTGTTGGCATAAACCTTTTGCGTGAAGGCTTGGATATGCCGGAAGTTGAACTTGTGGCAATTTTGGACGCAGACAAAGAAGGTTTCTTGCGGTCAGAGGGCGCGCTTATTCAAACAATAGGCAGAGTTGCAAGAAATGAAAACGGCAGAGCCATCATGTATGCGGATGAAATCACCGACTCTATGAAAAGGGCAATTGATGAAACCAACCGCCGCCGCGAAATTCAGACAAAATACAATCTCGAACATCACATCACCCCAAAAACAATAAAAAAGCAGATTAAGAACACACTTGAAATCACAAAGAAACTTGGTGATGACAACATCAGCAAGCAGGATATCCCAAAAGAGATTGAGAGGCTGACAAGCATGATGAAGATTGCATCAAACTCACTTGATTTTGAACGAGCAATTGAGATAAGAAACAAAATTCTCACTCTCAAGAAAAAAATTGGAAAAAAGGACTGAAAAATGGACGAAAATATCAAAATTATTGGAGCAAAGGAAAACAATTTAAAAAACATAAGTTTGACAATTCCGCGTGACAAATTGATTGTTTTCACGGGTGTTAGCGGCTCTGGGAAAAGCAGCCTTGCTTTTGGCACAATCTTTGCGGAGGGGCAGAGAAGATATATTGAAAGCCTCTCTTCCTATGCGCGCATGTTTTTGGGGCAAGCGCAAAAGCCTGATGTTGAAGTCATTGAAGGACTTTCGCCATCCATCTCCATTGACCAAAAAACGACCAATCACAACCCGCGTTCAACTGTTGGAACAGTGACGGAGATATATGATTATTTGCGTCTTTTGTTTGCGCGTGTTGGAACTGCTTATTGCCCACATTGTCACAAAGCCATTTCAAGACAGACAATTGACCAAATTGTTGAAGATGTCCTTTCTCACAACGAAGGCACAAAATTGACCATATTAAGCCCTGTTGTCCGAAAGGAAAAGGGTGCTTTTGCAAAACTATTTGAAAACCTCAAAAAGAGCGGATATGTTCGCGTCATAGTTGATGGAAATATGTGGACTTTGGACGAGGAAATTGTGCTTGACAAAAACATTAAGCATGAAATCAAAGTTGTTCTTGACAGGCTTATTTTAAAAGAGGGCGTGGCCTCGCGTTTGACCGAAGGACTTGAAAGTGCCTTAAAACTTTCTGATGGACTTGCCATAGTTGATTTTGATGGAAAGGAAGAACTTTATTCCACCAATTATTCTTGCCCAACTTGTGGTTGGACACTTGAAGAAATTTCGCCAAGACTCTTTTCTTTCAACGCTCCGTTTGGTGCATGTCCAAATTGCTCTGGACTTGGCGAAGTGGGGGATATCTCTGAGGAAATTGTCCTCAAAAATTCCAATCTTTCCATTGCTGAAGGTGCTTTCAATCTGACTGGCTGGAAATATGAGGAAGGCAGCATGGCGTCGCTCTATTTTAACGCCCTCTCCAAAAAATATGACATCCCACTTGACAAGCCAGTGAACAAATTGCCACGAAAGGCAATAGACATCCTTTTGTATGGTAATGGCGGCGAAAAAATGGACATATTTGGCAGCGAAAAGCGAAACAAGATGGAAGAGCGTTTTCGCGGCAGTCATGCGCTTGCTTTTGAAGGACTTATCAACAATTTAAAGCGTCGTTTGGCGGAAACAAAAAGCGAATATATGCGCTGGGAAATTGGCAAATTTATCCGCAATCAAACATGCAGAGTTTGTCATGGAAAAAGACTTAATGAATCCGCTCTTGCAATCAAAATTGACGGGAAAGACATAATTGACATCTGCGACATGCCGGTGAGTGAACTTTTGCCGTATTTTGAAAACTTGAAATTGACAAAATTCAAAATGAACATTGCAGAAAGCATATTGAAAGAAATCAAAGCCCGCCTTAAATTTCTTTCAGATGTTGGGCTTGGCTATTTGACCCTTTCACGCTCTGCGGAAACTCTTTCAGGCGGCGAAGCACAAAGAATCAGGCTTGCAACACAAATTGGTTCTGGACTTGTTGGAGTGTTATACATTTTGGACGAGCCGAGCATTGGCCTTCATCAAAGGGACAATGAAAAACTGCTTGCAACCTTGAAAAACTTGAGGGATAAGGGCAACACATTGATAGTTGTTGAGCATGACGAGGACACCATGCGTGCGGCAGACTGGATTGTTGATGTTGGGCCTTATGCCGGAGTGCATGGCGGCGAAATTGTGGCGAGTGGGCCTTTTGAAGAAGTTTTGAAAAACAAAAACTCCATAACAGCCAAATTTTTGCGCGGTGATGAAAAAATTGAAATTCCATCAAAACGCAGAAAGCCAAGCGGATATTTAAGAGTGCGTGGGGCAAAGGAAAACAACCTTAAAAACATGGATGTTGATGTTCCTTTGGGCGTTTTGACGCTGGTGACAGGTGTTTCTGGCAGTGGAAAGAGCAGTCTTGTAAGTGATGTCATTTATCCATATCTTTCAAATGCGCTCAATGGCTCGCGACTTGAAACTGGCAAGTTTGACAAGATTGAAGGGGTGGAGCAACTTGACAAAGTCATTTGCATTGACCAAGCTCCAATTGGCAGAACGCCAAGGTCAAACCCTGCAACTTACACGGGCGTTTTCACACCTATAAGAGAACTTTTTGCCCAAACTCCAGACGCCAAAATGCGTGGCTACACTTCTTCGCGTTTTTCATTTAATGTCAAAGGAGGCAGATGTGAGGCGTGTGATGGCGCAGGGGTCAAAGAGATTGAAATGTATTTCTTGCCAGACATAACTGTGCCGTGTGAAGTTTGCAAAGGCAAAAGATACAATCATGAAACTTTGGAAGTCAAATATAAAGGCAAGACAATAAGTGAAGTTTTGGACATGACAGTTGAAGAAGCGCTTGACTTTTTCAGCGCTGTGCCATCAATCAAAAGCAAACTTCAGCCGCTATATGATGTTGGGCTTGGATATATCAAACTTGGGCAGCCTGCCACAGAGTTATCTGGCGGAGAGGCGCAAAGGGTTAAACTTGCAACCGAACTTGCAAAAAAAGAGACAGGCAAAACCTTTTATATATTGGACGAGCCAACAACAGGGCTTCACATGTATGATGTCAAAAAACTTGTGGCAATTTTGGACAGACTTGTCGGCAACGGCAATAGCGTGGTTGTAATTGAGCATAATTTGGATGTCATCAAGTGTGCCGACCAAATCATAGACCTTGGCCCTGAGGGTGGCTCAGGCGGAGGTGAGGTCGTGGCGACAGGCACGCCAGAAGAGGTGGCAAAAAATCCAAAATCTTTCACAGGACAATTTTTGAAAAAGATATTAAAAAATGCTAAGTGATTTTGCTTAGCATTTTATTTTTATATATTTGACATTTTTTTGCTTATCTTATTGTTATATCTCCGCCTTCTTCTTTGCAGAATTGAATAATGTCTTGTCTTAAAAGGAAATTGTCAAGTTCTGATTTTCCGTCTGTGATTGTGTCTTCAAGTTTATCTTTTCCAGGAGCGACGCATTGTGTTAAATGTTCATCACAGAAATTATTGTTTGCCTCTGCCACATAAGAAGAAAGGGTGATGCCCAAAAGCGCACGGATGTCGCTTGTCAAAGCGGTTCTGCTTGTTCCATAGTGGTTGTCCTTCAAAAGTTGTAAAATTGAAACGAAGGCTTCAGACCTTAAATCTTCCTCATCAACAACAGCGGTTGAATTAAGTGCTTTAGCATAATCATGAACAATATTTTCAACAAATCTGCCATTTGCCACAATAAGGTCAGCCATAGCGGTTGTGCTGCCAGCATCAATTTCATCAAGAAGTTGTGTATTTCTTGCATCAAGTTTTTTGATTTCCTCTTCTGTTAAAGCGTGAGCTTTAACTTCAGCAGTATTTTCAAGTTTTTTTGTGTGTTTATTTCTCATATTTAACTCCTTTAAAATAGTTTTATTATACCCCAAAATTTTTCAATGTCAAGAGGAAAAAACAATTTTTTTCGTCAAATTTCTCACGCTTGCAAAATTTTAATAAAAATGCTAATATATATCCATGCGAATTATCTCTCTTGCGTCAGGAAGTGACGGAAATTTAACATATTTGGAAAGCGAAAATGTCAAACTTTTGATTGACATAGGTCTGCCATACACCGAGGCGGTAAAGAGGCTGAAGTTGATTGATATTGAGCCGGGTCAAATTGACGCAATTTTGGTGACGCATGAACATGCGGACCACATCAGAGGTGTTGATGGATTTTCATATAAATATGACAAACCCATCTTTGCCCACCGTGATGTTTGGGAAAACATGAAGTTTAAATTGACAAAAACTCCTGCCAAAAACCGCCGTTTTTTTGAAACATTATCCTTTCAACTTCGCGACATAAAAGTGACAGCCGTGCCACTTCCACATGATGTGCCATGCTTTGGCTATGTTTTTGAAAATAATGGTGCAAAGATAAGTATTTTGACAGATGTTGGGCATACTAATGACAGAATACTTGATAGTATTCGTGGAAGTCAGTTAGTATACCTTGAAGCCAACTATGACCGCCAAATGCTCAAAAATGGCACAAAATATCCTCCATCTTTGAAACATAGAATTTCGGGAGGGAACGGGCATCTTTCCAATGATGAAAGTGCAATCATGATAAAGCATTTGGTTGAAAGCGGCAGCAGACAAATTGTTTTGTCGCACCTAAGCCGCGAGAACAACACGCCTGACCTTGCTTACAATTACATAACTGAAAAACTTAAAAGTTATGGCATAATTGAAGGCGTGCATGTCAAAATTGATGTTGCTTCGCCAAACCCAGGAACATTATTTAAGTTGTAAAGGTTTCTTCTATTGCTTCCACAAAAGGGGGTAATATGAAGAAATTTTTTTATTCAGTGATAAGTCTTGTTTTGGTCTGCCTGTGCCTTACAGGTTGCGCGAAAAATGTTTCAGACGAAAGCGTTGACATGAGTTTAAGGCAAATTGCCACGGAAGATTATTCTTCTGTCAGCGAAATGCTCACAGCGGCACGCAGCGCTGTCGTTGGGATTTCAGCAACTTACAAAGATGGCTATGCAATTGGCAGTGGGGTTGCTATATCAGATGGCGGCTTAATTCTCACAAACAATCATGTCGTTGAGGGCGGAGGTAAAATCACGCTTTATTATGCCGACAAGACCACCGGCTCTGGCAAAGTGCTTTGGACAGACCCGGGGATGGACATGGCAGTTGTGCAGTCCTCACGCGAAATTCCATATCTTGGCATTGATACAAGTGAGACCGTGATTGGCGAGGAAGTTTTTGCACTTGGCACGCCGCTAACACTTGAATTTAAGCACACAGTGACGCATGGTATTGTCAGTGCCACAAACAGAACGCTGGAAGTGGCAAGCAGTGCAGGGACAAGTTTTTTGCAAAGCCTTATCCAACATGACGCGTCAATTAACCCAGGCAATTCGGGCGGGCCGCTTATCAACAGACAAGGCAAAGTCATTGGCATAAATACCTTAAAAGCCACAGAAGGCGAAGGAATAGGCTTTGCAATTCCAATTAAAGTTGGCAGCGTGGCAGTTAGCAAATTGAAAACCAACCCCCAGTTCCAATCAGCATATCTTGGTGTGTTTGGTTTTGACAGTGAAATTGCCATGGCGCACGGGGAAAAATTGGATAGCGTTGGCGTCTATGTTTCGTCAGTTGACGGGCCAGCGTTAAAGGCAGGTCTAAAAAAAGGCGACCTATTGACAAAAATTGGTGAAAAAGATGTGACGAACCTGTTATCTTTGAAAGAAGCGGTGCTTGGCTACAATCAAGGCGACAGCGTCAAAATTTCGGTCATAAGAGACGGCAAGCGAGTGGAATTTCTTGCAACACTAAAATAAAAGGCTATTCAAGTGGCCTTTTTTTAATTTTGCGAATAAAAAATAGAGGAAAAAATATAAATTTTTTTATATTTACATCTTGAAAAAGTGGATTAAATGTGGTATTATATAGGGGTAAGGAGAAAAATTATGGCAAAAAGTTATTTTGAAATAATTGAAGGTTGTTTTAAAAATAATACGGCAATAACACCTGAAAACCTTGGCATTGCTTTAAGAAACACCGCTGAAACAGAATACAAGTTCACTCCAGCGGATGATATTTTCGGTGCTTTTAGCAAGGAAAATTTTGTGGTTGAAAAGGAAAATGGCGAGTTCAAAGTGAGGTTTTTGCACAGTGAACTCAAGGAAGCCAGAGAGTCCTTGCGTAACATGATGTTTTCCTTTATGGACGGCAAAAAAGAAACAGGCAAATTTGAAAAAATTAAAAAAGCCTATGACATAATGATGGGCGGCGGAAAAGTGGTTGAAAACTTTAGAACAATGCCACCAAATTTGAAAAAAGCACTTGGCATGCCAGAAGATTTTAAAGGCACATATGACACTTATTGCACGGCTGCAAACATTAACTCTGAACACGCCGCTGATGGCATGAGCCAAGCAAATTTTGTTTTTGCAAGCCTTTTTGATGATTTCAGAGGAAGGGCAAGAGAAGCGGTTAGAGCATATAACGAAGGCGTCAAAAGTGATAACGCCATCATTGAAGCCATGCTTAAATGGAATCTATATAGTGACTTAAAATATAAGAAAGAGGCAAAAGAAGAGATTGTTGACACAGTTGCACTTTTTGCAACGGCACTTGCTTTGCAGGAAATCAACAAGGATGGCGATGCAGTCACCGAAATGCTTGAAGGTTTGACTCCACTATTGGCTTTTTCAATAAATGATGAAATTGAGGGTCTTTCAAGCAGAATTGTAAAAAGGCTTTCAACACAAATTGCAAATGAAAAAGTTATTGAACTTAATGACAATCTTCCTACAGATTCAAAATATTTTAAATCAGAAGATGACAGACCAAACGACCTCACACTGCTTATTCATGACTATGTGCTTAAAGAAGAAATTGCAAAAACTCCAAGCAAAGTTGGCGAACTTCATGCAAGTTATGGTGATGGTGAGGGTATCCTTCCTTTCATATTTATTGATGAAAATGGCGAAAAAATAATTGTCAAGGACACTGACTCAACCATTAGAACAGATGATGATGCCATCAAAGCAATACGCGGCAGAGATGGTGAACCACTTGCTCTTGCAGAGGCACTGGAAGGTTTTAAGTATTTCCAAGAGAAAATTTTTGACGCGGAAAATAAGGCTGACCGCAACCCAGACACTTTCCCAGAAATTGCAGAAATGTTGCTAACTTTCAGTATGATTGCAAACACCGTTGTCAAAGATGAAGACACAAAGAAAATTTATGCTCAAATATTTGGAATTCCTCTTAAACATGCGTTTGTTGCAATGTCAAATCTTGAGGTTCGTGAAGGTTATGCAGAGGCAATAAACAGGGCTGAGGTTTCTCGTGCACGAGCAGCAGGCTATGACCCAACACTTTATGGCAAAATGGAAACTCCATCAATAAAACAGATGTATAAACTTATTGAAGAATCGGCTTTTGAAGACTTTAAAAACTCTGGATTGTTGGCTGAAAAAGAATTCGAATCTGAAACTTGGGACGCTAAAAAGGAACAGGTGATTCCAGGAGGCAAATATGGTCTTTTTGGCAAAGCGCAAATCAAAGACCCAAAAAATGCTTTTGTGAAATTGGCGAGTGCCGTTTCAAAACAAATGTTAAAGCGCGCTCCACGAGGGAAAAAGGCAAGAGAAAAGGCTGAAAATATTGCAATAGAAAACGCTTTTCTTGCCATTGATTACGTTTCAAGAAATGGTGGTTTTGAGCAAGAATATTCAAATATTAAGCAAAATATACTTCCTAAAACCAGGCGTGTAACAAAAGCGGATGACGCCTTGCTTGAAAGAGTGTTTGATGCTCTTAAAACAGGAAACGAATATCTTACAACACAAGCAACATATTCTGATGCTAACAAAACTTCAAATGCTAACAAAACTTCAAATGCTAAAAAAACTCCAAAGGATAAAGGAACTCCAAAAAGTTTGAAAATTGAGGACAAGAAAGAGTTGACAGAAAAGATATGGTATAAACACTCAGGCAATTATCTCTGTGCATTTTACACTCCAAAAGAAGTTGCTAATGACCTTATTGCCAACTATTATGATGACATAAAGACAGGGAAAATTTCTGACCCAGATGCACCAATTGACCCAGACACTGCAAGCAAATAACAAAAAAAGACTTGGTTTTCAAGTCTTTTTTTATGCCTGATTGTTTGAAAATAGCAAATTTTTGATTTTGTTTTTAACAACTTGTTTAACCATCTCTTGAGCAGCACCAATGTATTTTCTTGGGTCAAAGTTTTTTGGGTTGTCTGCCAAAGATTTTTTGATTGCCAAAGTGTAAGCAAGGCGAAGGTCAGTGTCCATGTTGATTTTGACAATGTTGTGCTTTTTGATTGCAATTTTTGTCAATTTTTCGTCAACTCCCACAGGACAACCAATATCCGCCCCCAAGGCGTTCAAACTTTTGATGGTTTGTTGGTCGACCGAAGATGCCCCATGCAAAACAATAGGAAAGGAAGGCAGGGTCTTTTCAATTTTTTCAAGCACATCAAATTTTAGTTCCGCTTTGCCGCTAAATTTGTAAGCCCCGTGGCTTGTCCCAATTGCAACAGCCAAACTATCAACGCTTGTTTTATCAACAAAAAATTTTGCTTCGTCAGGGTCAGTATAAGGGGAAATGTCAGATTTATTATCTTTAATTCCAGACAGTTTCCCAAGTTCACCTTCAACAAAAACGCCTTTTTTATGGGCGTATTCCGCAACCTTTTTTGTCAAAGCCACATTTTCTTTTAATGGTTTGTCGCTTGCGTCAATCATCACGCTGTCAAAGCCGCTGTCAACCGCCTTTTTGCAGGCAGCAAAAGATTTTCCGTGGTCCAAATGCAAAAATATTGGTGCTTTGAACTCTTTTTTTGCAATTTTCACAATCTCTAGCAGATATTTTTCACCCAAAAAGGATAATGCCCCTTCGCTTATTGCAACAATGACGGGACTTTTTTCCTCTTCGGCTGCACCGCAAATGGCCTTCAACTCTTCCAAATTTTGAAAATTGAAAGCGCCAAGACCAAAGTTGTTTTTAATTGCTTTTTTATAATAGTAAATCAAATTTTTCATATCAAAATTATATCACATTTTTGCAAAAAGTATAGCGTATTTTTAAATAGAGGTGAAAAAATGAAGAAAATTATTTTTGCCCTCTTGCCAATGGTTCTGTTTTTTTCTGGTTGTAAAATGGCGGACAACTTGACTTTATTAAAGCAAAATATGTCGGAACTAAATGAGGTTTATTTTATGTCCTTAGACGAGCAAATGTTTGTCACAATCACATCTGGCCAGCGCGAAGAGCCATACATTTATGATGGCAAAAGTTGTGATAAACTTGATTTTGCGCTTGTCAATGCAAGGCTTGAGGGTGATGACATGGAACTTGCAACAATTTCAATAAACGGGCAGGTTCAAAATGTTATCATGCAGTTCAACTTTGTCACGGGATTGCATTTTGTTGATTTAGAAAAAAGGCTTGATGGCTCGGAAAAAATCACGTTTGAATACATGGGCAAAAAGGTGGAAATGCAATGTTTGAGTGATGATTTTGTCGTTGATCACAACAAAGCGTTGGAAATTGCCTATGAAAATTTGAAAAATGAGGTTGACGCGCTTTGTGATGATGGCGAATTTAAGGGCGAGGCCTATTTACGAGTTGCCAATTATTTGGAAGGTGGAAAGGACAAGGTGGTGTGGCTTTTCAGTTTATTGGACGGAAAAAAACAGATGAAAAATCTTGTTATTTCCACCTTAACCCCGCAAATTCTTGCAGATGGCAAACAAGTTATGATATAATGATGGCGTGAAAACCTATTCAACTCAAACAGAGAAAGAAAAAGCCATAGTTGTTGTTGTGCTGGAGCAAAAGGGCGACAGCAAAAACAGAAAGACTGATGAAATTGTGCGTCTTGCCTTGTCCACGGATTTAAGTGTGGAGAAGGTTTTTTCGCAAAATATAAAAGAATTTTCTCGTGCAACAGTTATTGGCAGCGGGAAGGTTAAAGAGATAAGTGATTATCTTAAGGACAACCCAGTTGATGTTGTTATTGTTGATTACAAACTTATTGGCTCGCAAATCAAAAACTTGTCAGATGCTTTCAACACAAGGGTGATTGACCGAGTTGGACTTGTTTTAGACATCTTTGCTCGTGGAGCGAAAACAAGAGAAGCCAAACTTCAAGTCCGCCTTGCGCAAAATCTTTACAATTTGCCAAGGCTTGCGGCAATTCAGGGTTCAAGCGGCAGATTTGGAAGCGGCGGCGTTGGGATGCGTGGCCCAGGTGAAACAAAACTTGAACTTGACCGCAGAATTTTGGAAAATGAAATTGTCGCTTTAAAGCGTGAGATTGCAAAAATCAAACAGCAGCGTCTTGTCAACAGGCGAGAGCGCCAAAAAAATGGCATAAAAAAGATTGCCATTGTTGGCTACACAAACGCAGGCAAATCAAGTTTATTGAACGCCTTAACACGCGACAACATCTATGCGGAGGACAAATATTTTGCCACGCTTGACACAACCAGCCGCAAAATGTTTTTGGATGGTGAAAATGTGCTTATAACGGACACGGTTGGCTTTATTTCCGACCTTCCGCACGAACTCGTGGACGCGTTTGCTTCAACGCTGGAGGAGGCAAAGGACGCCGACCTTATTTTGCATGTTGTTGACCCGACAGCAGTTTCGCTGACACCTGAAAAAGAAAAATATTTTGAAAAATCAATGCAAGTGACAAACAAAGTTTTGGATGAACTGGGCGCGACAAAAAACAGACTTATTGTTTATAACAAAGCCGACCTTTTGGATGAAAAATTCGCCATTTCTGATGATGAAATTTTTGTTTCAGCCAAAAATAAGGAAGGTTTGGAGCAGTTAAAAGAAAAAATAAAGGAGCGCTTACAATGATAAAAAAGATAATTCACTATGTGTGGTTTGGGAAAAAAGAATTGCCCGAAGAGTTTAAGAAAAATCTTGCGTCTTGGAAAAAATATTGCCCAGACTATGAAATTATGTGCTGGAACGAGGACAATTTTGATATCAATATGTGCAATTACACAAAACAGACCTATGAGTCAAAAAAATTCGCATATTTATCAGACTTTGTCAGAATTTGGGCTCTCAAAAACTATGGTGGGATTTATTTGGACACAGATGTTGAAATTTTAAAACCAATAGATGAACTTTTGGATTGTGAAGGGTTTATAGGTTTTGAAAACAAGTATTGGCTTGGCACAAGTGTCATAGCAGGACAAGGCAAATGGCTGGATGATGTTTTGCAATTATACATGAAAAGTGATTTTATTGTTTCAGGAAAAATGATGATGGTCACTTCGCCTATTATTTTCACAAAAGTTCTTGAAAAACATGGTTTGAAACAAAATGGAACAATGCAACATCTGAAGGATGGAGTCAACATTTATCCAGAAGACTATTTCAGCCCAAAAAACTTCTGGACGGGAGAGATAAAGGTCACAGAAAATTCCTATTTTATCCACCATTATGCTGCAACATGGTTTGGAAAGTTGGACAAATTTGCAAACAAACTGGGTCATGGCCTTAAAGCAATCATTGGCAATAAGGCTTATACAAAATTGATTGAGCGTGCATCTTTGAGTGATGGCAGACGCAAAATGAAAATATTTAAGAAATCACTTCGCAAAAAAGAAAAGCGAACAAAATAATTTGTTATTTTCAAAAAAAGTGATAAAATAAACTTATGACAAATGCCGTCAAAAAAGGTTTATATTCGGCAGGACTGTTTCTGTTGTATGCAATTGCAATGGAAATGTTTTTGTTTATCTGGTTTGATTGGGGAGCAATGCCAGAGTATTTTCTTTTGGATTTTGGCATAATGCTTTTTATTGCTCTTGTTGTTTTCATTGTCCCTAAGCAGTGGCTTAGAATTGTCATCATGTCCGTCTTTCTTGGTTTGCAACTTGTTTTGTCGTATGCCAACATCTGTGTGATGCACAATATTTCCTCTGCATTTATTTTTGACATGTTCACTTTGGCAAAAGAAACTGCGGAAGTTGTCAATGCCAATGTTTTTGTGTTTGAACCGCTTGCATTTTATCTTCCAATTATTGCAACTTATGTCGCTTCACTTGTTGCAATTTCAAAACTTAAATCTTGCAAGCGAGAAAATGAAGAGTTTTCACAAAAAGTTAAAATTTACACGCTTGTGATTGCGCTTTTGTCCTCCTTTTCATTTTATAGTTTTGAACTTGGCCATATCCAAGGCACAGCAAACGCAAGTGAGGGAAGAATAACAGATTCGGAACTCTTTTCAACTTTTTATGTTGGTTCAACAAGCATTGCCAAATTTGGAACTTATGGTTTTTACTTTGAAGATTTGTTCCGCCGTATGTTTGGCACAAACAAAGATGTTGTCACTCAGTTGGAGGCGCAAAGCCAATTGATTTCAAAAGAGTATGAAGTCAAAGACCAAATTTTGTTCAATAAACTTGCGGGCGACAATCTGGTTGTGATTATGGCGGAAAGTTTTGAGTGGTATGCAATCTCTCCAGAAATGACGCCGGTGCTTTTCTCTTTGGCAAACGGGGTTGATTTCAGCAAATTGGATATTGCCGGAGGTGAATATTTTTATTCTTACACTCCAAATCCTGACGGCACATTTTCAACTTCAAGAACAAGTTTGAACTATGACGACCTTAATTGTGATGAAGTGGGCTTGACGCTTTTAAATTATCACTCAAAGGCAAAAACGGACTATTCTGAACACAGCGTGATTATTGGCGGCTATCCATTTAAGGACACTTACACCAACATCCCAAATCTTTATGAGGGGACTGATTATTGCTACACTTTGCCTTCACAACTTAAGGCGCAAGGCTATGAAACCGGCTACTTCCACACATGGCTCAAGGATTTCTATAACCGAGTGACTTTGAACAAACGCTTTGGTTTTGACAAACTTTTGTTTATTGATGACATGGACAAGATGGAAAATTATCATGGTGATGTGCTAAGGCTTGGCGCAAAGGACAGCGCTTTTATGCAACTTTATTATGATGATTTCACGCATAAAAACCATGATGGGCCGTTCATGTCGTTCTTCACCTCAGTTTCCACACATGGTTCTTATGAATACAATCCATATTTGGAAGAGATGTATCCTTTTGTTGACGCATCTCCGTGGCTAAAAATTCCTTCCACAGCACAAGTTGATAATAATCTTTGGAATGATTACATGCGAACCTATTATGCCGGTGCAGTGGACATGGAATTTATGGTGAGTTATCTTGTTTACAATCTCGCTTTAAGCGGCGAACTTGACAACACAACAATTGTCTTTTATGCCGACCACAACAATTTCTATTATGATGGCGACTTAATTTACAAACCTTATTTCTATAGTGATTATTATGACGAGCAACTTGGCCACCCATATTATTGGCTTGAAAAATCAGGCTTAAGCAAAACCTATGATGATTTTGACCCGAACAGATACTCTGTTCCAGCCTTCATTTACTCCACGCGACTCAATGACGCCGCGCTTGAAGGGCAAAGCCATTATGTCAAAACTTTCACCGAGGCTTATGATTTGACCGCAACAATAATGACCCTGTTTGGCCTAAATTATCTTCCAGGGGGATACATGGGATATCCTGTCTATTGTCAAGATTTGGAAGGAAATCCAATTTCAAATCATGTCATAATTTCACAAAACAGCGGAGTTTTCAGTGATAAAATTTATTCTGATGATGGCATAAAAATAACCTATGCACAACCGGGAGTCACAGATGAAGAAAAAGAAGAGTTTAAAAATATCACTTCTCAATTCTTTGAAAAGTGGCGAAGAATAAATGCAATTTACAAATATGATTTATTTAAAGAAGAAATGAAAAAAGGAAACGCTTAATTTCCTTTTTTGTTTTCATTTAATTTTTTAAGCAAAAAGTCAACATCAACACCATGAACTGATGCGGCCTCTTCCACTGTTTCCATTTGGCTCATTGGACAATAAATGCAGTGCATGTCAAAGCCCAAAAATATTTCAGCAAGGCTTTCATCAAATTCAAGGATGTCCCTTATTGTTGTGTCTTTTGTGATTTCCAAATTTTTTATTTTCTTTTTCATACAAGAAATTTTAATCCTAATATATTTTTTTGTCAACAAAAAACAATAAAAATAAATGTTTTTTTGACATTTTTTGTCGTTTTTTTTATTAAATTCATAATTTTAATTTTTTTACTATAAATTGTAACATGCAAAAATTATCAGAAATAATTTCAAAAAAAGTTTATTCCTTTGCAAGCGGCTCGCAGATTGGATATGTACTTAATGTTGTTCTTGACGGGGAATATGCCAAGGTTGACAAACTTATTGTTGTGGACGAGGAAACAGAGGAAGAGGCGGAGATTGATTTTAAGGACGCAATGCTTAGAGTTGAGGGCGTTTTTGTCACTTCGGAAGAAAAGTTGAATTATGTCCAGTCGTCTGTTCAAAGGCGTCTGCTTGGAAAACAAGTTTTCACAAATAAAGGTGAAAATTTGGGAAAAATTAAAGAAATATTATTAAAAAATGGCAAAATTCAAGCATTTTTGACAAATTTTGTTATTTTTTCCTCAAAAAACATTTCTTTTGATGGCAGAGATTTCCTTGTTGTTGGCGGCAAAAAAAAGGATAATAATTTTATTTTACAAAAAAATGAAACGCCTTTGCAGACGCCTTCTTTTGAGCGTCTTGTCAAAATCACAGAAGTCGCCACGCCGAAAGAAACCAAGCCCGCAGCACCTTACAGAATTTCGTCTGACCCAAGTGGTTTAATTGGGAAAATGGCAACAAAAGACATTGTTGGGCTGAACAATGAATTAATAATAAAAAAATTCGAAATAATTACTGCAAAAAAAATTTCTGAAGCAAGAAAACACAACAAATTAAATATATTATTTTATAATTGTAAATGAGGTCAAATCGTTTGTATTTTTAACATCCTTTGTAGTAAAATATTTACAAGGAGAAAAATATGCAGCGTATTATTCCTAGGAAGACAAAAGTTAAATTGGAATTTATCAGGGGCGTGACAGGTCTTGACCTCATTTTAGCTGTTCTTGGCGCAGCCATTGCAATTGTTTTGTTTGCCTCAAACTTTCCAGCTCATTTTTGGATAGCCGCAGTTTACACAATTTTCTTTATTTCAATTTTCATCAAAATTTCTGATGAAGAAAGGATGTATGTCACCGTTGCACATTTGTTTAGGTTTATGGCGCAGAAAAAGAGATTCACCGCCGCAACCGAAAAATCCAAACACTCTGATATCAGCGAAATGATACCTTTTGAAAGCATTTATCAGGACAGGTTCATCAACTATGGCACTTACTATGGGCAAGTGATTGAAATCAAACCTGTGCTTTTTGGACTTTTGACTGAATACACTCAGGACAATGTTATTGAAAGTTTTGCCAACGCACTTCGAAGATTGACGCCTGACCAAACTTGCTCAATCATAAAACTCAATCTTGCCATGGTTTTGGATAATTACATATACAGCGAAAATAAAAAATATGAACTTTTGCTTGAAATGCAATATGAAGGGCAGGTTTCGGAGGCCGAAGTTGACTCGCGAAGCCCTGTGTTCGAAGAAAGAGTGTCCTACATGGAGGACTTAAACAGAAAGAACAAAGTTTACAAGGACCACTTTTATGTTGTTGTGTTTGACAAAGACATGGAACTTTTGGAAAACACCGTCAACGGCATGATAAATTCACTTGCGGCATCTCTTGCGCCTATGACAGCAAAAAGGCTTTATGGCCAAGACCTTGCAATTTTCCTTCGTGCCAATTATGGTCGTGAGTTTGACCAACGTGAACTTGAAAGTTTACCTTTGTCCAAGCATGTTGAGTGGGCAAAGCCAAAGAGCGTGCGTTTTAAAGCTGCAAAGTATTTCATTGATGACGCAGCGTTCAGAACTTATGCAATCACGGATTATCCTTTAAATGTTGGCAACGCTTGGGGTTCGGAAATATTCCTGCTTGACAGAACAAAAGTTGTCATGAAGTTCAATCCAGTTCCAAAAGCAAATGCAGAACGCTCAATTGATAAGGCCATCATGGACATGGAAAGCAAACTTTCAAGAACGGGGCGTTCTTCCAGCCAAATTGAACTTCAAACCCATGTTGACACACTTCGAGATTTGCTTGTAAGTTTAAAAAACAACAACCAGCAACTTTATGATGTTAACACTTTCATCACTTGCGAAGATGCGGCAAAGCGTGATGTAAAGGCTATGCTCAAGCAAAGCGGCTTTAAATTCAGCGAAATGTTTGCCCGCCAGCAAGACGCTTTCATCAGTTCAAACATTTCTCGCAGAGATACAATCAAAAATTACCGTCGTGGCATACCAACATCAACTCTTGCTGCAGTCTTCCCATTTATTTCAAGTGCGCTGCAAGATGAAAACGGAATTTACATTGGTGACAATGAATATCCAGTTTTTGTTGACTTTTTCGCCCGTGACAACACGCGTGTTAACTCCAACATGATGGTAATTGGAAAATCAGGTTCAGGAAAAAGTTATGCCACAAAAACATTGCTTGCAAATTTGGCGGCAGACAACTGCAAAATCTTCATTTTGGACCCAGAAAAAGAATATGCCCATTTGACAGAATCACTTGGCGGAAAATACATTGATGTTGGTTCATCAATGCACGGAATTATCAATCCTTTCCACATCATTGCATCTCTTGATGAGGCGGAGGACGAGGGCCCACAGGAAGAGGATGAACAAGAGGTTGACATGAGTACTCTTCAACTTAAGAAGAAAAAGAAAAAAGTTGAGGTTGTCAATGACTCTTATTCACAACACTTGCAGTTCCTGGAACAATTCTTCAGGTCAATTTTGGAAGGCATAAATTCAGATGCGTTTGAACTTTTGAACTCACTTATTGTTGACACTTACAAAGAAAAAGGTATTGATGAAAACACTTATCTTGGCAACAAAAAGCCGGCAGATTATCCAATCTTTGATGACCTTTACAAGTTGATTTTGAGAAGAATTAAAGAAACTAAAGATGATTTTACTCTCAAAAACCTTATGACAATTGAAACTTACATCAAAAAGTTTGCAGCGGGCGGAAGAAACAGCAAGTTGTGGAACGGCCCAACTTCCATTGAAACAAATGAAAATTTTGTTTGCTTCAACTTCCAATCTCTGATTGCCAACAACAACGCACTTTTAACAAACGCACAGATGCTTTTGGTTTTCAGATATTTGAACAATGAAATCATCAACAACAAAGATTTCAACGCAAAATATCACAAAAATGACAAGAAAAACAACCGTAAAATCATCATTGCCGTTGACGAAGCGCACATCTTTATCAACCCGCGTTACCCAATTGCTTTGGACTTTATGGCACAAATGGCAAAGCGTATCAGAAAGTATTGGGGTATGCAAATTGTCATCACCCAAAACATCACCGACTTTGTGGGAAGTGAGGAAATTCAAAGGCAGTCCACTGCGGTTATTAACGCCTGCCAGTATTCACTAATCTTCTCACTTGCTCCAAATGATATCAACGACCTTGTTGAACTTTATAAAAAATCTGGTGGTATCAACGAGGAAGAGCAAAACGCCATTGTAACGGCGGGCTTGGGACAAGCCTTCCTTATCACTGGCCCAACAAACAGAACGATGATTCAAGTTGTGGCGCAGGACTATATCAGGTCCATGTTCTCAAATGCAAACGAATAAAAGGAAAAGATGCAAAGAGTAAGCAAAGTTTTCAAAAACTTAATAACTTTTGTCAGCCTGGGAGTGATATTTATGCTCTTTGGCATCTTTTTTGTCGGCTGCGGCTCAAACCCAACTTCTGACTTAACTTTGTCATCAAGTGTTGATGAAGTTTCTTTATTTGTCGATGGTGAAAGCCAAGAAGTGTCCTTTACTATTGGAAATTACAAAAATTCCGTAGACCCAAATATAAGTTTCACTTTGATTGACTCAACTTCAATCAGTTCGTTGGATTCTTATGATGCAAAAATTGAAAGCGAACATGTTGTGCTTGAGCGTGTCAGCCAAGAAGGCAGCACAACCACTGTCAAACTGACAGGCAAAAGCGGTGGAACAACATCACTTGTTGCAAGATGTGCTGGCGAAAAAGAAAAAAGCATAAACATTGTTGTAAAGCAATATGCCTCTGTGTTCAAATTTGAAGATGATGTTTTGCTGTTTGTATCTGACAGGGCAGACTTTATCCCAAATGACAGTTTCTTTGTTTTTGAAGATGTTGTTGTGGGTGGCAATGTCACAGAAAGACAAGTTTCGTTTTATAAGACCAACAATCTTGACGGAACTAATGATGAAAACAAGTTCGAAAGGGCGAGAATTAAATTAGATGGTCAAGGTGGAAGAAGTGTTGAATTTTTAAATCAAGAAGGACAAATTATTGGTGGACTGACAGTCCCAGATGTTCAAGACGGGCAGACCATTGATTTTGTCAGCGAATATGTCAACCCTCAAACATCAGAAGTTTACAAGTTATTAAATCGTTTCACTGTCATTTCAGGTTTCCAAAGCGAAAATATGATTGAAGTCAAGGGTGCGGATGACTCTGCTGTTAACGAAATTTCAATCATAGCCAACGACACATCATCTTTAAACAGAAATGAAGTGAGTTTAATGGTCACAGTGCCTTATGCTGGCTATAAAAACGCTGAAGACGAAATGGAGGATTATGTTTTCTTTTCTGCATCTTCAGAGAATATAAATGAAGTTTGCGTCATATATTCTCCCGAAAAAATAGATGCACAAACAGGCAAAGCGGTTTATCATGTGACGCTTTCAAGTAATGTAAGTTCGTCTGCGGAAACAACCCTAAATTTGGATGTGTATTACAAGTTTAATGGTGAAAGTTTTATGGGTGCAAATGACAGTTCGGTTCATCAGCATTTGAGCATCCCTGTGCATGTTTTAATTTTGCCAAATGAAATCACCATCAACAACATTGAGCAGAATTCAGATGAAAACGGATATGAATTTTATAATTATTATGAAGGGGATTATGGCTGGCAAGAATTTAAAATTGATGTGTTTGAAGATGACAGCACCTTTGAGCATGTTTTGTTGGAGTTTTCAAATGATGTTGTTGTAAGATATAACAAACAAGATTATAAAGCCACAGCAAACACCAACGGCAGTGTTGAAATTGATGATATTTCGCAGCCAGTCTATATTCGTGGAAATTCAGACCCTGCAAATCAGGCTTTTGATGAATATAAGGACATAAAATTTACAGTAATAAGCAAATATATTCTTTCAGACCAGCAACAACTTGTTTACAATTTGAAATACCGCATTTTATCTGGCGCACGCTCACTTGATTTTGACAACCCACTTTATGTATATTCCGAAGCGGATGAAAATTCCGGAGTCTTTGTTTCGACATCTTCAACTGAGGTTACTTTTAACAATTTGATTACAAACGGTGAGTTTAAGTCCGCAACAATAACAAACAGCAGCAAAGTGAAGGATGTTGCACAAGTCATTTTTAATGGAAAGGAAGACTTGGGCGACAATAAATTTGCTGTTTCACTTTCAATCTTTGTGATAAGTGAAGGTGATGTGGAGTTTGACATAATTTTGGACAACGGTGTAAAACTTGCTTATCCATTTCATGTTAAAGTCAGAAGAACTTTTGATGACATGAGTGTTAACATGTATGGCACCGACGCAAGTGGAGTTGTAAGTGCAAACAAAATCAATCCACCTAGTGAAGGTTACAATGATGAAATGGAACTTGTCATTCAAAACACTGTTTCAGCAAATGTTGTGACTTACAATAGGCATGCCACAATCTCCATTTCTTCAACTAACGGCACAGATGTTTTCACAATTTCACAAGTGGATGATGTTGACTTGCCGCAATTTGATGGCAAAGACCCAATTGATGTCATTTATATCACAGATGGTGGAAATGGTCTTTATACTTTGCGCACACAATATTTTGGAGAGGCAGATATAGTCTTTATTGCAGATGGCTATGAGATAGGCGAGGATTTCCATAGAAAACCTGTCAGCCGTCAAATAATCATCCATGTCATCAGTTTTGTTCCAGTTGAAGATTTCAGATTTACTGCCATCAACAAGCCATCAGCGGACAGCATATCTCTTTCTGTTGGACAGGTCAGCGACAAAACACTTCAAACAGTGACACTGCAACCTAACATCCAGCCTTCAGTTGCATTTGGTTTTTATGACCCACATGAAAGCACTTATGTTGCAAAGCCATATGACAGCACTTTCATTTATTGGACAATCAACACAACGGGCATAAATGCCTATGATGGCAGAACACCTCAAGGCGTGATGACACAAGGCAAAATATATAGAATTGGGCCATCTTTTGATGATTATTATGGCACTTTGGACCTCATTGACAGCGAAAACATTATTTTCACCATCAACCCAGACTCTGGCGTTGAGTTCAGCGTGACTTTGTTTGCCGCGCTCAGACAATATGGCGGAAATGCCGACTATTATCCAATCACAATCAAAGGCGAATATTACAACAATGTTCAAAATATTTACACCAATCTTGATGAGATTGAAAAGATTGTGTTCAGCCCAATCAACACTCAAGATGTGTTTGATGTTGGTGTTTATCTTAACCCAACTTCAGCCACCGACACAAATATTATTGTCAAATATATCTCTTATAGTTCAATTCCTTTGATTTTGGAAAGCGAAATTGAAATAGAAAAAATCAATGAAGGCATTTGGCATGTGTTTATCAAATTCAGCAGCGAGTTTAATGCCAAATTAAATGCTGAAAAAGAGCAAAGTGGCTATGTTCCGCACACTCACTCTGGCCTTTTGCAAATAATCCCAAGTGCTTGGTATTCTGATGGGCAAATCATTTCAGGCTTTGAGTCCTCAATTGTGACATTTGATGTTGCTTATGAGGACGGAAGTGAAGAAAATCCATTTTCACTAAGCACTCCAGAGGAACTTATCAAAATTGGCGAAACAGAAGAAACTATGGCTCTTCACTATGCCCTTGAAACAACAATTGACCTTTCTGGCTACAGAGATGCTCTCCCAATAGGTGGTTCAAAAGCCTTCACAGGCAGCATAAAGGGAGCTGAAAACGCTGTAATCAAAGGAATTGTTGTCAGAAAAGGCACAGACAATCAATTTGGCTTGTTCTCCTCAATCAGCGAAGGCGCAAAAATAACGAACATATCCTTCTTGGGAAGTTTTGACATAACTTCCAATGAGTCCAGTGAAGCAACATTATATATTGGACTTATTGCAGGAAAATTTGCGGGCGAAATGTCAAATATAAAGGTGACATTGTCACAAAGCAGCATTGTAACAAAGGGCGCAAAAATTTATGTTGGCGGCATGTTCGGTCAAATGACGGGCGGCACACTAAGGTCCATAAATGTCATCTACGATGATTACTTAAATGTTGTGGATGCGTCTGGCAAAGCGGTTGTTGGCGGGGTGATAGGCTCGTCAACATCTGGCACGCTGGTTGGCAGGGAAGAAGGCGAAAAACTGTTTGGCTATGCATCTTACACTGTTTATGCCCTTATCAGTGTTCGCAAAGAGGCAAATATCGCACCAACCGACATGAAAGGCAGTTCAACATTTTCTGGCACAGCAGCCGGACTTATTGGTGAAAATGGCGGCACAGAGATGAAAAATATCATTGCTGGCGGCGAAATTTTCGCTCAAAATGCAGCAGGTGTGGTTGGCTCTCTTGCCGAAAACACAAAATTTTCATCCTTGACAACTCGTGTGTTTGTCCGAGGCAAAAACATTGCCCTTTTTGGTCTTAATGTTAAACAAAACATTTCTTCAGATTTAAAGATGATTATTGAGGCAACAGATGATGGCGAACGAGTTGGTGTTTTGGCGTCAATGGGTGTTATGTTTGCCGACAGCACCTTCATAAGCTCACTCAAGTCCAAACCTTTGGATGACACCTTTATTATTGAAGGTAACAGCGCCTCAAAACTCATTTATTCAAACATCGCAACACTTCGCTCTTACATTAACAGGTCATTAACCTCCGCAATCATTGGTGATGAGTTGTCCACAGATGTATATTATGGTGACTACATTGTTATTGATGAACAAAGCGTGATGAGAGTTGCAGAAAATGGGGTTAAGAACTTTGACAAGCAAACAACCTCAGTCATGATTGAAAAAAATGACAATTTCATTGAAATGCTTCCATTAAAATGGACGCCAAAAGACAAGATTGAAAAAGTCATCTTCATGTATTATTTTGAAGCGGCTGGCAAGTATGACGGAAACGGCTATTCGACCACAGATCTTCAAAAGGCGCAGGAAGAGCTTGACAATGCTTTCAACATCCTGCCAACAAATCACCCATTCTATCCAATCAAGCTGCTCAGCGAAGACATCACGCTTGTTTCGCAAGATGACCGCATTTTGGATATAGATTCGGACGGCACAATTCGTGTGCATGGCACTGGAATTGTTGAAGTCAAATTGTCAAGTTTATTAAACAGAAATGTTGAAGAAGTTGTTTATTTGTATGTTGTAAATTACTTTGATGTCTTCTCGTATGGCGAGAGCAGTTTGGACGGCATTTTCACTTATGGCAACACAGTTGTGAACAATGGCGCAAGAATTCCAGTATTCTCAGCATCCAGCGTGCATATCAACATTAACCCATCTTATAGCATTGCAGATTGCTTTAAAAAGGGTGGCTACATCAAAGCAACAATCTCTCGAAGCGGACTTGTGACCATTAACAGCCACCTTATCCAACTCAAAAAAGTTTCAAACAGCATGCAGCCCACCATACTTGACAAGAACGCAGAAAATGCTTTGTCCTCACTTAACTATGGCACATTTTCAATCACAAGTGACGCCATCACTTTGTCTAAAAAAGAGGACACGGGCAAAGTGTCTGAAGGCAGCGAGATGAAAGATGAGTTTGCTTTGCGTGCGACTTTAAGTTGTGTAATCAATGGCGTTAAGTATACCCACACAATTGCAACAGTTAAAAACTTGACAGCAACTTACTATGAAGGTGCAAAGTCGCTCAGTTACAGTGCTGACAACTTTGTTGTTTACACAAGTGTGCCAAGCGAAAACTATTTTGAAATTGACAGCGATTGCAATGAGGAAGAACTTTATTTCAAAGTTTTGGACGGAAACGAGGATATCACGGGCAAGCTGTTTAAGATTGATGTAACTCCAGAAAAAGGCCTTGAATTTAAAGTTAAAATTTCTTTGGACGACAATAGTGAACTTTTCAAAAAACGCTATCAAAAAAATATTTACAAAACTTACAAATTGGAAGTTTCATGCTCTTCAAAACAATTGGAAGATGGCAGTTATCAACCACTTGAAGTGTTCAATTTGGATCTCGTTCAAGAGGTTGTAAGAGATGTCAGCGTGGACAACTATCCAACTTATGCTGAATATGTGGACAAGGGCGCAGGCGAGATTGTAATACCAGGCGCACAGGGATTGCTTTCCATTGCACTGACCCCTTATGATGCCGACTTTGAATATATCACCATAAGAAACAATGAAATCAACGCGCTTGAAGGGGCAAGCATGGCGGCGCTTGAAATTGGAACAATGTCCGCCCAAGAAGGACAGATTGTCTTTGTGCCGTTCTATGGCTATGAGGTTTTAAATGACGGCGTAAGAATGTCCAAAGATGAGATTTTAAATCGTTTGAACGCAAATAGTTTCAATGGTCAAATATATGTAAGATATTTGTTCTCAAACAGAAATATCAATGATGATCAGGCAGTAGCCTTTGATGTTGCTGTTAAGAACAGATATGATGACGAGCTTATTCAAAAAACATACACATATCATTTTTATAGCACCAATGACCTTTATGTCGGCATAGTGAATTATCCAAACAAGACCAGTGTTGCCCGCGGGCTTACTTATCAGCTTGATGTGCGTGCGGTGGGATATGATAGTGTGGAAGTGACATCAAGCTCGCGTTTTGCAACCATTGAACTAAGGGAAGATAACAGATATTATCTTGTCATTTCAAATGACATCACACGCGGCGACTATGAACGTGAAGCAAGCGCTTCAAGCGGAGGAATTGATTTTGAAATAAGTGTCAAGGCTTATAAGCAAACAAAATATGGGCTTGCTCCAAAAGAAATCTCTTATGAAATGCACATTTATGAGTATGTTGTCAATTATGACATCAATTCTTCCATGGACATCATCTCAGATATGAGAAATGGTGTTATAACCACGCCTGTCAATGAAAGAAAGTCGCTTAATGTAACATTTAATGGTGACATTGAATACAACGAGCAAAATGATGGCATAGCGTCATCTATTGAAGAATTCTTGTCAGACCTTCGCACAAAGGCAACTTGGACACTTGTTGTGGACACAGACGCAAATGATTTTGTCAGCGTGACGCACTCGCTTAACCCAGAAAACAGCAATGAGGGAAGACGACTTGAATTCAGCGACACAACCTCTGTCTCCACGCGTTACATCATAACACAAGGCTACTCCATCTTGCCACTTCAACCACATGACCCACAAGCATACAGACATTATTATTTGAAGTATGAGGCAAAATTTAAGGTTGATAAAGGTTTCTACCAAGTTCAAACAACCGAAGGCACGCCAATCAGAACGACAATTGATGTTCGCGCTGTGTCACTTGGTTCGCTCAGTTCTTTGAACCCTGTTGATGATTATGATGACTTCTTGGCAATGGAGCCAGATGGATATTACATACTGACAAATGACATTGAAGTTCCAAGCGACAAATTTGTGCCAAAATTGGGCAATATGGCTTACTTTGATGGCAACGGCTACTCTTTCAAATTCAACGCAGGCCTAACGCTTGCAAACAATCAAACCGGCAGCGCTTACAATTACTTGATTGACAGCTCCTTTGCCAATATTGGCTTATTCTCTAACATTGAAGCAACATGTTTAATTCAAAACATATCAATTGTTGTTGGTGATGGCACAAACCCAATCACCTTTAAGTCGCAGTCCACAACGCCTGTGTCCTTTGGTCTTGTTGCAGGCTCAAATGAAGGTACAATTTCAAACGCACAAGTAAAAACACAAGGAAGTTCAGTTTTGTATTTGACCTTTGAAGGCGGAAACCCAAACAGCGCGGGCTATTATTTCGGCGGAATTGCCGGAACGAATAGCGGAAAACTTACAAACAGTTTGGGCGTTTACTCTGCTCAAACAAGCGTGAATATGGGCGGAATTGTGGGATATAACACAGGCCATATTGCATCCTCTGCGTTCAGGGAAGGCGTTTTGACGGTTGACACTCCAAGGTCAACGGTGTTTGGCATGGGTGGTTTGGTTGCAATTAACAGTCAAAACGGGCTTATCATGACCAGCCTAACCTCTGGCTTTAATGAGGCAGACAAGCCTTATTCAACAACAGCTGGAGGCGCAAGTTACATTTCAAGTTCAGTTCCAACAGGCGGCTTTATCTTTGAAAATGAGGGAAGTGTGATTGACTGTTATTCCAACCTTCCAATCTCCACATCTTCAACTGCGGCTGGCTTCTGTTATTCAAACAAAGGCACAATCACACGCAGTTTCTCCACAAGTGTGCTTCAACAAGATGAAATTCAAAACAACTATTACTTTGCTGGCGCAAGTTCTGGAACTTTTGAAGATTGTTATTATTTGACTGGTGAAGTCAACAAAAATCTTGCGGACATTGTCTTCCCAGGCGAAAATCCACAACCTCTTAATTTTGATAAAGAAAAAAGTGTCAACGAGTTCAGTCTGCTGACTGACGAAGGCAAAGCGGCGTTTGACAAGTTCTCCATAACCTATGCTCCAGCAACATCAAACGCAGTTTGGTATTATTCAGAGAGCAACTCTGGAATTGATTACTTCAACAATTCTCCAAGAGTAAAAAATGGTGATGTGCAAATGACCTTCCCAAAGAACAGAATTGAACTTGTCAGCGCAAATGTGCTTGCTTACAGCCAAAGGGTTAAGGAAGGCGAGGCAAACACTGACGGCACATACTCCTTTGTTACAGGCGAAAATTCTCCAGAGCAAGGCAACACTTACAACCCTTATGTAATCTTCTCACCAGAAACAATGGAAGAATACATCTCCCTCAACCCATCTTCTGACTTTAGAATTGCAAAAGATGTTGATTATTCCACTTTTGCTTCAGATTATTCCAAACTTTATCTTGTTGACTTCAGTGGCACATTGGAAGGCAACGGACTTACCATTTCTGGCTTGCAAACAACATCAAGTCAAAGGATGGATGAAGCAGGACTGTTTGGAAGTTTGGCAGGTTCATCAAGCAAATCAGTTGCCATCATGAACTTAAATTTGCAGCCACAACTTGTCACCTTCACCAATTCAACAGCGGTTGGCGCTTTGTGTGGAAGGGCAGAAAATGCAAACATCTTCAACTTCACTTTGGAAGGAGAAACCACTCGTGAATCAGATGACCAAGAGCAAGTTATCAGCGTAATAGGCAAAAATGTGGTTGGAGGAATGATAGGTTATTCTCTGGGCAAAATCTTAATGAAAAATATTCATGCATCAATCAGTGCAGTTGCCTCAAATGTTCCAAAAAATAATGATGCCAACAGATATGCGGATGGTGGAGATTTGACAAAACTTTCTTACGCTGGCGGAATAATTGGTTATGCGGGCGGAGGAGTTGGCAATGCAAAGCTTGAGGACATGGATTTCACCTCAGAAAACAGATTGGCCATTTTGGGCGGCAAAGCGGGACTCATGTTTGGCGGATTGAACGCAAGCGCTGACAATATCCGCATGACACTGACAGAAACAATGGTGTTAAAACCATATCAATATGGTGGACTAATAACGGGTCAACTTGAGGGTGAACTTCAAAATGCCTATGTTATTGGCACAACCGGTGAGGCAACTCCAAGACCATTTGCACTACTTCCTTACACAGCGGCCGCAGTTGGTGGAATTGTCGGCATCATGGATGGCCAGGATGCAAAAATTTCAAACGCTTACATGGGACAAAGCTTCACAACACAAACACTTCCAACTGAAAAATCTGGCATGATAGGGATTGTCGGCGGTGTTGTCGGCCTTGTTGCAGGCAGCAGAAATGTGCTTGAAAAAATCATTGTTGCTGGCTCAATATCTGCAAATCAAACTCTCGGTGGCGTGATTGGTGTTGCACAGGGAACTGGCCACACGCTCAAAGAAATTGCAGTCAAAGAAGGCACTCTGCTCAAAGTTAATGGGCAGTATTCAAGCCCAACAGTTGGTGGTATGGTCGGCATGGTGACTAATGGAATCAACATCTCCGACAGTTATTCGCGTGCAAACATATCCATTGACTCCTTCGTTTACGCTTTGGACATAAACGCTTATTTTGGTGGAATTGTCGCAAATGCAAGTGGGGATATAAGATTAAACAACATTTACACCACATCTTTGTATGACATCACGCTTCAGGATTTGTATGTTGCAGGTGAGGCAGAGCAAGTCAAGAGGTGCTACACAAAAGATGCCAGTGGAAAAACAACATGGGATGATCATTATGGCATAGGCACACATGATGAAACAAAAAGTTGGACTCCTGTTACTACGGATGACGGCGGCGCTACATTGGATAAAGTTGATGATGGTAACGGCACAATCAAAGTAATAAATTACACAATGCAAAACAAATATTTATCTGAAGAAAAAACTGCTGATAAAGAAAATGTTTTCAACTCTTCAATTTTGATTTTTATTGACACAAAGCAAAATAAAGAAACAAAAGAAGGTTATGACCCGCTCGCAAGGGGATTCACTTCGCTTAAAGCAAGAAAGCACAATTCAGACATCAATGTCACGCAAAATGAATATGGCGCAACACTTAGGGATTTGAATGTGCCACAAGAAGGAGAGCCAGGCGGAGAAGGCGGCATTCCAGATATGACTCTTGAAATTGCCTTTGAAAAATTGAAAGATATAATGAAAGACAAGACGGGCTGGACAACTAACACCGGTGACTTCTGCACTTTGGCGTTTGAAACCGCGCTTTTGGCACAACTATAAAAAAGTCAAGCAAATTTCACAAAATTTTTTGAAAATTTTAAAAAATAAGTTGACAAAAATTTATAGTTATGTTAAAATACCCAAGACAATTATGTGTAAGTGGGGAAAATCGTGACATTTTAACAGTTAAAAGGGCTTTTTGGCACTCTTTTGATATGAGGGTGCTTTTGCCCTTTTTTTGTCTTTTCACCATAAATGCGAAGTCAAAAGCGTAAGGAGAATAATCAAATGGCACTATCTTTGAAGAAACAAAAATTTGGAAAAACTGAAAGATATTCTTTCGCAAAACTTGATGACATTGTTCCAATTCCGGACTTATTAGACATCCAAAAAAGTTCTTACAAGGACTTTATCACAAACGGCATCAGAAATGTGCTTGATGAGTTTTCACCGGTTGTTGATTACAGCGGCAAGGCGAAACTTTATTTCTTGGATATCAATCTTGCTGATGAGTCAAAATATTCCATAAAGGAGTGCAAGAGAAGGGGAGCTTCTTATTCTGTTCCGCTCAAGGTCAAAGCGAGATTTGTCATTGAGGAAACAGGTGAGGCTGTTGAACAGGAAGTCTTCTTTGGAGATATCCCACTTATGTCCAAAGACGGCTCATTCCTCACAAATGGCATTGAAAGAGTCGTTATCTCTCAAATTGTTCGTTCCCCAAGCGTTTATTTGACACGCGAGAAGGAGGATAACTCAACCCTTCGCGCTCAAATGATTCCAGAAAGGGGAATGTGGCTTGAAATTGAACAGGGCGCAAACGAAGCCCTCAAAATGGTTGTGGACAGGAAGGACAAGTTCTCAATTGGCATTTTCCTCAAATGCTTTGGTTTTACAAGTGCTGAAATTGAAAAATTGTTCGGTGGCAACCGTCACATCAAAGCGGCGCTTGACCGTGAGCCACAACAAACACAAGATGAGGCGCTTTTGGAATTTGCAAGAAAGTCACGCCCATCTGATGTTCCATCAGCGGAAAGCACAAGAAATTATCTCAATGCGTTCTTCTTCACAGACGCTTACTATAACCTTGCAAATGTCGGCAGATTTAAGTTTAACAACCGTCTTGCTCTTGCAAACAGACTTCCAGGCCTTATTGCAGCAGAGAACATTGCTGATAAGGATGAAATTTTGGTTAAGGCTGGCGAAATTATCTCTGAGGAGAAGGCAAGGCAAATTCAGGACGCAGGAATCAACGAAGTTTGGATTCAAGTTGCTGGCAAAAAACACCTTATGCGTGGTAACAACCGCGTAAGACTTAGCAAAGTCCTTCCATGTGATGAAAAATCTCTTGGAATCACCGAGGAAGTTTATTATCCAACTCTCATGCAGATTTTGAAGGAAAACAAGACGAAGGAAAAACGCCTTAACGCCATCAAAGAGCATGCAAAGGAACTTCAAATCACAACTCTTACAATGGATGATATTCTTGCAACAATCTCAGTTTATCTTGATGTTTTGGAGGGCGTTGGCTCACTTGACAAAGTTGACCACCTTTCAAACAAACGCTTGGCAACTGTCGGTGAACTTTTGGGCAAAGCCTTCCGTTCAGGCGTTCAAAAACTTGTTACAAACATCAAAGAAAGCCTGCAAGGAAAGGAACTTACAGAAGTCACTCCATCACAGGTTATCAATCCAAAGCCTATCAACAAGGCACTCAAAGATTTCATCACTCAGTCACAACTCTCTCAACTTATGGACCAGAACAACCCACTTTCTGGCCTGTCACAAAAGAGGCGTATCTCTGCTGTCGGCCCTGGCGGTGTTAAGAAAGAGCGTGCTGATGTTGGCATCCGTGATATCCATTACACACACTATGGCAGAATCTGTGCCATTGAAACCCCAGAAGGACAGAGCATTGGTCTTATTGACACTCTTGCAACTTATGTTAAGGTTAATGAATATGGCTTCCTCGAAACACCTTACCGTCCTGTAAACAAAGAAACAGGTGTTGTAAGCAAAACTTATGAATACAAGATGGCTGACATTGAAGATAAGGCATTTATTGCACAAGCAACCGAGCCTCTTGACAGTGAAGGCAGGTTTGTCAACAAGCGTGTCATGGCTCGTCATGGTGCAACCATGGGTGAAGTGCCAGCAAGCCAGATTGATTACATGGATGTTTCTCCACGCCAATTCATCTCAGTTGCTTCAGCACTTATTCCTTTCATCAACTCAAACGAAGTTAACCGTGTTTTGATGGGTGCGAACATGCAGCGTCAGGCAGTGCCTGTACTTCGTCCAGAAGCACCTATTGTTGGAACGGGCATGGAATACCGTGCGGCTCGTGACAGTGGAGCTTTAGGTCTAGCAAAGAGGGCAGGAACTGTAAGTTATGTCAGCGCCGATGAAATCAGAATTCTCACTGACAAAGGTGATGAGGATATCTATCCACTTATCAAATTTGAAAAAACAAACTCAGAAACTTGCAACAATCAAAAACCATGCGTAAAGAAAGGCGAAAAAGTCAAAGAGGGAGATGTTATCTTTGACGGATATGGCTGCTCAAATGGTGAACTTGCACTTGGAAAAAATGTGCTTGTTGGATATATGAACTGGCAAGGTTACAACTTTGAAGACGCTATTCTTATCAATGAACGCCTTGTTAAAGAGGATGTTTACACCACTATCATCTTAAAGGAAGATGAAGTTTATTGCCGAAACACCAAACTTGGTGATGAAGTTATCACGCGTGATATTCCAAACCTCGGTGAAGAGGCTCTCAAAAATCTTGATGAAAACGGAATTATCCGTGTCGGTGCAGAAGTTCGCTCAGGCGACATTTTGGTCGGAAAAGTTACTCCAAAAGGCGAAACAGAACTCACACCTGAAGAAAGACTTCTTCGTGCAATCTTTGGTGACAAAGCGCGTGAAGTTAGGGACACATCTCTCCGCGTAAAGCACGGCAAAGAGGGTGTTGTTGTGGATGTTCAAGTCTTCTCAAAGAAAAATAAGGATGAACTTGACGCCGGCGTTAACATGATGGTTCGCGTGACAATTGCTCAGAAGAGAAAACTCTCTGTCGGTGATAAAATGGCAGGACGTTACGGAAACAAAGGTGTTGTTTCAATCATCATGCCTGAAAATGATATGCCTTACATGGCAAATGGTCGCCCACTTGACATTTTGCTTAACCCACTCGGCGTTACATCTCGTATGAACATTGGACAACTTCTTGAAACTCACCTCGGACTTGTCGCAGGTTCACTTGGATGGAAGGTTGCAACTCCAACTTTTGACGGAGCGGATATCAATCAAATTCAAGAGTTGCTTGTTCAGAACAACTTCCCAGCGAACGGCAAAGTTCAACTTTATGATGGCAGAACTGGTGAGCCATTTAACAATTTGACCACCGTTGGCTACAAATATATGCTCAAGCTTGAACACATGGTTGACAGCAAAATTCACGCTCGTTCCATTGGTTCATATTCACTTATCACTCAGCAGCCTCTTGGAGGAAAATCACTCTTTGGTGGACAGAGATTTGGTGAAATGGAAGTTTGGGCTTTGGAGGCTTATGGTGCAAGCCATGTTCTCCAAGAAATGCTTACAATCAAATCTGACGATGTGACAGGAAGAACAAAGACCTATGAATCAATCATAAAAGGACAGCCTATTGCAGAGCCAGGAATTCCAGAATCATTTAAGGTGCTTGTCAAAGAGTTGCAGGCGCTCGGTCTTGACATTAAGATTCTCACAGATAACAACCAAGAAATTTCAATCAACGAACTTTCAATGGATGAACAAGACCAGCACTTGACACCTCAGGAAGCAGAACATGATTTTGATGAACTTTCACTTGACTTTGACGAACTTCTTGCAAAAGAAGCGGAAGAGCCAGCGGAAGTTGACGAAGTAAAACAATCATTTGAAGAGGAAACAGCATCATCACTTGTCGACACTGCAGATTTGTTTGACGATTTCGGCGATTTTGATGATGAATAATAAAAAAACAGCCAAAAAAGACGAGAAAAAGGGGAGAAAGTTATGTTTGAACTCAATAACTTCGATTCAATCAGAATAGGAATTGCCTCACCAGAGAAAATCAGAGAATGGTCTCATGGTGAAGTGACAAAACCTGAAACAATCAACTACCGCACACAGAAGCCTGAAAAGGATGGCCTTTTCTGCGAAAAGATTTTCGGGCCTAGAAAGGACTGGGAGTGCCACTGCGGAAAATATAAGCGAATCCGTTACCGCGGCGTTGTCTGTGACAAGTGCGGTGTTGAAGTGACTCGTGCCAAAGTGAGAAGAGAAAGGATGGGACACATTGAACTTGCTGCCCCTGTCACTCACTTGTGGTATTTTAGGTCTGTTCCATCCAGAATTGGAACACTGCTTGACTTGACGCCAAAAGCCTTGGAACAGGTTGTTTATTATGTCAATTACATTGTTATTGACCCAAAGCAGACTGAATTTTCTTACAAGCAAGTTATCACGGACAAAGAATATCGTGACGCAATAGAAAAATATGGCTATGGTGCTTTTGAAGCAGGCATGGGTGCAGAAGCCATCAAAAAACTTCTCTCACAGGTTGACCTCCAAAAGGAAAGCAAGGAGCTTAAAGAAGCTCTTCCAACAATGAAGGGACAAAGAAGAATCAAAGCCATCAAAAAACTTGATGTTGTTGAAAGTTTCTTGAAGAGCGGCAACAATCCAACTTGGATGGTTTTGGATGTTCTTCCAGTGCTTCCACCTGACCTTCGTCCTATGGTTCCACTTGATGGCGGAAGATATGCTTCATCTGACCTTAACGACCTTTATCGCCGTGTTATTAACAGAAACAACCGTCTTAAAAAACTTATGGAACTCGGCGCGCCAGAAGTTATCATCAGAAACGAAAAGCGTATGCTTCAAGAGGCTGTCGACAACCTTATTGACAACGGAAAACGCGGCAAAGCCGTTCAAGGCTCAAAGCAGAGAGATTTGAAATCACTCACCGCAATGCTCGGTGGAAAGCAGGGAAGATTCAGACAAAACTTGCTCGGAAAGCGTGTTGACTATTCTGGGCGTAGCGTTATTGTTGTCGGCCCAGAACTTAAGATGTATCAGTGCGGACTGCCAAAAGAAATGGCACTTGAACTTTTCAAGCCATTTATCATCAACAGGCTCATTGAACTCAATAAATCCAACAATATTAAGTCAGCAAAGCGCATGATTGAACGCGAAAAGCCAATTGTTTGGGACATTTTGGACGGAGTTATCAAAGAACACCCAGTGCTTCTTAACCGTGCCCCAACACTTCACCGCCTTTCAGTTCAAGCGTTTGAACCAGTGCTTGTTGAAGGCAGAGCAATCAAACTTCACCCATCATCATGTCCAGCGTTCAACGCCGACTTCGACGGTGACCAAATGCCTGTCCATGTTCCACTTTCAATTGATGCCAGGGCAGAAGCAAGAACGCTTATGCTTGCATCAAACAACATACTCAAACTTGCAGACGGCGAGCCTATTGTGACACCAACACAGGATGTTGTGCTTGGCTGCTATTCCATGACACAAATTTTGCCAGGCAAGAAAGGCGAAAAAAGTATTTATGCTTCAATTGACGAAGCAATGCTCGCTTATCAATCAGGGCAACTTGATATTCAAGCGGAAATCACTGTAAGAAACACAAAAGAGGTTGATGGGAAAACTTATTCAAAGCGTATTACAACCTCAATTGGAAGAATAATTTTCAGCCAAAACATCCCAGAAGGACTTTTGGTTGACAGAACAAAAGAAGAAAATTATTGCCTTATTGAGTGCAATAAAACCGTTGATAAAAAGGACCTTAAAAACATCATTGCCCTCGCTTATGACAAACTTGGCACAACGGATTGCTCAATTTTGATTGATAACATCAAAGATATGGGTTACAAATATTCAACACTCATTGCAAACACAATCAATGCGTTTGACGGAACAGAGCCTTCTCACAAAAAGGAATATATTGCAGAGGCTGATGCAAAAGTTCTTGAAAATGAAAAATTGTTCAAACGCGGACTTATCACAAACGAAGAAAAAATTGATGGAAACATTGAAATTTGGAGCGGAGTTCAACATAAACTTGAAAAAGAGGCATTGAGCGAACTCAAAGATGAAAACCCACTCAAAACAATCATTGCTTCTGGAGCGCGTGGTTCAGCTCAACAGCTCAACTCAGTTTGCGGCATGGTTGGTCTTAAATCTGCGGCATCTGGACAAAGAATTGACATCCCTGTTAAATCAAACTTCATCCATGGTTTGCAGCCTGTTGAACACTTCCTTTCAGCGAGAGGTGCTCGTAAAGGTCTTATGGACACAGCGCTTAAAACTGCGGACTCTGGTTATTTGACAAGAAGACTTGTTGATGTTGCTCAGGATGTTGTTGTCACAACAGACGACTGCTTTGCTGACCTCGGCGAGGCAGTTAAAGGCGTTTGGGTGAGTGACCTTTATCAAAACGGCAACCTCTGTGAAACTCTTGCGGAGCGAATTTATGGCAGAGTTGCAGTTGATGACATTGTGAACCCAAAAACAGGCGAAGTGCTTGCAAAAGCAAATGAAATGATTTCAAAGCAGCAAGCCGCTGCAATTCAAGAGGCGGGAATTAAACGCGTTCAAATCAGGTCACTTCTCACTTGCAAGTGCAAACACGGCGTTTGTGCAAAGTGCTATGGCAGAAATCTTTCTGGAAAGAATTTGGTGACAGTTGGCGAGGCAGTTGGAATTATTGCTGCTCAGTCAATTGGTGAACCGGGCACACAACTTACCATGAGAACCTTCCACTCAGGTGGTTCTGCGGTTGCCGCCGATATCACACAAGGTTTGCCAAGAGTTGAAGAAATTTTTGAAGCGCGCAGACCAAAAGGCGAGTGCACACTCAGCGAAGTTGCCGGCAAAGTTAAAATCAAACAAGATGCAAAATATTATATCATCACCATCACATCAAAGGATGGCGAAGAAGAATATGAAGTCAAGAAACCTGTTGTGCTTGCTGTTAAAGATGGCGACACAGTTGAGCCGGGCAGCCAACTCACACAAGGACCATGCAACCCAGCAGACCTCTTAAGACTTCGTGGACTTAAAGGCCTTCAAGATTATCTTCTCTCCGAAGTTATTGGGGCATACAGAAGCCAAGATGTTGGTGTTAATGACAAGCATATTGAAATCATAATTCGTCAAATGCTCAAGAAGGTCAAGATTGAGTCTTCAGGCGACACAAATCTTCTCCCAGGCGAACTTGTTGACACTTACAAGTGCGAGGAGGAAAATGACCGCGTGCTTCAAGAGGGCGGAGTGCCTGCAACTGCAAAGAGAATCTTGCAGGGAATCACAAAAGCGTCACTTTCAACCGAGTCCTTCCTTTCAGCAGCATCCTTCCAGGAAACTTCAAGAGTGCTTACTGACGCTGCACTTAAGGGCAAAGTTGACAATCTCATTGGTATTAAAGAAAATGTTATCATTGGCAAACTTATCCCTGCCGGAACGGGAATTAAGAAATACCGTGAAGTTATGCCAGTTGCAGTTAAAGAAGAAAATATTGGCTAAAAATCAAAAAAAGAGTGAAAAAATCACTCTTTTTTTTGTAAATTTTGCATATTGTAAAGACCATTTGGCGCAGACGACATAAAATTGACCGCTGCTTTTATTCCGCTTGCAAAGGCCTCACGCGAAAGAGCGGTATGCTTAATTTCAAGTGTTTCACCTCTGCCAAAGAAAGAAATAGTGTGTTCGCCCACAACACTTCCACCTCTTGCGCTTGTGATAGTGGAAGTTTTGCCGCACGAAGAAATGACCCTTTCAATCTCCTTAGCCGTTCCACTCGGAGCGTCCTTTTTGTTTATGTGATGCACCTCATGAATATGGATGTCACAATCATATTTTTCTGCAATCAGTTTTGCCGCTTGTTTCAATATTTGCACGCCAAGCGAGGTGTTATATGCCAAAAAAATGGGAATTTTTGCACTAAAATCACATATTTTTTGTTTTTCTTCGTCATTATGTCCAGTGCAAGCGATAATAATAGGAATATGCCGCTCGGCGGCAAATTCGCAACTTTTGATTGAATTTGCGGCACATGAAACATCAACAATGATGTCCGGAAGGGCAGGCATCTGCTGCAAACTTTCAAAATCACCATGGCATAAATCAATCTTAACCACAATATTGTCCGTTTCCAACATTTTGCAAACTTCACTTCCAAGTCGCCCACAAGCACCCACAACAGCAATTTTCATATTGGTTATATATGAAAAAATATATCCTAAATGTGCCAAACAAATCAAAATAGTTGACTTTGCGCGGCATTTTTGATATATTAAAACGCAAAGTAAAATTGCCAATGAGAGCAAAAGAACTTTGAAGTGTGAGACAAAAGTGTGAGATTTTTCTAATATAAGCCGTGAGATTTTCATATATTTCTCCATTGCCCCTCCCAAATTGTCAAAATTTAGATATGCTGCTGTGGCTCAGTCGGTAGAGCGTCGCCTTGGTAAGGCGGAGGTCACGGGTCCGATTCCCGTCAGCAGCTCCATGCTTAGGTTTATACTCAACCTG